>NZ_CP039292.1:0-300029 GCF_004798665.1 Actinomyces procaprae
TCCCCCAGCGGATCCATCCAGCCGGCGCCCAGCCGACCGGCCGATCATCAAGTCAACCACCCCAACCATCGACCAGTTCTCAAACAGTCAGTCAGGAGTCAGTCGTGGCCGACGAAGCGACGACACAGTGGCGCTCGGCCCTCGAAGTCCTTGCCGCCTCGGCCGAGCTCGGCCAGGGCAAGCTGTCCATCATTCGCACCACCCGCGCCGTCGACGTCGATGGCACGCTCGTCCTCATCGTCGGCTCGGGCTTCGCCAGGAACATCGTTGACAACGCTCGCGACCAGATCGCGCAGGCGTTGCGGAGGGTCGCCGGCTACGACGTCCCCTTCGAGGTCATCGTCGACACCTCGCTGGAGTCCTCCGGGCCCGCGTTCACCAACCGCGCGGACGCGCCTGCCATCCGCCTGACGACTCGGCCCGTCGTGGAGCAGATACCCGAGACCCCCCTCCCGGCGGTGACGGCTCCGACGCCGCCGGCGGCGCCCGCCGTCGAGCCCCCCTCCGCCGTCGGGGGCTACATGACCGGCGAGCCCTCACCGTCCGTGACCGTTCCCGACGCCGACGCCGACCTGAACCCGAAGTACACCTTCGATACCTACGTCACCGGCTCCTCCAACCGGCTGCCGCACGCCTCCGCGATCGCGGTGGCCGAGGCGCCCGCCAAGGCCTACAACCCGCTGTTCATCTACGGCGGATCCGGCTTGGGCAAGACCCACCTGCTTCACGCCATCGGGCACTACGCCCGCAGCCTGTACCCGTCGATCCGGGTCAAGTACGTCTCCAGCGAGGAATTCGTCTCCGACTTCATCGCCTCGGTGGCCGACGGCCGCATGGACGCCTTCAAGCGCCGCTACCGGGAGGTCGACATCCTCCTGGTGGACGACATCCAGTTCCTGCAGGGCAAGGAGCAGACGCTGGAGGAGTTCTTCCACACCTTCAACGCCCTGCACACCGCCAACAAGCAGGTGGTGCTCACCTCCGACCAGCCGCCCAAGGCGCTGGGAGGATTCGAGGAGCGGCTGCGCTCGCGCTTCGAGTGGGGCCTGCTGGCGGACGTGCAGCCGCCGGACTTCGAGACCCGCACCGCGATCCTCTCCCGCAAGGCCAGCGCCGAGGGACTGGACCTGCCGCCCGACGTACTGGAGTACATCGCCAGCCGGGTCACCACCAATATCCGCGAGCTCGAGGGCGCCCTCATCCGGGTGACCGCCTTCGCCTCACTGACCAAGCAGCCGGTGGACCGCACCCTCGCCGAGCTCGTGCTCAAGGACATCATCACTGACCCCGCCAGCGAGGAGATCACCTCCGCGCTGATCATGGCCCAGACCGCCGACTACTTCGGGATCACCATCGATGACCTGTGCTCGGCCAACCGGGCCCGCACCATCGTCCACGCACGGCACATCGGCATGTACCTGTGCCGTGAGCTCACCGACATGTCCCTGCCCCAGATCGGACGCGAGTTCGGCGGCCGCGACCACACCACCGTCATGAGCGCGGACAAGAAGATCCGCACCCAGATGGCCGAGCGGCGCGAGACCTACAACCATGTAGCCGAGCTCACTGCCCGCATCAAGCAGGCCGCCCAGTCCACCCCCGCCTCCTGACGCACCGAAGCCCCGACGCCTCCCCACGGCCCTACAGCCGCTGGTACATGCCGGTTGTGGACAGCGCTGCGGAGCGGCGGTGGACGACCACGACGCACCTGTGGAACTACAGCCCGTCTTCTGGGGAGTGCCCAACCGGGGAACTACAACAATCCACCGGCGGCCGGAGTCGTCCACGGAACCACGAATTTGTAATTCCACAGCCCGCTACCGCTCCACGCCGCCGCAAACGAGGCTTTTCCCCAGCTTCAACACCACCTACAACCCCTACCAGACCTGTCATTCACCGCGCATCCGGATCGCCCGCACCAGGGCTCCGGGGCCCCGGCGCACCCCTCGGTGCGGCACTACCGCCAATGCGTCTACACTCAGCGGCAAACCGGATTCACACCACGCACGCGCCGGCAATGCCCGGCCGCCGAGGAGGCACCACATGAAGCTCAGGGTCGACCGCGACGTCCTTGCCGACGCCGTCACCTGGACCGCACGCTCCGTGCCGGCCCGTCCCCCGGTACCCGTGCTCGCCGGCGTCCGCCTGGAGGCGACCGCCGCCTCCCTGGTCCTGGCGTCCTTCGACTATGAGGTATCGGCCCACTGCGAGGTTCCCGCCGACGTCGAGGAGGAGGGCGTCGTACTCGTCTCCGGCCGGCTCCTGGCTGACATCGCCAAGGCCCTGCCATCCAAGCCGGTGGACCTGGAGGTGGAGGGAACCAAGGTGACCGTGACCTGCGGGGCCTCGCGATTCGCTCTCGCAGCCATGGCCGCCGACGACTACCCGGCCCTGCCGCAGATGCCGGCGGTTGCGGGAACCGTGGACGCCCACGACCTCGCCGAGGCCGTCTCCCAGGTGTCGATTGCGGCCTCCCGTGATGAGACCCTGCCGCTGCTGACCAGCGTGCAGCTGGAGGTCGACGGCGCCTCCCTCACCCTCATGGCCACCGACCGCTACCGGCTCGCGGTGCGGGAGATGACCTGGCAGCCGCAGGATGAGCAGCTGTCGACTCACGCGCTGCTCAAGGCCCGTACCCTGTCCGACGTCGCCAAGTCCCTGACGTCGACGGGCGACGTCACGGTCGCCCTCACGCAGGCGGACTCGGCCGCGTCCAGCCTGATCGGCTTCGAGGCCGGCGGCCGCCGCACCACCAGCCTCCTCACTGACGGCGACTACCCGCCGGTGCTGCGCCTGTTCCCGGAGTCCACCACCATTCACGCCACCGTCGGTCGTGAGGAGCTCATGGGCGCAGTGCGGCGTGTGAGCCTGGTTGCCGACCGGGCCGCTCCCATTCATATGTCCTTCACCGAGGGCAACTTGGCGCTGGACGCCGGGCAGGGAGACGATGCGCAGGCCTCCGAGCAACTGGTCGCCCACCTGGAGGGCGAGGACATCGCCACGGCCTTCAATCCGGCCTACCTGCTAGACGGCCTCGGTGCCATCAACCAGCCCTACGTGCGCTTCGACTTCACCCACCCGTCCAAGCCCGCGGTCCTGACCGGTATGAGCGCCATCGGCGGTGAGGAGGACACCTCCTTCCGCTACCTGATCATGCCGATCCGCTTCGGCGCCTGAGGACGGCTCCCGCCCAGATGCTTTCGGCTGCCAGCGGCGCAGATCGCCAGGTGCGGTTGACGCAGAGGGAGACCCGCGGGCGTCCGCCGTCGGGAATCGGTCAAGGGGGGCACGGCCGCCGTGTACGTCTCTGACCTCGCACTGGACGACTTCCGCTCCTTCCACGAGCTGGTCCTGGCGCTTCAGCCCGGGCCGACGGCGTTCATCGGCCCCAACGGGCAGGGCAAGACCAACCTGGTGGAGGCGGTGGCATACCTGTCCACGCTGTCCAGCCACCGGGTCGGCACGGACACGGCGCTGGTGCGGCGGGCCCCGGTCGGCACTCCGCAGCCGGCCGGCGCCGTCATCCGGGCCAAGGTGGTGCATGGCGAGCGCCCCAGCGTCCTGGAGCTCGAACTCATCGCGGGCCGGGCCAACCGGGCCCGCCTCAACCGTTCCGCTGCCCGCCCACGCGACCTGCTCGGCGTGCTGCGCACCGTCGTCTTCGCCCCGGAGGACCTGGCGCTGGTACGCGCCGAGCCGGGTGTGCGTCGGCGCTTCCTGGACGATCTGGCGGTGACCCTGCGCCCCGCACTGGCGGGTGTGCGCGCGGAGCATGACAAGATCCTCGCGCAGCGCGCCAGCCTGCTGAAGTCCGCCCGCGCCTCCCGGGCCTCGACCGCATCCATGCTGTCCACCCTGGAGGTGTGGGACGCCCAGCTCGCGGCGGCGGCCGCCCGCCTGATCGGCGCCCGCGTCGACGTCGTGCAGCGCCTGCGACCCTGGATCGCCGAGTGCTACGCCGGGGTGAGTGAGGGCCGCTCGGTCGCCCGGATCGCCTACCGCGCCAGCCTGCTCTCCCATGAGGGCACCGCCGATCCTGATCCGACCGCCGAGGCGGCCTTCCTGGCGGCTGAGGAGTCGTTGGCGGACTCCGCCGCTGTTGCCGCCCGCCTGGAGCGGGCCATGGGTGACCTGCACGCCCGCGAGATCGACCGGGGCGCCAACCTGGTGGGCGCTCACCGCGACGACCTGGAGCTGTTCCTGGACGCACTGCCCGCCAAGGGATTCGCCTCCCACGGGGAGCAGTGGTCGCTGGCCCTGGCGCTGCGACTGGCCTCCTACGAGATGCTGCGCCACGACGTGGACGCCTACGGCGGAGACGGTGAGCCCGTACTGATCCTCGACGATGTCTTCGCCTCCCTGGACGATGCGCGTCGTCGCGCCCTGGCCGGGATCGCCGCCGATGCCCAGCAGGTGCTGCTCACCGCCGCCGTCGACGCCGACGTGCCCACCTCCCTGGCAGGCGCCCGCTTCCACGTGACCAACGGCGAGTCCGGATCCCGGGTGACCCATGACTGACCCGGCCTCCCACCCACACGCCGAGTCGGCCGACGCGCTGGCGGCCCGGGCCCTGGCCCGGGAGCGTGGGCGCGCCTGGGAGGCCGGGCAGAGCCGACGTGCCTTGAGCAGGCAGGCGGCGGACGCGGACGGTGTGGCCGCCTGGGACCGGCGTCGTGGCAAGGCCACGGACGACGACGGTGGCGGCGATGCCGCCGATCTGGACCGCGGCCCCGGCCTGCCGCCGGGACGTGACCGGCCCGGCCCCACCCGCTTCGACCCGCGCACCGGCAAGCAGGACCTGCGCCGCTATGCCGAGCGGCACGGCTGGGCCTCGAAGCTGGCCATGGCCAGTGTGTCGGTACGTTGGCGGGAGATCGTCGGCGAGCAGATCGCCGAGCACGCGGTCATTGAGACCTTCGAACCCGGCCGCCTGACCCTGCGGGCCTCCTCCAGCGCCTGGGCGCAACAGCTGCGGCTGCTGCTGCCCGGTATTGAGCGGCAGGTGTCGGAGGCGCTCGGCCCTGGCGGTGGCGCCGTCGAGATCCGCATCCTGGGGCCGGCCGGACCGACCTGGCGGCACGGGCGCTTCGGGGCCGCCCGCGGCGGCCGCGGCCCGCGCGACACCTACGGATGAGTCATCGTGTGGATGTGTGTAGTGGAGGGGCGTGTTGGTTACGCCCCTTCGGCGTCTGCTGCGCCGGTTGGACCTCTGTTGGAGACTCCAAAGCCCTTCAGCAAACACCTGACCGGCGTACTAGTGACCCAACCGGAGCAGTAGACCGCTGCGGCCACGGGCACCAGTGCACCGCCGAACCCGCCTTCATGACCCAAGCGCGCGGGGTCGTTCCCGCGGTGTTGGGGCCTGGTTGTCGGTGGTTGAAGGGGGCGGGTGGGTCTTGTGCTGCCCCTGGTTGGACCGCTTACGCCTAGTTGGACCGCTTACGCCTAGTTGGACCGCTTACGGCCCCGATGGACCGCTTACGGCCCCGATGGACCGCTGTAACCGGTGGCTACGGCGGTCCAACGGGGGCACAGGGGTCCAACGGGAGAACAGCGGTCCAACTGGCAGGCTCGCCGGACGCGCTGCGCTTACAGGTGATGTTGTCCACGTCGCATGCGGCGCCGTCGTGACCGGCGATCAACCGATACAAGGTAGAATCGCCACGGAAATGCCCATGGTGCGCCCATGGCCATGCGCAAGGTACCCACCTACACGCGCCGGGCCCCATGCCCGGATTCCGGCGCTTGAGTGAGCGCATGGGATGCCTGCCCGGTGCACATGACGAGGAGCAACTGATACGTGTCTGACCTGGATCAGCCTGTGACTGTCGGCGGCAACGCCGAGGATCTCGACGCCGCCACCGCCTCTGCGGCTTCGCCGACCGAGGCCGCGGGTGCCACCCGCACCGACCACGGTTACGACGCCGGCGACATCACCGTCCTGGAGGGACTGGAGGCGGTGCGCAAGCGCCCCGGCATGTACATCGGCTCCACCGGTGAGCGGGGACTGCACCACCTGGTCTACGAGGTGGTTGACAACGCCGTGGACGAGGCCCTCGCCGGCTACTGCGACCACATTGAGGTCACCATCCAGGCCGACGGCGGCCTGCGCGTGGTCGACAACGGCCGCGGCATCCCCGTGGACGAGCACCCCACCGAGCACAAGCCCACCGTCGAGGTGGTCATGACCATCCTTCACGCCGGCGGCAAGTTCGGCGGCGGCGGCTACGCCGTGTCCGGCGGCCTGCACGGGGTGGGTATCTCCGTGGTCAACGCCCTGTCCACCAGGGTGGACACCGAGGTGCGCCGCCAGGGCCACGTGTGGCGCATGAGCTTCGGCGACGGCGGAAGGCCGCTCACCCCCCTCGAGAAGGGCGAGGAGACTGACGCCACCGGCACCACCCAGACCTTCTACCCGGACCCGGCCATCTTCGAGACGACGGTCTTCGACTACGAGACCCTGCGTCGTCGTTTCCAGCAGATGGCCTTCCTGAACAAGGGCCTGCGCATCACCCTGACCGACGAGCGCGAGGGCGTGACCGACTCCGGCGATGAGATCACCGGCGACGAGCTCGGCGCCGCGGACGACCCGGTCAAGGGGCACCGCTCGGTCACCTACTGCTACGAGCACGGGCTGCGCGACTACGTCGCCTTCCTCAACCGCTCCAAGAAGGTCGAGCTGATCCACCCCGAGATCATCGACTTCGAGGCCGAGCAGGACCTCGGCGACGGGCGTGCGATCAGCCTGGAGATCGCCATGCAGTGGACCGGCGCCTACTCCGAGTCCGTGCACACCTACGCCAACACCATCAACACCACCGAGGGCGGCACCCACGAGGAGGGCTTCCGCACCGCGCTGACCACCCTGGTCAACAAGTACGGCCGTGAGAAGGGCCTGATCAAGGACAAGGACGACAACCTCACCGGTGACGACATCCGCGAGGGCCTGACGGCCGTTATCTCCGTCAAGCTCACCGACCCCCAGTTCGAGGGCCAGACCAAGACCAAGCTCGGCAACACCGAGGCCCGCACCTTCGTGCAGCAGACCGTCTACGCCCGGCTCGGCGACTGGCTGGACTCCCACCCCGCCGACGCCAAGGCGGTGCTGACCAAGGCCACCCAGGCCGCCGCCGCCCGCCTGGCCGCCCGCAAGGCCCGGGAGGCCACCCGCCGCAAGGGCGTGCTGGAGTCCGCCTCTATGCCCGGCAAGCTGCGCGACTGCTCCTCCCGCAACGCCGAGGAGTGCGAGATCTTCATCGTCGAGGGCGACTCGGCCGGCGGCTCCGCCGTCGGCGGCCGCGACCCCGAGCACCAGGCGATCATGCCGATCCGCGGAAAGATCCTGAACGTGGAGAAGGCCCGGCTGGATAGGGCCCTGTCCTCCGACACCATCCGCTCGCTGATCACCGCCTTCGGCACCGGCATCGGCGAGGACTTCGACATCAGCAAGCTGCGCTACGGCAAGATCGTCATCATGGCCGACGCCGACGTCGACGGCCAGCACATCGCCACCCTGCTGCTGACCCTACTGTTCCGCTACATGCGCCCCCTGATCGAGCAGGGACACACCTACATCGCCATGCCGCCCCTGTACCGGCTCAAGTGGGTGGGCGCAGAGCACGAGTTCGCCTACTCCGACGCCGAGCGCGACCAGCTGCTCAAGGCCGGCGCCGAGGCCGGGCGCCGCCTGCCCAAGGAGGGCGGCATCCAGCGCTACAAGGGCCTTGGTGAGATGAACGACCACGAGCTGTGGGAGACCACCATGGATCCGGCCAACCGGATCCTCAAGCGGGTCACCCTCGACGAGGCCGCGGACGCCGACGAGACCTTCTCCATCCTCATGGGTGACGACGTCGAGCAGCGCCGCTCCTTCATTCAGCGCAACGCCGCCGACGTCCGCTTCCTGGACATCTAGGCGCTCGGCGGGGCCCGGTCCCCGGCAGCGGCCGGGCCCGCCCGCCGACTCGCCGTCGGCCCGCGCACCGCGCCACCACTGAACCTCAGCACCCCACCAGCAAAGGAAATCCGTGAGCGACGAGACCACCGAGCTCCCCGCCCTGGAGCCGACCGGAGACCGCATCCACCCGGTCGACCTCCAGATGGAGATGCAGCGCTCCTACCTCGACTACGCCATGAGCGTCATCGTCGGACGCGCCCTGCCCGACGTGCGCGACGGGCTCAAGCCGGTTCACCGCCGCGTCCTGTACGCCATGTACGACGGCGGCTACCGCCCCACCGCATCCTTCTCCAAGTCCTCCCGCGTGGTGGGCGAGGTCATGGGTAACTACCACCCCCACGGCGACGCCGCCATCTACGACGCGCTGGCCCGCCTGGTGCAGTGGTGGTCGCTGCGCTACCCGCTGGTGGCCGGGCAGGGCAACTTCGGCACCCCCGGCAACCTGGGCCCGGCCGCGCCCCGTTACACCGAGTGCAAGATGGCGCCGCTGGCCATGGAGATGGTCCGGGACATCGAAGAGGAGAGCGTCGACTTCCAGGACAACTATGACGGCCGTAACCAGGAGCCCGTCATCCTGCCCGCCCGCTTCCCGAACCTCCTGGTCAACGGATCCGAGGGCATCGCGGTGGGCATGGCCACCCGCATCCCCCCGCACAACCTGCGGGAGGTCGCCAACGGCGTCCAGTGGTTCCTGGAGCACCCCGAAGCCTCCCGGGAGGAACTGCTTGAGGCACTGATCGAGCGCATCCCCGGGCCGGACTTCCCCACCGGCGCCACCATCCTGGGGCGGCGCGGCATCGAGGACGCCTACCGCACCGGCCGCGGCTCCATCACCCAGCGGGCCGTCGTCAACGTCGAGGAGATCCAGGGCCGCCAGTGCCTGGTGGTCACCGAGCTGCCCTACCAGGTCAACCCCGACAACCTGGCCGACAAGATCGCCCAGCTGGTGCGCGACGGCCAGATCACCGGCATCGCCGACATCCGTGACGAGACCTCCGGCCGCACCGGCCAGCGGCTGGTCATCGTCCTCAAGCGCGACGCGGTCGCCAAGGTCGTCCTGAACAACCTGTACAAGCGCACCCAGCTGCAGGACAACTTCCCCGCCAACATGCTCGCCCTCGTGGACGGGGTGCCCCGCACGCTGTCCCTGGACGGCTTCGTGCGCCACTGGGTGGATCACCAGATCGACGTGATCGTGCGCCGCTCGCAGTACCGCCTGCGCAAGGCCGAGGAGCGCCTGCACATTCTCGAGGGCCTGCTCAAGGCCATTGACGCCCTGGACGCCGTCATCGCCCTGATCCGGCGCTCTCCCACCACCGATGAGGCGCGTACCGGCCTGATGGAGCTGCTCGGCGTCGACGAGGCCCAGGCCGAGGCCATCCTCTCCCTGCAGCTGCGCCGCCTGGCCGCACTGGAGCGCCTGAAGATCCAGCAGGAGTCCGACGAGCTGACCGCCCGTGTGGCCGACCTGAAGGACATCATCGCCGACCCGGCCCGGCAGCGCCGCATCGTGTCCGAGGAGCTGGCCGAGATCGTCGACAAGTACGGAGACGACCGCCGCACCAGGATCCTGCCCTTCGACGGGGAGATGAGCGCCGAGGACCTGATCCCCGAGGAGGAGGTCGTCGTCACCATCACCCGCTCCGGCTACGCCAAGCGCACCCGGACCGACGCCTACCGCTCTCAGCACCGCGGCGGCAAGGGAGTGCGCGGGGCCTCCCTGCGTGAGGACGACGTCGTCGACCACTTCTTCGTCACCTCCACCCACAACTGGCTGCTGTTCTTCACCAACCTCGGCCGCGTATACCGGGCCAAGGCCTATGAGCTGCCCGAGGGCGGTCGTGACGCCAAGGGGCAGCACGTGGCCAACCTGCTCGCCTTCCAGCCGGGCGAGGAGATCGCCCAGGTGATGGAGCTGGGCGACTACCAGCAGGCCGACTACCTGGTGCTGGCCACCCGAGGCGGCCTGGTGAAGAAGACCCGCCTGGCCGAGTACGACTCCAACCGCTCGGCCGGACTGATCGCCATCAACCTGCGCGAGGACGACGACGGCAACCCCGACGAGCTGGTCTCCGCGGCGCTGCTGTCCGCCGGGCAGGACCTGCTGCTGGTCTCCCGGCACGGCCAGGCCCTGCGCTTCACGGCCGACGATGCCACCCTGCGGCCCACTGGCCGTGCCACCAGTGGCGTGACCGGCATGCGCTTCCGCGACGGCGACTCCCTGCTGGCCATGGACGTGGTGGACCCGGCCTGGGAGGACGCCGACCTGTTCGTCGTCACCGAGGGCGGCTACGCCAAGCGCACCCTAGCCACCGACTATCCGGTCAAGGGGCGCGGCGGCCTGGGCGTGAAGGTCGCCGACCTGGTGGAGGAGCGGGGCGACCTCGTGGGTGCCCTGACCACCGCCCCCACAGATGAGGTCATGTGCATCATGGCCTCCGGCAAGGTCGTGCGCAGCGCCGTCGCCGAGGTGTCCCGCACCGGCCGCAACACGCGCGGAGTCACCTTCGCCAAGCCCGACGCCGGCGACCGCATCATCGCCGTCGCCCGCAACCCCGAGCAGGAGCTCGAGGAGGTCGCCTCCGCCGACTCGGCGGACTCAGGCGACTCCGCGCCGTCGGCCGACGAGGCCGCGCCCGCCTCCGGCGACACGGATGCCGAGAACACCGGGGTGGACGCTGCGGGCGAGGGCGTCGGCACGGTATCGTCGGAGGACGACGAGAGTGAGGTTCAGGCATGAGTCAGCCGGAGTCCTTCCCGCCCGCCCAGGGCGGACAGACGCAGTCCCCCGCCGCAGCCGATCCGGCTGCCTCGGTTGCGGCCCAGCCGGCCGCCGAGTCGGCCAAGGAGTCGGCCGAGGCGCAGCCGAAGGCCGCCAAGACCATCGTCGGCCCGCGCCGGGTCAGGCTCGCCCTGACCCGCATCGACCCCTGGTCGGTGATGAAGGCGTCCTTCCTGCTGAGCGTGGCCGCCGGCATCATGATGGTGGTCGCCGCCGCCTTCGTGTGGTTCATGCTGGATGCGATGCACGTGTTCTCCACCATCCAGGATCTGGTGGGCACGGTCATGGACTCCAGCAACAACGCCTACTCGGCGCTGATCGAGTACATGAAGTTCTCCCGCGCCATCTCCATGGCCACCGTCATCGCCGTCGTCAACATCATCCTGACGACTGCACTGGCCACAATCGGCGCGTTCCTGTACAACATCACGGCTGCGCTCGTCGGTGGGGTTCATCTCACACTCGCAGATGAGTGATCCCATTTGGTAGCTGACGACTCGGTGGGCTAGTCTCTTCCGCGTCGCCCGGGCCTATAGCTCAGTTGGTTAGAGCGCATCCCTGATAAGGATGAGGTCGCTGGTTCGAGTCCAGCTAGGCCCACCGTCCGCGGTGGAACATGAGGAGGCTTCATGAAGAGCCGAACGCTCCTGCTCACCGCGGCTTTTTCGTTCCTGGCGGCCGCCGGCTATGCCACCTGGCTGAAGCTGGAGGCCGACCGCATGGAGCGAGCCGCATGGGCGGAGGTCACCGACCCCGTCGCATGACCGGGGGCCATGGCGCAATTGGTAGCGCACCTGCTTTGCAAGCAGGGGGTTACGGGTTCGAGTCCCGTTGGCTCCACTCATCCCTCCCGCCCGAGTCCACTGGGACCGGCGGATCTCCCCCAGGATCGCCACTGATCACGCGTGCGGCGGCGAGGTCGTAGCGGCATCGGGGGCGAATCAGGGCGATTCCCCATGGTGCGCGGCGCAGGCCGGGGTCAGACTTGCGCCATGAGCACACAGACACCTGGGGCCATGGGCCCCGACCACAACCCCGGAGCCGACCCGGAGGGCGGGGCGCCGCGCACCGTCGTCGACTGGATCACCGTCGCCGGAGACCAGCTGGTGGCCACCGTCAAGCAGCTCGTCGCCGACGGGAACGTCCGCCGCGTCATCCTGCGCGACTCCTCCGGTAGAGAGTTCCTCAGCGTGCCGCTCACCGCCAGTGCCGTGGTCGGCGGCATCACGGTGCTTGCGGCGCCGGTACTGGCCGCCATTGGCGTCGTCGCCGCCATGGTCGCCGAGGTCACCCTCGAGGTGGAGCGCACCGACGTCGTCGGCGTGAATGATTCCGAGGACGGCACGACGCCGCCGTCGAGCCCTGACCCGGGGGAATGAGTAGCCGCCTGGACGCACGGTATGGGTGGGTCATGTCTGTGACTGCCGCTCTCCAAGGAGGCACTCGCTGAGGCGGTGGCGCTGTGAACCGGCAGGCATACCGGCTCCCTCACCCCGCAATGCCGGACGCCGCGCCCACAGACACGAGGGGCCCGATAACCGCCGTCGTCGAGGGGCTTGTCCGACCGCAGTACGCCGTGTCGACCCGATTGGGGTGGTGGCCGCCAAGGATCAGGCAGCCGAGGGATACCGGGCGATGGACGAGCGCCGCGGCAGCTCAGCGCCGCGGCCCACCCCGATTGCTTTCGCGCCGACAGAGCATCCACAGGCGCTGTCTGCGCGTGTGCACAGGCGGGAGGCAGACGTATCCCCGTGCTGTGGGTTAACCGTTTTTCGGCGTGAACACGCGCATCTTGCCGATTCGTCCCCAGCTGTGCGCAACCCTGTGGAGAACCACACCGATGTGTTTCCCCAGGAGTGTCCACAGATGTGGAGGAATGACAGGGATGTGCTTCCCCAGGATCCACAGCTCGGGAGGTGCCTGTGGATCTGGCGGCGGCATCGAGGGCAGACAGGCACCGAGGGCAGGCAGGCACCGAGGGCAGGCAGGCATCGAGGGCAGGCAGGCATCGACGGGATGGAACCGCATCGGGGCCCGGCACTCGGGCCGGCGCCCGGGGTGCGGGTTATCCGGCTCTTCCGGTTTGCGGGTGTGGTGCTTCCGGCGTGGTGGCTTCGGTCCGGGTTGCGGTGTTCGCGGTGGTTGTGGTTTGGGTGGTGAGGTCGGTGTGGTTCCGGCGGGGTCGTACTCGGGCTGATAGTGGCGTGTTCGACCAGCGCAGGTCGTTGTCGGGCGTACACGGACGTTTTCGGGGCACGGAGGACGTCGTCGGCGTTGTCCGCCGGGCAGGGGCGCCCTCGCCGTCGTCGGCTGACCCATGTCCTCGAACAGCCTCCGCCAGGCCATCCGGGTTGGCTCTTGGTGCTGGTGGGTGTGGTGGTCGGCGTCTTGCGGGGTGAGGGACGCGATGAGCCTGGCGTGGTGAGCTGCGCCGGCTCACCACGCCAGAACGCCAGGCCTGGCTGCACCTGGCTGCCGACAGCTCCGGTGCCCGGAAGCGGGGCCGTCTGCAACGCCACTTCGCCATCTGCAACGCCACTTCGGCGTTAACAACGCCAGTTAACCGTCTACTGAAGGCCCCAGAGGTATACAGCAGAACGTTAAGTAGCGTTGTTAACGCCCAGCAGGCGCACCAGACACCCCACCCCACCCCACGCCACGCCCCAGGACATCGGCAGCACTCCTGCCGCAGCCCGCGACACCACACCCCCAAACCGGAAGAGCCGGTTATCCGTGGGCGGGTCGACGGCAGGGCGCTGCGGTTAAAGCAGGAACATGCGCGCGGCAGCCAGGGCCACCAGGAGTACCGCCACGCCGACGGTCCCCCAGACGCCTACCGCCGTCTGCCTGTTGCGGGGCGCCCAGGCGTAGATGGCTGCCACCGCCAACCCGGTGAGGAAGCCGCCGAGGTGTCCCTGCCAGGAGATATTCGCCCCCAGCACCGAGATCACCAGGTTGATCACCAACAGGCCCACAATGGTGGAGGTGTCCCGGCCGAACCGGTGCTGGATCACGAACACCGCCGCGAACAGTCCGAAGATGGCGCCAGACGCCCCCACGGTTCCGGTGATCCACGCCGGCGTCATGGGGTCGGCGAGCCAGTAGATCGCCGTCGAGCCGCCTAGGGCGCTCAAGACGGTCAGGGCGGTGAAGCGCCAACGCCCCAGCAGTGGCTCAAGGGTGTTGCCCAGCACCCATAGCGCCCACATGTTCATGGCCAGATGCACCAGCGAACCGTGCAGCAGCGCCGTCGACAGGAAGCGCCACGGCTGGCCGGCGGCCAAGGCCGGCACGAAGTCGAACCAGCCGGTCAGGGCCGGATAGACCATCTGCCCCGCATAGACGAGCACGCATGCCCCTACCAGGACCTTAGTCACCCTGGCGGCGGCCACTGCGGTCCCGCCCAGGGCGGTGCGCAGACCCGGGCGGCCCGAACTGGACTTGCGGGCGCAGTCCACGCAGTGAATGCCGACGGCGCTGGGCACCTGGCACTCCGGGCAGGTGGGGCGGTTGCAGCGCTGGCAGCGCACGTACGCCACCCGATCCGGATGACGCGGGCACACGGGCGCGTCGCCGGCCTGCGGGTCCGGCTGGGTCATGAATCGCTCCCGTCTCGACGACGCTGCCGGGCCCGTCTCACCGCTGGACAGTGACGGAGGTGATGACGACGTCCTCCAGGGGACGGTCGCGCGGGTCGGTGGCCACCGCCGAGATGGCGTCGACGACCTTCCGGGAGGCGTCGTCGGCGACGGCGCCGAAGATCGTGTGCTTGCCCTGCAGCCACTCGGTGGGGGCGGTGGTGATGAAGAACTGCGAGCCGTTGGTGCCCTTGCCCAGCCGCCGACCCGCATTGGCCATGGCCAGGACGTAGGGGGCGGTGAAGGTCAGGGAGGGGTCGATCTCGTCGTCGAAGACGTACCCGGGACCGCCGGTGCCGGTGCCCAGCGGGTCGCCGCCCTGGATCATGAACCCGGGAATCACTCGGTGGAAGACGACACCCTCATACAGGGGAGCGTTCGACTGCTCTCCCGTGCGCGGGTCCGTCCAGGTCTTCTCACCGGTGGCCAGTCCGACGAAGTTGGAGACGGTCTCCGGAGCCTGGGCGGGGAAGAGCTCGAGTCGGATGTCGCCGAGGGTGGTGTGGAGTGTCGCTTCGATGGTCGCTTCCATGCTCGCCATGGTCCCACGTGTTCCGGCGGGATTCAGGGACCCGGTGTTCACCCCAGGCAGAACGGCATTCAGGTTGGTGTCTGCGAGCTGCGTTACAGTGCGACCATTGGGTGAACAACCTCATCGTTCCGAGCAGGGAGACCGACATGGTTTGCAATTTCCGTGACAAGAGGATCGACTTCGATCAGACCCGTCTGGAGGCCGCCACGCTCGCGGACAGCATCGCCGCTCAGGCCGGGCGCGCCGCGGGCTGGGCTGCGCCGCGCGTGAACCGGGCGCGGGAGGAGTTCATCAGGGCCGCCAGGGAGGCGCAGTTGCGCGCCCAGCCGGTTGTGGAGGAGGCACGCACCCGGGTGGTGGAGGAGTACGTCCCCGCAGCCCAGCGCGCCGCCGAGGAGGCACGCACCCGGGTGGTGGAGGACTATGTCCCCGCAGCCCAGCGCGCCGCCCTCGCCGCCCAGGAGGCCGTCAACACCGAGGGCACGCTGACCGAGCGCGCCCAGCGCGCCGCCCTCGCCGCGAAGCAGGCGGCACTGACCCCGGAGGTACCAGTGAAGAAGAAGCACCCCGTCCTGAAGACCTTCTGCTGGCTGGCGGTCGCCGGCTGCGCAGCGGGCGCCGCCTACGTGGTGTGGCGCCGTAGCCAGCCGATCGAGGACCCCTGGGCCGAGGAGTACTGGGCCGACTCCACCGATGAGCCCGCTGCTGCCGAGGCTCCGGAGCCGGCCGCGGATGCTCCGACGCAGCCGGAGGCACCCGCGGACGAGTGACCCGGGCTGCTCATCCGCCCGATCGGACACACGGTCACCGGCGCTCCCGCCGCACACTGGCGGGAGCGCCGGTGCGCCTTCGGAACCGTTCCCACGCCGACGGCGTCGCCCGCAAGTGCCCCGGACGTGGCGGGGGTGGGGCGCCGTAACCGTAGGCCCCGATACCGATGCGGCAGAGGGTGTGGTCCCGACCACGACGTCGTCGTTAGGCTTGCCCCATGAGTAGTGCCATTCCCGTGCCCGCCCTGCCCCTTCGCCAGGGTACGGCGGGCACCGAGCCCGTTGCGATACCGCAGCTTGGATTCGGGACTTACAAGGTCAGTGATGCTGAGGCCGAGCGTGTCGTGGATCAGGCGCTGCAGGTCGGCTACCGCCACATCGATACCGCTCAGATGTACGGCAACGAAGCCGGAGTCGGGCGCGCCATCGCCGCCTCCGCCATTCCGCGCGACCAGCTGTGGGTCACCTCCAAGCTCAACAACCCCAACCACCGGCGTGACGATGCGCTGCGTAGTTTCGACGCCACCATGGATGCCCTGCAGCTGGACGTCCTCGACCTATTCCTGGTGCACTGGCCGCTGGCCGCCTCGGCGGGCATTGACCTGGTGGACACCTGGCGCACTATGGTGGAGATACTCCAGTCGGGGCGTGTGCGCGCAATCGGCGTATCCAACTACCAGGCCGAGCATCTGCGCACCATCATCGACGCCACCGGGGTGACGCCCGCAGTCAATCAGGTGGAGCTGCACCCGTACCTGATCCAGCGGGAGCTGCGCACCGTCCATGAAGAACTGGGAATCCTGACGGAGTCGTGGTCTCCGCTGGGACGTGGTCGCCTGCTGAATGATCCCGAGGTGGTCCGTCTGGCGGCCGAGCTGAGTGTTGCACCCGCGCAGGTCATCATTCGCTGGCACCTGCAGCACGGGCTGGTGGTGATTCCGAAGACCACGCATTTCGAGCGTGTGCGGGTCAACGCGGATGTGCTCGGCTTCGAGCTGAGCGCGGCCCAGATGTCCGCCCTGGACGCCCTGGACCGTGGTCTGCGTACCGGCTCGCACCCGGACCAGGTGCAGGTCTGACCCCGTCATCGGGTCCTGGATCGTTAACCCGATCCGTCGCCGATTGTCGGGTACGCACTGGGTGATCGCATAGGGTAGAGGGCAGTATGTTCCGAGTTGCGGGCCTTCGACGTCGCCCGCAGGGTAAGTGAGGAGACGCCAGTGGCGCAGACCAAGGGCGAGGGGAAGAAGACGCGGCCGGAGCGCTCCGGCAACCCGGCTAAGCGCGCCGCCGCTGAACGCGCCCGCATGGAGGAGTCGCGGGCAGCGGCCAACCGCGTCTCTCGAGTGCCCCGGAAGGTCAAGGAGCAGGGGTCGCCACGGTGGTACGCGCCAGTGATGGTCTCATTCCTGGTCATCGGCCTGTTGTGGGTGGTGGTGACTTACCTGTTCAAGGGCGCCTACCCGCTTCCGTACTTCGTTGAGAACCACGCCAGCGACTGGCTTGTGAACGGCAACCTCTACGTCGGATTCGCCGTCATGCTCGTCGGTTTCCTCGGCCTGCTGCGGTGGAAGTAACGCAAGCGCATGGCGGCTAAGACGGCCAGGCGGCATGCCGGGCGACGCCGTGGGCCCCGACGGGTGGTCGACTTCTTCCTGTTCGGGCTCGGCGAACTGCTGATCACCGCCGGGCTGGTCGTGGCGCTGTTCCTAGTGTGGCAGCTGTGGTGGACCGGCCTGGATGCCACTGCGAAGGCTGATGCCATCGCCACTGACTTCACCTCGACTCAGGTCGACTCGCCCAACGTTGAGGGCACCAGGCACTATGACGACCCGCCGGAGGTGGCGCCCGTCGGCTACGGGGAGGTCATCGGCATGCTGGTGGTTCCCAAGTGGTATGGCGTGACCAACAACAACATGCCGATCCTTGAGGGCATCGGCTCCGACGTGCTGGACCAGGCGGCGGCCGGACACTACCCCGACACCCAGCAGCTCGGCGCGGTCGGTAACTTCGCCATCGCCGGCCACCGCCGCACCAATGGCAACTCCTTTCGGCGCATCGACATGCTGGAGGAGGGCGATGAGATCATCGTGGCCACCAAGGACACGTGGTACGTGTACACGGTGACGACCCACGAGATCGTCGAGCCGACCGACGTCGACGTCATTGCGCCGGTGCCCGGTGAGCCCGGCGTCGCCCCCACTGAACGCATGCTGACCATGACCACCTGCCATTCCCTTACCGTGGGTGAATGGGGAAACGATCACCGGTGGATCACCCATGCCAAGTTCGCCTACTGGATGGAGCGCGCGGAGGGCCGCCCCGCCTCGGTGCTCAATGACGAGGGGGTCAACTGATGTACGGATGGATCTGGCGGCACCTGCCGGGGCCGGTGTGGCTGCGGGCGATCGAAGCGCTGGTACTAGTGGTCGTCGTCGTCCTCTTTCTGTTCGAGGTCGTCTTCCCTTGGGCCAACGAGACGTGGAACCTGTCAGGCGAGGCGACCGTCTAGCGGACCACTTGTCTCTTTGGCGGCGTGGAGACTGAACTGCGTTGAGGCTCCAAGGCCCCTCGGAACCGGGCAGGGCTGATCGGCGACGGGGGCTGGTGGTCGAGGCCCCGCAGTCCTTGCACCTCCAGCGCGGGTGCCGGGCGGTGGTGGAGCCATTACGAATGATCCCGGAGCCGCATCCCGCACAACACGGTCTGTCGGGGCGAGGAGTGCTGCATCCTGCCCACCTCCATCGACCCCGCCTTTCCCCTACTTTTTCAACGAAAAGTCCCGACCCTACACGTATTTGCGCCGATAGCTCGGAAGAGCTCTCCTGCCTGGGTATGGTCCGAGGTGAACGGCAGGGTGACCGCCCTGGCCGGCTCCCGTCCACCCCCGGTACATCCGACGCCACCGCCGAGGCCGTCGATGGCCGCCTGGAGTACCTACGCGGCATCGCCCCCGGGTTATGGAACCTGGTCGATTTCACCGTCCGCAGCAGCCTTCATGCCGGCGGCTTCCGCAAGGACTTCCTGAATCGGCGTGGACACGGCCGACTTGTTGTCGGGCATCGTGGGTCTCCTTCGTGAATCTTTGGACGGATGAACAAACGGGCTTCCACGATGCCCCCTGCCACAGCGGACCCCTCGCGGGAATTGCCACCACACTACGAGACCCACCCGGCCGCTGAGCCTGCCAGTTGGACCCCTGTGCCGCCGTTGGACCGCTTGTACCCTCGATGGACCCCTGTGCCGCCGTTGGACCGCCGTAGCCGCTGGTTACAGCGGTCCAACGGGGCGTGAGCGGTCCAACGGGGCGGCGCAAGACCCACCCACCCCCTTCGGCTACCGGCAACCGGGCCCCCGACACCACGGGAACGCCGTGGTCGCCTGACTGCGCACAACCATCCTCACCGAGAACACAGGCGGGCCCACCCGGAGGCACACGCGGCAACTTCGGTACGTAAGATCTACCGACCTCGGTACGTAAGATCTACCGACCTCGGCACGTAAGATCTACCGATCTCGGTACGTAAGATCTACCGACCTCGAATGACTCACGCGGCCTAGTTGTTGTGGTCGGCGTTGCCGTCGTTCGCCTCCGCGGTCGGCGCCGAGGTGGCCTGATGGGTCGGCTCGGCGGTGGCGGGCGCCCTGTAGGTGTAGTGCGTGATCGTCAGCGTCACCGACTGGCCGGTGTTGATCGAGGTGCCCTCACCCGGTTCGATCGCGGTGACGACGTACTGGTCGTTCAGGCTCTCATCTTCGGTGGTCTCCTCCACCGTGGAGCTGTTGTAGGTCAGCCCAGCCGCCGTGATCGCGGACTGCGCCTCATCCTGCGACAGGCCCACCACGCTTGGCACCGTGGTCTTCCCGGAGGACACCACCAGGGAGACCGACGAGCCGCGCTCCACGGGGGTGCCCGCCACCGGGTCGGTGCGGATCACCTGCCCGGAGGCGACGTCGGCGGAGTCCTCGGTGGTGACGTCGCCGACGCTCAGGCCGGCATCGGTGATGTCGCTGCGCGCATCCGCCTGAGACTTACCGGTCACGTCGGGAACATCCACCATCGCCGAGCCGGAGGAGAAGTGCACGGTTACGGTGGATCCCAGCAGCACCGAGGTGCCCTCGCCCGGGTCGGTGGACACGGCCAGGCCGGAGTCCACCGTGTCGGAGTTGACGTCGTCGCCCTTCTCGTATGTCAGCCCGAGGGCCTCAATGGCCTCCTGGGCGTCAGACTCGCTCATGCCGGCCACACTCGGGACTGCCACGGCGGTGGCGGACGGCGTCGGTGTGGGCTCAGGATCGCTGCCCAGGATCCCGGCGGCGGACAGGCCCAGTACCGTGCCCAGTGCAATCAGGGCGATGAGCACCAGCACCCAGACCCACCAGCGGCGGCGCGGCTGCCCCTCATCCGTCGGCGACGGCGCGGGCTCCTCATCCGGTGAGGGGGCGGCGGCGGAGGGCTCGGGGGCCATGATGGTGGTGGCCGCCCAGGTATCGGTGGCGGGCGCCGCCACATCCAGGCCGCGGGCAGCCGCGAGCAGGTCGGCACGCATGTGCGCGGCGTCCTGGTAGCGGTCGTCCCGGTTCTTGGCCAGGGCCTTGAGCACCACCCGGTCCAGGGAGTCGGGGATGTCCGCCGCAATGGACGACGGCGTCTTCGGGATCTCCCGGACATGCTGGTAGGCGATGGCCACCGCCGAGTCGCCGGTGAAGGGCGGCTGTCCGGTGAGCAGCTCGTACAGCAGGCAGCCGGTGGAGTACAGGTCGGAGCGGGCATCCACCACCTCGCCGCGCGCCTGCTCGGGGGACAGGTACTGGGCGGTGCCGACCACGGCGTGCGTCTGGGTCACGGTGGCGGCGGAGTCCTCCACGGCCCGCGCAATGCCGAAGTCCATGACCTTCACCGCGCCGGCCTGGGTGAGCATGATGTTTCCGGGCTTGATATCGCGGTGCACGATGCCGGCGCGGTGGGAGTACTCCAGGGCGTCCAGCACCCCGGTGGTGATCTCCACCGCCTCCGGGATCGGCACGGCCTCCCCCTCACCGAGCAGCTCACGTACCGTGTGCCCCTCCACGTACTCCATGACGATGAAGGGAACCACGCGCGTGGAGCCGTCGGGCTGGGTCAGCTCCTCCTCGCCGGAGTCGTAGACGGCCACGATCGAGGGGTGGTTGAGCGCGGCGGCCGACTGCGCCTCGCGGCGGAAACGCGCCTGGAAGGTGGGGTCGCCGGCGATGTCCGAGCGCAGCAGCTTAATGGCGACGATTCGGCTAAGACGCGTGTCATAACCGAGGTGCACCTCGGCCATGCCGCCGCGACCGATGAGCTCTCGCAGCTCGTAGCGTCCGGCAAGCATCTGCTGAGGGGACTGAATCGTCACAGTGCCTCCTTGGAAGAGGTGGTGGGCACGGCCGCATGATCACGGGAGGCGCCCGGGTGCGCTGAGGCAAGGGTACCTGCCGTAAACAGCAGCGCGAGCAGGATCACGATGGTAACCACGACGGTGACCACGATGCGGATGCTGCCGGCGGGCAGCCCGAAGCGTCCCCTGCCGGATGCGTGCCGGGTCGACGTCGGCGCCTGGGTGGGGGCCGCGGCGACGGCGGAGCGGGTGTGTTCGATGGCCGGGATGCTGCGGGTGGAGGGGCCGGCTGTGTTCGGCTTCGAGCCGGACCCGGGCCGGCCCTCCGCTTGCGCGTCGGCGACGGACACCCCCTGGGCTCCTGCCCCCGGGGGGGTGTCGGCGGTGGCGCGCTCGGGGACGGCGCGGCCCGTGGCGGCCCAGGTGGGAGGCTGCTGAGGGTCCCAGGACTCGGCCGGCAGGTTGACCACGATGCGGTCCAGGCGGCGGGCGAGCTCGCGCGCGGACCGGGGCCGGTCGGCGGGCTTCTTCGCCAACAGCTCCATGACCACTTCGCGCACCTCGGCCGGCAGGCGGTCGGGCAGGCACCGGCTGGTTGACGTGGGCGAAGGCGATATCGACCTGGGTGGACCCGGTGAAGGGACGGTGGCCGGTCAGCGCCTCATAGGCGATCACCCCCAGGGCGTACAGGTCCCCCGGACGGGGTGGCCATGTTGCCCATCGCCTGCTCGGGGGCCAGGTACTGGGCGGTGCCCATCACCATGCCAGTGGCCGTCATGGGGCGCTGGTTGACGCCCATGGAGATGCCGAAGTCCGTGAGCTTGGCCAGTCCCTCCCGGTTGATCAGGATGTTGGAGGGCTTGACGTCGCGGTGCACGACGCCGGAGTCGTGCACCACCTGCAGGGCGCGGGCGACCTGCGCCAGAATCGGCAGGATCTCGTCGGGCTCCATGGTGCCCCGCTCGGCGAGGATGTCGGACAGGGCCCGCCCCTGGACGAGCTCCATGATGATCCAGCCGGAGCCGCGCCGCTCGCCGGAGTCCAGGACGACGGCGAGGTTCGGGTGCCGTAGGCCGCGCGAGTTCGCCGCCTCGGCGCGCAGCCGCGACAGGAAGATCTCATCCCCGGCGAGCTCGGGGCGCAGGATCTTCGCCGCCACCGCCCGTCCGGAGCGCAGGTCGGTGGCGCGCCAAACCTCGCCCATGCCGCCCAGGGCGATGCGCTCGACGAGCTGGTAGCGGCCTTGGAGCTCCAGCCCGGCCTCGGGCTTCACTGATCCACCGCCGCGTCGATGACGGATGCCGCGATGGGGCCTGCGACGGAGCCGCCGGTGCCGGTGGTGGCGGTCTGCTCCCCGCCGTCGAGCACAACCGCCAGGGCGATCGTGGGCGATGAGATGTCAGTGCCGGCGAAGCCGACGAACCAGGTGACCGGACCGCCCTCGGCCGAGCCGGTCTCGGCGGTGCCCGTCTTGCCGGCCACCGTCACCCCCGCCACCTGCGCGGTGGTGCCGGTGCCGTCGGTGACGGCCTGCTGCATCATCTCCGAGAGGGTCTGCGCAGTCCCGGAGTCGATCGGGGTGCGTGCGACGGACGGGGAGGTGGTGGAGACGACGGACAGGTCGGAGTCGAGTGTCTGGGCGACCAGGTAGGGGGTCATCTGCTTGCCGTCGTTGGCGATCGTGGCGGCGACGGAGGCCATCATCAGCGGGGTGACCCGCACGGAGGCCTGGCCGATCCCGGCCATGGCGGTCTGCGCCTGCGAGTCATTGGCCGGGTAGGTGGACGGCGTCACCGGCAGCGGGATCTCCAGGTCGGCCCCGAATCCCCAGTTGGCGGCCTCGGTGGCGAGCTCGTCGTCGCCGACGTCCATGGCGAGCTGGGCGAAGGGGGTGTTGCAGGACTCGGCGAAGGCGTAGGTGAGCGTCACGGAGCCGTTGCCGCAGGACTCACCGGCGTAGTTGGACAGGGCGTGGTTGGTGCCCGGCAGGGTGAGCGTGTCCGGGGCGTCCACCTGGGTGCTGGCATTCGCCGTGCCGGTGCGCAGTGCCGCCGCCATGGTCAGGATCTTGAAGGTGGATCCGGGTGGGTACAGGTCCCCGGAGATGGCCCGGTTGCTCAGCGGCCTGGCGGGGTCCGCCGCCAGGGCGTCCCAGGCGGACTGCGCGGTGGCGTCGTCGTGGGAGGCGAGCAGGTTGGGATCGTATGAGGGCGAGGAGACCATGGCCAGGATCGCGCCGGTGGAGGGATCCAGGGCGACGACGCTGCCGCTGCGTCCGCCGAGCGCATCCCAGGCGGCCTGCTGCACCTGGGGGTCGATGGTCAGCTTGATGGCGCCGCCCTGCTGGGTCTCACCGGTGATCAGGGACTTGATGCGGCTGGAGAACAGGGAGGGGTCCTCCCCGTTGAGTACCGGGTTCGCGGCCAGCTCCAGGCCGGTCATGGAGGAGAAGGCGGTGGAGAAGTAACCGGTCACCGGGGCGTACACCTCGCCCGCCGGGTAGGTGCGCTGGTAGGTGTAGGCATCGTCGGTGGCCTGTGAGTCGGCGATCACCGTGTCGCCCGCCAGAATCTGCCCGCGGTCGGTGCCGAACTGGGCGTAGACCATGCGGGCGTTGCGCGTGTCGGTGGTCAGGGTGCCCTGGCGGGATGAGGACTCCCACAGGGCCGGGCGGCTCAGTCCCTGCACGCTGGTCAGTGAGACCGCCAGGGAGAGCATCATGACGAGCACCAGGACGGTGACCTGTCGGATCTGCCGGTTCATGCGCTGTCCTCCTCGGGTGCGGGGGGACTGGGGCTGATGGCGGGCGGGCCGGCTCCGGCGTCGTCGTCGGCGTCGCGCACCCGCTTGCGCAGCGCGGAGGGCAGCTCGGCGGTGTCGATGATGCGCGGGGCGGCCGCAGTGGGCCGGCGGGCGGCGTCGGACAGGCGCACCAGCAGCGCCAGGATGATCCAGTTGGCGATCAGGGAGGAGCCGCCGTAGGCGAGGAACGGGGTGGTCAGGCCCGTCAGCGGGATCAGGCGCGTGACCCCGCCGACGACGACGAACACCTGCAGGGCGATGGTGAAGGACAGGGCGGTGGCCAGCAGCTTGCCGAAGCCGTCCCGCAGCGCCAGGGCGGTGCGCAGTCCCCGCTGCACCAGGATCAGGTAGAGCATGAGAATGGCGAGCGTGCCCGTCAGGCCCAGCTCCTCCCCCAGGGAGGCGACGATGAAGTCGGAGTTGGCGAAGGTGGTCAGGTTCGGATACCCCTCGCCCCATCCGGTTCCCATCAGCCCGCCGTAGGCCATGCCGAACAGCCCGGTCACCAGCTGCCAGGAGCCGCCCGGCATCTCGTAGACCGCCGGGTCCATGGCGTGCAGCCACGCGGTGATGCGCTGCTGCACGTGGCCGAGGTGAGTGGCGGCGAACCAGGCGGCGGGCAGGAACAGGGCGGCACCGATCAGCAGCCAGCTGGGCCGGTCGGTGGCCACGTACAGGGTGACGACGAACAATCCGAACAGGAGCACCGAGGAGCCCAGGTCGCGCTGGAGCACGAGCACCACGATGCTCACCCCCCACACCACCAGCAGGGGCAGCAGGTGCCGGGCGCGCGGCAGGTTCATCCCCAGCACGCGGCGTCCCGCCAGGGCCAGGTTGTCCCGGTTGGACACCAGGAAGGAGGCGAAGAAGACCGCCAGCAGCACCTTGGTCAGCTCCGCCGGCTGGAAGGACATCGGCCCCAGCCGGATCCAGATGCGGGCGCCATTGACCTCCGTGCCCAGCCCGGGTACGAAGGGCAGCACCAGGAACCCCAGTCCGCCCCACATGGCCCAGTGGTCCCAGCGACGCAGCAGCCGGTAGTCGCGCACCAGCAGCACCAGGCAGAACAGGACCACGCCCAGTGCCGTCCAGATAGCCTGCTTGGGGCCGTAGTCGTGGGTCTGGCCCAACCGCTCATAGGACATGTCCAGCCGGTGGATCATGGCCAGTCCGATGCCGTTGAGGGCGACCGCCGTCGGCAGCAGCACCGGATCCGCCCATGGGGCCGTGCGCCGCACCCACAGGTGCACCACCAGGCACACGGCGGCGAGGGCGGCGGCGAGCTGGAGCGACTGGGCCGGGGAGGCGCCGGTGCGGTTGACAGCCGTCAGCACGAAGGCCGCCAGGCCGATGACCAGGGCGAGGATGAGCAGCCCGGCCTCGGCCCAGCGTCCCGTGTGGCGGGAGGACGCCGAACCCGGGACGGTGGAGGGACGGAAGGTCGGTGAAGTCATGCAGTCGGTTCCTGCCGCCCTGCCGTGGGGCCCTGGGCCCGGGTTGCGGATGAGGACGGCGTCGGCGTCGTGCGCTCGGACGGGGAGGGCCGCGGGGAGGGAGTTGGCGTCGGGCTCGGCTCCGGGGAGGGGGTGGTGGCGGGGGTGTCCACCAGGTTGTCCATCACGGTGGTGCGCACGTACTGGCGGGCTGCGTCCAGGGAGGGCTGCTGCACGGTCCGGTCCAGCTTGGCCTGGATCTGCTCGTTGAGCTCATCGACGGTGGGCCGACTGTAGGTCTGCACGACGTGGCTCAATGAGACCGGGCCCACCGCCTGGGGGATGCCCTGGTAAATCGCGATCCGACCGTTCAGGGTGGTCACGTAGTACTGGGACTGGGTCCACTGGTAGCCCAGGGCGCCGGCGCCGATGAGGGCCAGCACCAGGATCAGGGAGGCGATCATTGAACGCAGCCTGCGTCTGCGGCGGTTATTGAGCTCGGTGCGGGCCTGGGCGGCTACCGCCTCCTCCTCGGCGGTGTCTGCGGGAGCGGGCGCGGAGTCCAGGCCGGCCACCAGGGCGGCGGCCTTGGCGGCGGGAGTGGACGCCTGCACGGACTCCGTCGGCTCGGGGGGGACCGGTGAGCTGTCGCCCGTGGCGGCCTGACGCAGGCGCGCGCGGCGGTTCGCGGCGGAGCCGACGATCTGGGTGTCGGTCTGCGGCTGGGGGTCGTCGTCGACGACGTCGAACACGACCACGGTGACGTTATCCGGCCCGCCGGCGCGCAGGGCGAGGTCGATGAGCTGATCACCGACCTGGCCGGGGTCGTCCACGGTGGCCAGTACCTCGCCGATCGTCTCGGCCGACACAGGGCCGCTGAGCCCGTCGGAGCACAGCAGCCAGCGGTCCCCGGGCACCGCCTCGCGGATGGACTCGTCCAGCTGTACCTCGCCCTCGGCGTCGCCCAGCACGCGCAGCAGTACTGAGCGCTGCGGGTGTCGGCGCGCCTGGTCGCGCGTGAGCCTGCCGGTCTCCACCAGGTACTCCACGAAGGTGTGGTCCGTGGTGACCTGGGTGAGCTCGCCGTCGCGCAGCAGGTAGGCGCGCGAGTCGCCGACGTGAACCATGGCCAGCTTGTTGCCGGAGCGCATGACGGCGATGCAGGTGGTGCCCAGGCCTGCCAGGTCGGGGTTGTCGTTGGACAGGGAGATCAGGTCGGCGTGAGCCTCCTGGACGGCCCCGCGCAGCAGGTCGAGCAGCTCGCCGGCCTGGTGTGAGTCGGCGTCCAGGGGCACCAGGTGCTCGACGGCGACGGCGGAGGCGATGTCGCCGCCGGCGGGCCCGCCCATGCCGTCGCACAGCAGCATCAGGTGCGGTCCGGCGTATCCGGAATCCTGATTCGAGGCGCGCACCAGCCCGACGTCACTCCTGGCGGCGTAGCGCAGGGAGATGGTCATGGGCGCAGCTCCAAGGTGGTTTGGCCGATTCGCACCGGCACTCCGACGGGCAGTTCAACGGCGCCGTGGACGGGGCGTCCCGCCAGTGTGGTGCCGTTGGTTGAGGACAGGTCCTCCAACCACCAGGCGCCGTCCTTGGGGAAGACGCGGGCGTGGCGGGAGGAGGCGTAGGAGTCGTTGAGCACGAGCGTGCAGTTCTGGTCGCGGCCGATCGTGATGGAGGTGGGGGTGAGCGGCACCATGGAGCCCGCCAGCGGACCCTCGGTGATGACCAGGCGGGTGGGGCCGCGGTTGCGTCCCACGGGGGCGGCGTCGCGGGTGGAGCGCCGTCGTGCCGGGGGTGCAGAGACCTCGGCGACGTCGCGGCGCAGCGCGCGCACCACGAAGAAGACGAAGACCCACAGCAGGACCAGGAATCCCAGCCGGGCGATGGTGAATGCGAGCTGGCTCACCCGTTGGTCCCTGCGCCCTGTGTGCCATCCCAGAACATGATCCGGGTGCGGCCAATGGTGAGTGTATTGCCGTCCAGGAGGGTGGCGGCGTCGACCCGGTGGCCCTCGACGAAGGTGCCGTTGGTAGATCCCAGGTCCGTGGCGATCGCATGCCCCTGGGTGAGGCGGATCTCGAGGTGGCGCCGGGAGACGCCGGAGTCGTCCACGATGATGTCCGCCTCGCTGCCACGACCGATCACCGTGACCGGGCCGGTGAGCAGGTAGCGCTGCCCGTCGATGTCCAGGATGGGGTGCGTGGGCGAGGCGGTGGCGGCGGCCGCGGGTGCGGCGGCGCCGCGGCGCGTGGAGGAGTCGATGTCGATGGTTGGTGGCGTGAGGGCGTCGTCGGGAACGAAGGAGACGTCGACCGGTCCGACGAAGGAGTAGCCCTGCTCACCTGCGTAAGTGGTGGCGACCTCCTCCATTTGGCGGACCATCTCATCCAGGCCCCAGTTGCTCAGGTGCTCGACGTCGCTGGGGGCCAGGTGGATGCGGAACACGTTGGGCACCACGGAGCGGTCGCGTGCGAAGGAGGCGGCACGCTTGTCCATCGTCTCCCGCAGCTTGGAGGCGATCTCTATGGGCTCTACGTCATCGGAGAAGCGGGACATGGCCCGATTGGCGACGTTGCCGACGCCTTTCTCGAACTTGTCCAGGAGACCCATTGACTACCTCCGGTGTGTTTGAACCGGCTGCGGCGGCGCCGCTGCCGTTCGCGAGACGGGCGGGTGCCCGGCGCGCGGCCTGATCGGGCCACGATACAGGGACTGCCCGAAGACTGTGCGCATATGGGCAGGAATCCAGAGGTGACCTGGCTCCATGGTAACCGGTGAGACCCGTTCGGCGGCCCGGCCGACGCGACAACCATGTTGCGATCGGCGCCGCCGGCGGCGTGGTGGTGCCGTCCGGGGTCCAGGGCCGGCTGCGGGGCACGGTGTGGGTGAGCGGTCTCACGGCCGCGAGTGGCGGTCAGGATTGGACGCGGGCGCCCCCGAGCCGATACGATCAAGGCACTTCAAAGCGCGAGTGGCGGAATTGGTAGACGCGCACGGTTCAGGTCCGTGTGATCTTGCGATCATGGGGGTTCGAGTCCCCCCCCGCGCACCAGGGAAGGCCCGGAGCTGGTTCACCAGCCCGGGCCTTCGTCGTGTGTTCGCCGGCTCTTCGTGCGCGGGGGTATGCGGGGGCGAACAGGGGGTGAGCGGCACGCACCGCGATGCTCTAGCCCTGCGTGCTCAATGTCCCCGACCGGTCGCAGGCCGAGCCATACGCATCTGCAGGACGTGGCTGAGCGTCGCTCCCGCCCAGGCGCCGACGCCGTTCTGAAGCACATTGGCAAGGGAGGGGCGACGGTCCAGGCCGGGCAGGACCCACTGCGCCAACTCGGCCCCCACCCCGACGGCGCAGCCCGCCAGTGCCCACACCCACCAGGGCACCCTTGGCCAGCCCAGGGTGGCCAGGGTGGTCAAAGGGGTGAGCATGATCAGGTTCAGGGCGATGTCCTTGCCCGCGGGAGTGAGGAACCACGGCCCGAGTCCGTCCTTGAAGGCGGACACGTCGGCCCCCGACGGCCAAACCACTGCGACCGTGACGGTGGCGAAGTAGAGCGCGGCGAGGGCACGGGCGGCGCTGCTCGCGCGTGTCGGGAGGCGTGGCGCGCAGTCTTGGTCGGCGTCGGGCGGCGAAAGGAGGGGCGCTTCAGGGGGCACGGTCACGGCCCCTCAGCCCTTGATGCTTCCCGCCCGAGCATCGAGCTGGTCGGTGCCCTCCTGATCCAGGGATGAGGGGGTGATCACGGGCAGCACCGACCAGGGGAAGTTGATCCACTTGTCGGTCACCCGCCAGCAGTAGTCGGGCTTGAGGATGCTGTGCGGCTTGCGGTAGATGACGGCGCTGCGGGCGTCCACCGCGACGGTCTCACCGCCCAGGTCGAGGCCCCGGTGCTGCAGCAGCTCCATGACCATCTTCAGGGTCTTGCCGGAGTCGGCGACGTCGTCGACCACCAGCACCTTCTTACCGGGCAGGTCGGAGGCGTCCATGAGCGGGGGCAGTACCACCGGCTCTTCCAGGGTCTGGCCCACCCCGGTGTAGAACTCGACGTTGACGGCGCCCATGGCCTTGATGCCGATTGCGTAGCCGATGGCGCCGGCGGGAATCAGGCCGCCGCGGGCGATGGCGATGATCAGGTCGGGCACCCAGCCGGAGGCCACGATCTGGGCTGACAGCTCGCGTTCGGCCCGGCCGAACAGCTCCCAGGTCAGCTCTTCGCGGTCGGGGGCGGCGTCCGAGGTGGCGCCGTCGTCGAAGGGGGTGGTGGTCGGGGCGGGGCTGATCGCGTCGGTCACGCTCGAATCGTAGCGGCGGCGGGTGGAGTGGATCACGCGCGTCGCACTGCAACCGGGCAACGACGGCGCCTGCGCCCGGACGTGACCGGGTAGACGGTCGGCGGCGGGAAATGACGCGGCGTCCCACGGGTTGTGGGAGGCAAGCCCGGTCGGCACCGGCCGGGACCCATCCCATAGAGAGGCATCCACGATGAGTGAGATGAACCCGAAGTACGCGCCGCTATTCGAACCCCTGGAACTCAACAACGGCGTGACGCTTAAGAATCGGCTCGTCGTGGCGCCGCTGACGATCTACGACGCGGGCGCCGACGGCGAGCTGACCGACGCCGCCCGCCGCTTCTGGAACGACCGCTTCGAGGGCTTCTCCTTGTTTATTATGCCGTTGACGAATGTGGCGCCGGGCGGCATCGGCTTCGAGTCGCCCAACGCCTTCGACTCCCGGCACCTGGCCACGCTCAAGGAGTACGCGGACATCGCTCACGCGCAGGGTGCGCTCGCCGTCGTCCAGCTGGCCCACTCCGGACTGCACGCCCGCAGGGAGATGACCCAGGGGCACGACGTCGTCTCCCCCACCACGGCTCCCTTCGCCGGCTCCCGCGGCATGACCGAGGCGGAGGTGCGCGGCCTGGTAGACGCCTACGTCCGTGCCGCCGAGCTGAGCCTTGAGGCCGGCCTGGACGGCGTGGAGATTCACGGCGCGAACGGCTGGCTGGTGCAGCAGTTCTTCTCCGGCAACACCAACCTGCGCACCGACGACTGGGGCGGCTCGCGCGAGAAGCGGATGGCGCTGCCGCTGGCGGTCGTGGACGCCGTCGACGCCGTGCGCCGTCGGCACGACCGGCCCGACTTCATCCTGGGTTACCGCTTCTCCCCGGAGGAGCCCGGCGAGCGGGGCCTGACCATGGCGGACACCTTCGCCCTGGTCGACGCCCTGCTGGAAAAGCCGTTGCAGTACCTGCACGTGTCCCTGTGGGACTTCTACAAGAAGGCGCGTCGGGATGCGGACACCTCCTTGACCCGCATGCAGCTGCTGCATGAGCGCATCGGTGGGCGGCTGCCGCTGATCGGCGTCGGCAACCTGTACACGGCGGACGACATGATTCGTGCCTGGGACACCGGCTGGGCCGAGCTGTTGGCCATCGGCAAGAGCGTCCTGCTCAACCCGCACCTGATCGAGCTGATCCGTACCGGCCGCGAGGACGAGATCGAGACGACCTTCGACTGGGACAAGGCCGACAGCTACCGCTACACGCAGGCCATGCTGGAGGGCACCCGGATGGGGACCGACTTCTATCCGCGCTCCAAGCAGTTCAGCCCCCGCTACCGCAGCGAGGACTACTGAGATGCCGGGGCTGCGCCGCCCGCGCGCCCTGGCGGTGACCACCCGGCGGGGCAGCGTGCTGGACGGGGCCCTGTTCCCGGCCGACGCCGCGGACACGGTGGTGATCGCCATTACCGGGATCCACGGGAACTTCTACTCCAATCCCTTCTACGTCACCTTCGGGCGGACGCTCAACCGGGCCGGCATTGACTTTGTGTACGCGCAGACGAATGACGCCTTCAACGAGATCCCCGGCACCAACGCGGTGACGGGGCAGGAGGAGGTCATCGGCTCGTGGAACGAGGACTTCGCCTTCACCGACGAGGATCTGGGGGCCTGGCTGGACTACGCGGAGGCCGCCGGCTATCGGCGGATCATCCTGGCCGGGCACTCCCTTGGCGCCAACAAGGTCATCTACTACCTGGCGCGGCACCACGACGAGCGGGTGGAGCACTTCCTCCTGCTCAGCCCCGCGAACCTGCGCCACCTGACCAATCAGGTCACGGCGCAGGAGCGGGCCGTGGTGCGCGACTACGTCGACCGCGGCCTGGGGGAGCAACGGCTGCCGTTCCCCTTGATGGGCTGGGTGCCCTGCCGCGCGGAGACCGCCCGCCAGTGGCTGTGCGACAACATCCTGGACAACGTGCACGTGGAGGCCGACGCCGACTTCAGTCAGGTGGCCGCCATGCGGCACACCGGCACCATGCTCATCGGCACCTATGACCGGTTCACCTATGGCGACCCGGCGGGGTTCCTGGCGACGATCAACGATCACACCGCCGACCCGGAGGCGAACGAACTGGTGTTGATCCAGGGCACCGGCCACACCTACCAGGGCAAGGACCAGGAGGTCGCGGACGCCATCGTGCGCCTGGTGCGTGCTTGGGCCTGAGCGGTGCGACCCGGTGCGTAGAGGTACGGGTGCTTCGCACTGAAGTCGGCTGAAGTGTCCGGATTCGGGACAAACGGCGTTCGGAGCGACGTGGTCCGCTTGAGAGTCCGCATGATTTCAACGATCTTTAACGCCGTCATGGCAGCTGCCGGTGCGTTTGTCCCGAATCCGGACATTCCAGGCTCTCGCCGTTTGTGGGTGTGGTGGTTCGGGCTGGCGGTCGCGGTGTGGTGTTCGTGTTTGGGTGCAGGAGGACGACGTCCTCATCGACCCGAACGCAGGAGCTATCGTGCCTGGCCCGCCGTGGTTCAGCGGACACCCAGCCCAACACCCGTCCATCGCACCGCGTACCGCGCCGCCGGGCTACGCGTGCCTACCACCACCCGGCGAACCACCACACCCAGCCCACCACGCCCCCGAACACGAAGAGCCTGTATGCCCGACGATGAACCGCTTCTTCGCAGGGGGCATGGAGGTTGGCGGTGCGAGCATCTGAGGTGGGGCGGCGTCGCGGACGTGGAGCGACTGGAACTGAGGCCGCAGCCCGATCATTGGGTACGCCCCTTAGGCCTCTACTACGCCAGTTAGACCTCCGCTCAAGAGCCCAGAACCCTTCAGCAAACACCTAACCGGCGTAGTAGACGACGTCAGCGCTAATCACGCGGGCGAGCCGACTCCCGGCTTCATCCACGCCCTCAAACGCGAAGCACCCTACAACCTCGACGCCGAGACCATGCCTGACAAAGCCTTAATGCACCTTAAGGTGCGGGGTGCTTCCTGACGCGCGACTACCTCGCCCAGGCCTACGCCCGCATGACGTCTCAATGCACCTTGAGGTGCGAGGTGCTTCCTGACGGATAGCAGGGTGCAACAACTGGTACGAAGCGTACTGTCTCAATGCACCTTGAGGTGCGAGGTGCTTCCTGACCTTCACCAACGTGAACACGGTGGTCGAGGAGATCGAGGCGTCTCAATGCACCTTGAGGTGCGAGGTGCTTCCTGATCTCAGAATGTCGCCGCTCCCGCAGCCTCTCCGAGTGCAGTCTCAATGCACCTTGAGGTGCGAGGTGCTTCCTGACTTGCAGATTGTTTGCGCAACCCTAATCAAACACGAGTCTCAATGCACCTTGAGGTGCGAGGTGCTTCCTGACTTGCAGATTGTTTGCGCAACCCTAATCAAACACGAGTCTCAATGCACCTTGAGGTGCGAGGTGCTTCCTGACGGTCTACGGCCCGCCCACCTGCATCAAGTGCGACATGAGTCTCAATGCACCTTGAGGTGCGAGGTGCTTCCTGACGGACACAAGGCCTTGAGCGAAGAGGAGCGCTTGGCGAGTCTCAATGCACCTTGAGGTGCGAGGTGCTTCCTGACGTGCCGGGCCTGAACCGACTCATCTGGTCCTCCGCCGAGTCTCAATGCACCTTGAGGTGCGAGGTGCTTCCTGACCCTCACCTTCAATCTCTTCTAGCGATGATGCCGACGCGTCTCAATGCACCTTGAGGTGCGAGGTGCTTCCTGACTTGAACGTGTACTACACCAGGGACGACCCGCAGGTCTCAATGCACCTTGAGGTGCGAGGTGCTTCCTGACAGACGAATTCATTCGAAGCCGAGGAGTAAGCATGACCGTCTCAATGCACCTTGAGGTGCGAGGTGCTTCCTGACTCTCATCTGCTGGCTCAACGAGGTTGCCGAGAGGTCTCAATGCACCTTGAGGTGCGAGGTGCTTCCTGACAGGTGAACGGCCGGGACTACGAGGCCGCCCTTGAGTCTCAATGCACCTTGAGGTGCGAGGTGCTTCCTGACGACGACGCCGACGACATTGTCGCCGTTGCGCGGGTGTCTCAATGCACCTTGAGGTGCGAGGTGCTTCCTGACACCAAAAAGAGGGCCCAAGCCGGCACCACCCTCCTGTCTCAATGCACCTTGAGGTGCGAGGTGCTTCCTGACACGCTAATAGAGGAGGTGTCGGCCAAGATCTCGGCGGTCTCAATGCACCTTGAGGTGCGAGGTGCTTCCTGACCGAAATTTCGGCCGCCACCGACAGGAAGGGCGTCGAGTCTCAATGCACCTTGAGGTGCGAGGTGCTTCCCGACGGACGTCCTGGCTGCCGTAGATGAGTCCGACTCCGTCTCAATGCACCTTGAGGTGCGAGGTGCTTCCTGACCTTGACACGGCCGCCATGGCACTGGCACTGCCGGGCCAGTCTCAATGCACCTTGAGGTGCGAGGTGCTTCCTGACCCCGAGCCGACGCCGAGCCCCGAGCCGACGCCGAGCGTCTCAATGCACCTTGAGGTGCGAGGTGCTTCCTGACCCCTGCCCCTGGAAACCGCGTCGTTCCGCCACTTCCAGAGGCGAGATCGCCACCGGCCCCGCAAGCACCCCACGGGACCGGCTAGCACCACCCCAAAAGTACCACTTTTCGTTGAAAGCACGCCAAGCGCCACCGACACCCCTCAGACCCCCTCCAGCCACCAACTTTCAACGAAGTCATGCGGAAAAGTCGGGGTCAAAACGCACCAATCTTTGTACCGTAGACCGAATCGTGACCATCGGGCGCGCATCGCACCAGTCACACACGCCCCAACAACACCACACGCCACACCCGCAACCGCAGCTCTCCGCACCTCCGGACACCCACAGCCGACCACAGGCACCCCCGGCAGAGACCACAACCACCACCGCCCAGCCGGGCAATTACCATGCCACTTCACCGTCAACAACGTCAGTCAACGCTCTGTTGAACAACTCGGATGCACACAGCAGACGACTAAGCGGCGCAGCAGACCGCAAACCGGCGCTTCGTGTTTGGGGGTGTGGGTGGAGGCGGCAGCCTGCTCGCCGCCGTGCTTTGCGCTGACGTCGTCTACTACGCAGGTTCGGCGCTTACTACTCCGGTTCGGGCTTTACTGGCTCTTCCGGTTTGTGGGTGTGTGGGGCTGGGGGTTTGTGTGTTGACGCGACGGTTCGTACTTTCGCGTGAGGGTTCGTATGTTCTGGTCGGCGATTCGTACTTTCTTGCGACGGTTCGTACGGTAGGGGTACGTAGCGTCGCCGGAAGTGCCGAAGCGTTGGTGCCAAGTGCCGAACCGTCAGGCGAAGTGCCGAATCGTTGGTGCCAAGTGCCGAACCGTCAGGCGAAGTGCCGAATCGTCAGGCGAAGTGCCGAACCGTCATCCGGTGCGCACGGGCAGACGCGCCAGGCCCGCACCCCGAGCGCTCACGCCTGCGCCCGGGTGCCCGTCGAGTAGGGCACCAAGACCGCCGCCGTGCGTCGTCAATGGCGGCAGTCCCGGTCCAGCACCCAGATGACCCCAACGGCCTCGACGAATCAGCGCAAGCCAGCACCACCCACCGACAACGGCCTCGCCAACCCGCCAACTACCACCCGCACCGCAGCCCCGACCCCAACCACCACACCCACAAACCGGAAGAACCGCTTCACTACGCCGGTTAGGTGTTTGCTGAAGGGTTCTGGGCCCTTCAGCGAAGGTTTAACAGGCGTAGTAGAGGATGAAGGGGCCTACCCAACGACCGCGCCCTGGCCTTCACCCACTCGCTCTACGCCCGCGACACTGGCCCGGGGACGTCCCCGCCGCCACGAACCACCACACCCTCAAACACGCAGCGCCCGTGAACATCCGATGGTGCTCCCAGCTGTCACAGATTGCACCACTTTGCTGGGACGTGCCGGGGACCTGGCCGGCAGAACCGCATGATTTCAACGATGTGCGCAAGGTGGCTCGTGTCCGGGCGGGTAAAGTGGTGCAATCAGTGACAGCTGGGCGGCGGTCGCCGTGGTGAACCGGCAGGCCTACCGGTTTCCTCACCCGGAGACACGCCGGCCGCCACATCCACAAGCACGACGAGCCCGCAAACCGGCGCAACTGAATGCACCCGAACCCCGTAAGGCGCTCACCGGCCCCGATAATTCATTCCTTGGCCCCGTACGGGGTCGTGTCCATGATCCGGCACTGGAAGATGTACAACCGCACGGTCACCGGCAGGTCAGCAGCAGCCGGCGGAGACGTTGCGGCCTTCGAAGTCGGCCCGGGCCCGCCACCACTGGCGCGCACTCATCGGTGCGTGGTCGGGGTGCTCGCGCCGATGCCTTTCGACATAGCGTTCGTAAGCCGACTCGCCCGTGAAGTCGCGCCACAACCCGCGCGCCCGGGCCAGGCCCGCGCAAATCCGACGCGCCCGCCGCGCCGCGGAACGCATCCGCGGCGCGGCGGACGCCGTCGTGCCGACGGCCTCGGCCGCCTCGGCGGTCACTTCGGCCATCTCAGCGGTCCTGGGCGTCCGCGTCGTCCGCCTTGGCGGAGCGGCCCGGAATCAGTGCCGGATCACCCACGAGCGCATATTCCTTGACGAGCTTCTTCTCCAGCGGACTGGCAAACAGGTGCTCGGGGGCGTAGAAGTTCGACTCCTGATACGGGTCCTCGGACGTCGTCGTGTCCCCGGCGCGCACTGCCCGCACCATGGTGATGACCGCGCACAGCATGACGAAGGCGACGAGCACAAGGAACACCACTGACAGCGTCCCCTGGATCATGGTGTTGCGGACGATGGCCCTCTGGACGCCGATCGCCTCCGCGTCGGTGAGCGTCGGCAGCAGTGCGCGGGCGTCCCGCCACTGCTGGAAGTAGCCCACCCGCGAGTCGGTGGAGAAGATCTTCTGCCACGACGCCGTGAAAGTCACCGCCGTATCGAAGACCAGCGGGATCGCAGGTATCCACGCGTACTTCAGCCGCCCTTTGCGCACCGTCATCACCAGACACAGCAGCAGGGCGATGGCCGCGATGAGCTGATTGGCGATGCCGAACAGCGGGTAAAGCGTCTGAATGCCGCCGCGCGGGTCGGTCACGCCCATTAGCAGCAGCGAACCCCAGGCCGCCACGACGACGCCGGTGGTCGCCCACGCCCCCACATGCCAGGACGGGTCGCGGAACTTCGGCCAGATGTTGCCCAGGGCGTCACCCAGCTGGAAGCGCGCCACGCGCGTGACGGCGTCGACGGCGGAGAGGATGAACAGTGCCTCGAACATGATGGCGAAGTGGTACCAGAAGCCCATCATCGTCCGGCCGCCGCCGATCTGGTGGAGGATGTGCGACATGCCCACGCTCAGCGTGGGGGCGCCGCCGGTGCGGGAGATGATGCTCGGCTCGCCGACGTCGGAGGCCACCTGCTCCAGCGCCTCGGCCCCCGTGTACGTCTTCGGATTTCCGTCCTCGTCCCAGGAGTCCCACACCGGTGTCAGGGACTCCCCGTGGGCGTCGGTGACGTCGAGGTTGGCGACGGCCGCCGCCGCCACCTCTTCGCGGTTGGAGGCGGTGGCGACGACGTCGTCGCCGGCGAGTGCGTTCATGGTGGCGGCGGAGGTGTTCATGGAGAAGTAGATGCCCGGGCTCAGCGAGACCGCGGCCGCCAGGGCCATGATCGCCACGAAGGACTCCATGAGCATGCCCGCGTAGCCGATCATGCGGACCTGGCTCTCCTTCTGAATCATCTTCGGGCTGGTGCCGGAGGACACGGTGGCGTGCATGCCGGACAGGGCGCCGCAGGCGATGGTGATGAACAGGAAGGGGAAGAGCTGCCCGGCGAACACGGGTCCGTCGGTGTTCAGGGCGAACTCGGAGACGGCGGCCATCTCCACCACGGGCCGCACGATGATGATGCCGGCGGCCAGCACCACGATGGTGCCTACCTTCATGAAGGTGGACAGGTAGTCGCGGGGGGTGAGCAGCACCCACACGGGCAGTACCGCGGCGAGGAATCCGTAGACGATCATGCACCACACCAGGGTGGTGGGCGACAGGTGCAGGTACTGGCCGAAGGAGGACTCCGCCACCCAGCGCCCGGAGATGATGACGGCGATGAGGATGGCGAAGCCGACGAGCGAGACCTGGGTGATGCGGCCGGGCTGGACGAAGCGCAGCCACAGCCCCATGCAGATGGCGATCGGGATGGTGCAGCCGACGGAGAACACGCCCCAGGGGGACTCGGCGAGCGCGTTGACGCACACCATGGCCAGCACCGCCAGCACGATCATCAGCATGACCAGGACGACGACGGTGGCCACGGTGCCGCCGACCCGACCGATCTCGTCGGTCGCCATCTGCCCCAGGGAGCGGCCGCCGCGGCGCATGGAGAAGAACAGCACCAGCATGTCCTGAACCGCCCCGGCGACGACGACGCCGAGGATGATCCACAGCGTGCCCGGCAGGTAGCCCATCTGGGCGGCCAGGACCGGGCCCACCAGCGGGCCCGCGCCGGCGATCGCCGCGAAGTGGTGGCCGTAGAGGACCACCCGGTGGGTCGGGTCGAAGTCTCGGCCGTTGTTGATGCGCTCAGCCGGGGTGGCGTTGGTGTCGTCGGGCCGCATGATGGTGCGCTGGATGTACAGGGCGTAGAAGCGGTAGCCGATGGCGTAGGTACAGACCGCGGTGACCACGAACCAGATGGTGTTGACGCTCTCGCCGCGCGCGACGGCGAGCATCCACCAGCCCAGCACGCCCAGGGCCGTGATGGCGACCCACAGGGCGATCTTCCCCGGGGTCCACTTGGTATGCGGCTTTATGCCTACGGGCACGCCCTGACGGTTGCGGATGATCAGGCGCTCTTCCTCGGGGGTGTATTCGGGTGCGGCAGAGGCAGTGGTGGTATCCATGCGGTTTTCTCATCGTTGAGCAGGGACGGGTGCAAGGCGGACCAGGGAGGGCCCGTACCCGGGCAGCCTAGTTCCCGCACGGGTTCGCGGACAATACCGCAGCCACCATCGGCTCGACGGGACTACCCGGGCCCTCTCCCGCTAGCCTGGAGGTGTGCCAGAACTATTCGCCTCCGTCGTCGACGTGCTCGCCTCCGCACCGATCCTGACCGTCTTCCTGGTGATCGGGGTGGGCACCGCCGTCGGGCAGATCCCCTTCGGGCCGATCCGCTTCGGGGCGGCCGGGGCACTGTTCGTCGGCCTCGCCGTCGGGGCGCTGGACGGGCGCCTGGGGGAGAACCTCACCCTGCTGCGCAGCCTGGGGCTGGGCCTGTTCTGCTACACCGTCGGCATCGGGGCCGGCAGTACCTTCTTCCGCAACCTGCGCCGCCAGCTGCCGCTCATGGCCCTGTGCGTAGTGGCGCTCGTGCTCGCCGGCGGCGCCGGGGCGGTGTATGCCCACCTGACCGGCATCAGCCCGGCCATGGACTCCGGCGCCTACGCGGGCGCCCTGACCAGCCCCGTCCTGGACTCCGCGATCGAGGCGGCCGGCACCCAGGAGCCCGCCGTCGGCTACGCGCTGGCCTACCCGGTCGGCGTCGCCGTCGCCATCCTCATCGTCGCCCTGATTATTGGACGCGACTGGCCGGGGCGGCGCGATCCCCGCCCGGCCTCGGCCGACGGGTTGAGCGCCACCAGCGTGTACCTGCTGCGCCGCGTCGCCCTGAGCGAGCTGGAGGCCTTCCAGCGCAACCGCATCCGCGTCTCCTACCTGGAGCGCGACGGCGCCACCCGCGTCGTCTCCCCCGACGAGGAGCTGCTGCCGGGGGACAAGGTCGTCATCGTGGGTGCACCGGCCGCCCTGGAGGACGCCATCCACGAGCTCGGCACCGGCTACGACCGCTGCCTGGCAAAGGACCGCACCGTCGTCGACTACCGGCGGCTGACCGTCTCCTCCACCCGCGTTGCCGGGCACACCATCGGAGAGCTCGACATGCACGGCCGCTTCCAGGGCGTGATCACCCGGGTGCGGCGCGGCGACCTCGACCTGCTCGCCAACGACGACCTGGTGCTTGAACTGGGCGACCGGGTGCTGGCCGTGGTCCCCTCCGGTGACCTGGAGCGGGCCGCCGACTACTTCGGTGACTCGGAGAAGTCCATCGCGCAGATCGACGCCTTCTCCGTTGGGGTCGGTATGGCGCTGGGAGTACTCGCTGGGCTGGCCGCCATCCCACTGCCCGGTGGCATCACCCTGCGGCTGGGTGTGGCCGCGGGGCCGCTCGTGGTCGGCATGGTGCTGGGCCGCCTGGGGCGCACCGGCCCCTTCATCTGGCAGCTGCCGCACGCCGCGAACGCCACCATCCGGCAGCTGGGGCTGCTGTTCTTCCTGGCCGCCATCGGGCTGGCCTCCGGCCAGGACTTCGCCGCCTCCGCCTTCTCCATGACGGGCCTGGCGGTGGGTGGACTGGCCGCGCTCATCGTGGTGGTGAGTGCAGTGGTGCTGCTGGCGGGCGCCCGGAGGGTGGGGCTGAGCGCGCCGCGCGCCGCCGGGGCCCTGGCGGGGCTGGTGGGCCAGCCCGCCATCCTCGCCTTCGCCCTGTCCAAGCGCGACGACGAGCGGGTGGAGGCCGGCTACGCCACGCTGTTCGCCCTGGCGATCGTGGTCAAGATCGTCATGGTGCAGGTGCTGGTGGCTATTTGAGTCGGGAGTTCGTGGCCCACCGACTTCAACACTCTGCGGGTCTCATACCGCCAGATCCTTCAACCATTCTTCGACCGAGCGCGGCTGGAGCCCCAGGAGCGCCTGAGCACTATTGCCTTCGGAGATGGTGTTGCCATCCTGCGCGTTGAGAGCCCGGTAAAGGTCGACTACCGGTGCCGCCGCCGGTCCGAACAACGGTGTGATGAGATCGCCGAAGGCCTCGGGCGTGATGGCTTCGAAGCGCACATCGCGATCCAGGTGAGAGCTGAAGGCTGCGGCCAGATCCGTTCCCGTAAGACCGGGCCTGTGACCAACGGCGACCGTGCCGGTGACTGAGGTATCCAGCAGCAGGCGGGTGACGGCATCCGCCACGTCCAGGTGGGAGCTCCAAGCGACCGGGTATGAGGCGGGAAGCGGGTAGCGCAGGACACCCTCCTGACTAACGGGGCCCAGTACAACCGGCAGGAGTAGGTTCTCAAGATAGAGGCGGGGGGCGACGACAGCCACCGAGACCCCGGAGTCGATGTCTCCGTTGATGAGCTTCATGATGGGGCTGTCGGGGGCCGCCTGCAGAGGTGATCCCGGCTGGTCGACGATCTGGCCGCTGGTGGAAATCACGACACGGTCGGGGCGGGCTCGGTTCACTGCGTCAACAACGGCCCGGGCCTGGGCGGCCCCATCAGTTGCCCCCATGGGAAGATGGACGAAGACCCCTTCGGCGCCGTCATAAGCGGCTGCGAGGGAGTCGGCTGAGAGCAGGTCGACTTCTTTGGAGGCGGCGCCCGCGGGCACTGCCGCCGTGTGGCGGACCGCGGCCACGGGGGCGTGTCCGGAGGCGGCGAGGGCAGACAGGACCGGGGCGCCTTGGGCGCCAGTGGCGCCGTGAATGATGTAAGCCATGACCCCATTAGGGCATTCGATGCACTAGTTACGTCAATTGCACTATTGGCGAGAGGTGGAGGACGTGAGTGAAGTCAAGGTTCCCGAGTGCGGGGTGGAGAGGTTCCTACTCCTGTTCGACGGACCGTGGGCGACGCTGATTGTGCGTGAGCTAATGCACGGGCCGCACCGTTTCGGAGAATTGCGTGCGGGGTTGCCGGGGATCAGCGCGCACACCCTGACCAGTCGACTGCGCATGTTCGAGTCCCGTGGGATCGTGACCCGCAACGTTTATCCCGAGGTTCCACCTCGCGTGGTATACGAGCTCACAGACTTGGGCAAGAGCGTGCGGCCGGTACTCGACGCGATGAACCAGTGGGGTCTCGACTGCCCGGCATCGGCCTTCACCTCGCGGCACGACTCCATGCAGTGACGGCTTGACCATCCGCGAGCGCCGCGAGCACCACCGCTGCGGAGCGGGCCGCGGCCTCGTCGGCACCGATGTGGAAGTCCTGACCCGCCTCCGGGCCGCACAGGTCGGATACGCCGCGGACGGAGGCGAAGGGGAGGGCGGTGGCGTGGGCGACCTGCGCCAGGGCGGTCGACTCCATGTCCGTGCTCACCGCCCGTGGGAAGCGGTCGCGGGCGTCGCCCACATTCGCGGCGGTGACGAAGGAGCCGCCGGCCAGCATCTGGCCTACGTGGATGCGGGCCGCACCCGCACTGGGTGTAGCGGCATGAAGGGCGCCGTGCGCGGCGCCGGCGCGGGAGACCAGGTCGGGGTCGGCGGTGAAGGTGGCGGGCTGCCCCGGGGTCTGGCCCGGGGCGTAGCCGAAGGCGGTGGCGTCCACATCCGTGTAGGCCAGGTCGGTGGACACGCAGACGTCCCCTACCTCGACGTCCCGGCCCAGGCCCCCGGTGGTGCCCGCGGAGACAATGACCTCCGGGGTCACCTGCGTGAGCGCCGTCGTGAGTGCGCTCGCGGAGGCCACCAGCCCGATGCCCGAGCGCACCAGCAGCAGCTCACGGCCCCCGCCCAGGTCAAGCGCCCAGGCCTCGCCGCCACCGGGCAGTTCCGGGGAGAGCACGCCCTCGCACCGCGGCAGGCGATCCAGGAAGGGCTGGGCCTCCTCCGGCATTGCAACCACGACCACGGCGGCCACTCGGCGGCGGTTCGACTGCGGCACATGACTCGGAATCACGCTCATACTCCGAGCTTAGGCCTCCAGATCGGGTCAGTAACCCAGGCGCTGCGCCATGGGGCGAACCAACTCGACGGTCTGATGCGTGAGCACCTGGCGCGAGGTCAGCCGTAGCGGCGTGTAGCCGTGCGCGATGAGCCATTGGTCGCGATGGCGGTCGTGCTCCCAGTCGGCCCGCCGGCTGTGGAACTCGTGCCCATCGGTCTCAATGTCCAGCCGCCCAGCAGCAGGTCCAATTCCCCGATTGACACCTCTACGCCCACTTCGGGGGTCGCGCCCGCCTCCTCAAGCTCATAGCGTGCGATGGTCTCCAGCAGCGATCGCGCCTTGGGGTTGGCCCGGTCCAGCAGCTTGCGCAACGCGCCATTGCGGTTGCCCCGCAACCTGGCACGAAGCTGCTCCTTGGTGAGGAGCCCGCCGCGCAGCGCCGCATCCAGGGCGATGAGTACGTCCAACGGCTCCGCGCACCGCATGAAGGCGATCAGCATGGTCTCCGTATTGGCGTAGGGCGAGCCGAGCGGGTCCACATGCAGATCTGCCACCCAGTGGCAGACGGTGCGCAGCGGTGCCGTTCTTGGTGTCCTGGGAACCAGCACATGCACGTGGGGACCGGGCTCGTCCTGAACGGGGAGCCCGCAGGCAACCACGGCATGGGCGCAGCCGATGACCCCGCCCACCTGCCGCGCGACAATGACCTCCCGCTTCGTTCCGGGCAGCGCAATCACCCGGCCCGGGTACTCCTTGACCACGCCCTCCTGCACCATGCGGGCGATAGTCCTGCGGTCGGAACGATCGGCGGCGAGGTAGCGCGCCCTGGCGGCACCATGTGCTCCCGTCAGTCTTCGTAGGACCGTGTCCCGCCTGTCCGCATACCTCACGGCAAGAGCATCGGTCGGTCCGTCATCGTCGGCAACGCCAATCCGGCACCCTGTGGATAGCCACCGATGGAGAATGGGTTATCCGCAGGACAGGGTGGGTCGGGCAGCGGTGTTGACTCGGTAGATACGTCGCCTCCGTGGCGGAAGACGCCTGCTGAGCGTTTGCCCGGGGCTCGGTCGCGCCAGCCGAGAAGAAATAGTGGCTCTTCGTGTCTGAGGGTGTGGTGGTGCGGGCCCTCGGGTGTTTGTGCTCGGGGCGGTGCCGCGGGTGTAGAGCGAGCGGGATCAAGGCCGGGGCAGATCGTTGGGTACGCCCCTTCGGCGTCTACTTCGCTCCTTCGGCCTCTGCTGAGCCAGTTTGACGGCTCTTCCGGTTTGAGGGTGTGTGGGGCTGGGGGCTTGTGTGTTGACGCGGCGGTTCGTACCTTCGCGTGAGGGTTCGTATGTTCTGGTCGGCGATTCGTACCGTCTTGCGACGGTTCGTACGGTAGGGGTACGTAGCGTCGCCGGAAGTGCCGAATCGTTGGTGCAAAGTGCCGAACCGTCAGGCGAAGTGCCGAACCGTCATCCGGGGCGCGCGGGCGAACACGCCAGGCCCGCACCCCGAGCGCTCACGCCTGCGCCCGGGGCCCGTCGAGTAGGGCACCAAGACCGCCGCCGTGCGTCGTCAATGGCGGCAGTCCCAGTCCAGCGCCCAGATGATCCCAGCGGCCTCGACGACTCAGCGCAAGCCAGCACCGCCCACCGACAACGGCCTCGCGAACCCGGCAACGACCACCCGCACCGCAGCCCCGACCCCAACCACCACACCCACAAACGCGAAGCGCCAGAAAAGTGTCCATCCGTCGCGGCTTTGACTGAGAACCCGGTTCCAGTTTCATCCAGAAACTGGCTCTGACCTGCGCAAATGCATGAGAAGCGGGCGGCTGAGAGACGGGGAGTAGCTCAAAGTCGCTATGGATGGACACCATTTGCCGCTGGAGCGCCCGGGTGTGGGCCTGGGCGGGAGGCAGCAGTGCAGGAGCACGCAGGCGAGTTCAGGAGCACTCAGGCGAACACGTTCGCCCACTGGTCGCGCTGGGCCAGGAAGCCCCGCACCGCCTCCTGGGCCGCCTCCAAGGAGTGGTTGGCGCCCCAACCGCACTGCACCTCGTTGGCTGCCGGAACCTCGGCGGCCTCGAGGATGTCTCGGAAGGTCGCCTCCAGCAGCGGCAGGAACTCCTCCGGCTCCAGGCCGAGAGTGAGCGCGTAGAAGCCGGTCTGGCAGCCCATGGGGCTCCAGTCGATCAGCCTGTCGGTGTGGTTGCGCATGAGCTCGGCGGTCAGATGCTCAATCGAGTGCACCGCCGGCATCTCCAAGTGCTCCCGGTTGGGCTGGCGCAAGCGCACGTCGTACTTGATCAGCTCGTCGCCGCCCGGTAGCCGCTTGCGGTCCGCTATGCGCACGAAGGGCGCCGCCACCTTGGTGTGGTCGAGGTTGAAGGACTCCACGTTCATACGGTGCTTGTCCATGCCTTCACCCTAACCGCGTTCGGCGCGAGAATGGCGGTATGAGCACACCTCTGGCCCGCATCGTCGCCGGTCCTGCCGACGCCCCGACCCTCGTCCTCCTCCACGGCATCACCGGCTCCGCAGTGTCGCAGGCGGATGCCATCGATCACTGGGTCGAACGCGGCTACCGCGTCATCGCCGCCGATGCCCGCGGCCACGGCCTCTCCCCGCGCTGGACGCAGACCGAGCTGAACCGGGCGGGAGAGGTCCTGGTAGACGACGTGATCGGCCTACTTGAGGAACTCCGATCCGCCGCGTCATTCAGTTCCGGCCCGGGATTGAACCGCCCTGCCACTGCCGGGGCGGAGTCCGCTGCGTTCGCCGGTAACCAGGCCACCCCGGGCGGCGAGGGCAGCGGGCGCCGCCCAGTCGTCATCGGCCACTCCATGGGTGCCGCCACCGCCATGGTCGCGGCCGTGCGCCGCCCGGAGCTGGTCGGAGGGGTCGTCCTGCTGGATCCGGCCCGCTATGGCACTCGCACGCAGCAGGAGCTGCGCGACCGCGGCGCCGCCCGTAAGCGCGCCCGTGCGGCCGAGCTGGCCGACCTGCCCGGCGCCGTGGCGCGCTCCCTGGCCGACCCGGAAGTCCCCGACACGGAGGCGATCGTCGGCGTATGGGCCGGCCAGCGAGTCGATCCGGCCCTGTTGGACACCGGCGTGGTTGCGCCGCCGGTGCGGTGGGAACAGGCCATGGCGGAGTTGACGGTGCCCACGCTCCTGGTTACCGGCGACCGTCCCGGATCGGCGCGTGTGGGGCCGGCGGGTCTGGACATACTCGCCCGCATCGGCAACCCGCACGTAGAGACCGCGCTCGTCGCGGGGGCGGGCCATGACGTGCGGCGCACCCGCCCCGCGGGGTTCTGGGCGGCCGTGGACCCCTGGCTGGAACGCCACCTGCGCTGAGTGCGGCCCCGGTCACCGGGCGCGGAAACAGGAGACAAGGGCGTGAGAGTCGGGTCGCCGTTCAGGTCCGGCAGAGCCAACACAACGGTGACCGTCCCGAGCCCTGGCGGCATTTGCGCCTCACATCACCTAGGATCTTCCTTACCCGGCAAAGATGTCGGCGACACCCCGGACACCGGGTGCCACTAGGAGGATCCATGCCCGCGCGCACGCGTCCCGCCGCCAACCGACCGCGCCCACGCGTCCCTGATCGTCTTGAGCCGCTCACCCGTAAGCAGATCATCGGCCTTCTGGCAGCGATTGCCGTCTTCGTGGCGCCGCTGCTCATTGACGTCCCCGGCCTGGAACCGCTGGGTGAGCGCATGCTGTCCATCTTCCTGCTGGCGATTGTGCTGTGGGTCACTGAGGCGATCCCCTTGGTGGCCACCGCCGTCCTGGTAATCGGCTTGGAGGTGCTGCTGATCTCCGACCAGGCGGTCCTGCCTGTCCCGGAGGACGCAACCGCCTACTCGTCCTTCTTCGCAGCCCTGGCCAACCCCGTCATCGTCCTGTTCCTGGGCGGCTTCCTCATTGCCGACGGCGCCGAGAAGTTCCACCTGGACAAGAACCTTGCCGCCGTCCTGATCAAGCCGTTCACCGGCTCGGCTCGCCGCACCGTGCTCGGCCTCATGGTCATCACCGCAGTGCTGAGCATGTTCATGTCCAACACGGCCACCACCGCCACCATGTTCGCCGTCGTCATCCCGGTGCTCGGCGCCCTGCCGGAGGGTCGGCCTCGCACCGGTCTGGCCCTGTCCATCCCGGTGGCGGCGAATGTGGGCGGCATGGGCACCCCCGTGGGCACGCCCCCCAACGCGATCGCCCTGAGCGCCTTGGTGGAGGCGGGTCACCCGGTCAGCTTCCTGGACTGGATGCTGATGTCGATTCCGCTGATGCTGGTGATTCTGCTAGGGGCCTGGCTGCTGATCTGCGCCGTGTTCCTGCCGGGCGGCCTGACCATTGAGCTGGACATGCGGGCCGAGTGGTTCACGGACCGCCGTGCCGTCATGTTCTACGTGATCGCCGGCGTGACGATCCTGGCTTGGATGACGGAGTCCCTGCACGGTCTGAGCGCTAACGTCGTCGGCTTCATGGCGATTGTGGCGATGCTGGTGACGCGGGTGATGACCGGTAAGGATCTGGCCGGGTTGTCTTGGGATGTGTTGTGGCTGGTTGCCGGCGGTATCGCCCTGGGTGACGGCGTGGGTGCCACCGGCCTGGATGAGTGGATTCTGAACCTGTTCAACTGGACTGCCATGCCGGCGTTGGCGGTGGTGGTGCTGATGGGGGCGCTCGGTCTGGCCCTGTCGAATGTGATCTCCAATTCCGCCGCTTGCAACCTGCTGGTGCCGCTGGCGATGGGCCTGGCCACGGGCGTGGACGGCCTGGAGCCGGTGACGATCGCGGTGGTGCTGGCGCTGGCCTGCTCGCTGGGGATGAGCCTGCCGATCTCAACTCCACCCAACGCCATCGCCTACGCCACCGGGGAGATCGCCACCGCAGACATGGCTCGGGTCGGTCTCATCATCGGTGTTGCGGGCACCGCCGTCCTGGTGCTGCTCATGCCGCTGCTGTGGTCGGCGATGGGGATGCTGTGAGTGCCGTGCCAGGTGCGGGCGGTCCATCGCCCGCGGAAGCGAGTGCCGACGGAGCCGGTGACGTCCTCGGCCGACTGGTGGTAGCGGTCGTCTCCCCGACTTCGCTGGGAACCCAGGCCGCCCATGAGGTCACCCCGGCGGTGCGGGCGCTGGCCGACGTCGTGCGCGTGCGCAGTCTGGCGGAGCTGTTCCGCTGGGCGAGTGCCGGCGATCCCGGCGGCGGGGATGTACCGCTCGCGGCGGGCGATGGGGGCGTGTCCCCCGACTCGGTCGCGTCCGAGTCCAGGGGCGACCTGCTGGGAACCGTTGCCCTGATCGTCGCCACCGACGAGGTCGGCAGCCTCGACGACGTCGCCGCGGCCGTGGCCCACTATCCCGCCCTGGCGTCGGCGCGGCTGGTCCTGCTGACTGAGCGTGCCGAGCTGCGCGACCTGGGTCGGGCGATCGATGAGGACTTGGTGCGGGAGGTGATCGCCGTGCCCTGGACCCCCGGGGCGATCGGGGAGCGCGCCCGGGCACAGATTCGCCGTTGGATGCGCGACCACCTTCCCGACGACGATCCCCGCCGCCTGCGCGACGGGAATGGCCTGGGGCACTCGCCGCTGCTGGAGGCGCTCACCAATCATTCAGATGAGCTGACGGCTCAGTTGATTGCCGCCTGCGAGGCGGTCCTCGGGCCGCGCCCGCGGCTGCGGCTGCCCGCCGGGGTGCGCCTGACTCACCAGGGGCAGATCGTCGACGGCGTCTACGTGGTGGTGAACGGCTCGGTCGCGCTGACCCGCCACACTCGGGTCGGCGAGGTCACCCTGCACCATGCCACCACCGGCCGGATCATCGGCCTGGTGTCACTGGCCAGCCACGGCCGTGCCTTCGTCACCGCCACTACCACCACGGACGTGGAGCTGATCCTGCTGTCGGTTGAGCAGCTGGATCGGGCGCTGCGTGAGAATGAAGTGACTGAGCAGGTGCTAGCGGCCCTGATCATTCGCTCCCTGACCAAGCGGTTGGCGCGTTCAGAGATCCTGCAGGTGGAGAAGATCGAGCTGGCGGCTGCGTTGGACGCCGAGCGCTTGCAGGTGCAGGAGGCGCTCAACGCCCTGGAGCAGGCCCGCCTGGAGCTGTTGGCTCAGGAGCGTTTCGCCACCCTGGGGGAGCTGGCCGCCGGTATCGCCCACGAGCTGAATAATCCGGTGGCGGCGCTCCAGCGCGCTGCCGATCATATGAGTGGCGGGTTGACGGCCGTGCTGGGTACCCATCCCGACGGCGAGGTGATACGTCGGGTTGCCGAGGCGGCCCGCACCCGGCCCGCTGCCTCTACGCGTGCCGAGCGGTCGGCCCGGAAGCAGCTTGAGCGGACGGTCGGGGACCGGGAGCTGGCCCGTCGACTGGTCGCGGCCGGATTGGACGGGGACGCCGATCCGGGTACCGTCCGTGCGCTAGCGGCGGACCCGGGGCGTCTGGCCACCGCCGAGGCGGCGGCCACCATTGGACGCGCCGAACGGAATATGCGTCTGGCAACTAATCGCATCAGTGGCCTGGTGGCCAGCCTGTCTACTTACGTGCGTCCCGACGGCGAGGACATGGTCGATGTGGACCTGCGCGAGGTGCTTGAGGATGCGCTGCGGCTTACCGCGCATCGCCTGGAGGGGGTTGAGGTGGAGCGGGACTACCCGGCCGACCCGGGGGCGCTTCCGCCGGTGCCCGGTCACGCGGGTGAGCTGGTGCAGGTTTGGACCAATATTCTCGCCAATTCCGCCGATGCCCTGGCCGCTCAGGAGAAGGAGGCTGCGGAGGCCGGCCAGACGCCGCGCCCGGGTCGGGTGACGGTGCGGATCGCTCAGGTGGCCGGCGGCGTCCGCGTGCAGGTGCAGGACAATGGGCCGGGTATTGACCCGGATATTCTTCCGCGCATATTCGAGCCGCGGTTCACCACTAAGCACGGTCAAGTGCGGTTTGGGCTGGGTTTGGGTATGGGCCTGGCGAAGAGCGTGGTGGACGCGCACCGCGGCTCCATCGCGGTGGATTCCAGGCCCGGCCGCACCCGTGTGACGGTGGTTCTGCCCGCGCATGTTGCGGTGGCCGAGCAGGACGCGTCTGGGCCGGTGGCCCCGGAGGTGAAGAGGAAGGCCGCTGGGCGTTCGAGTCGGAAGAAGTCCCGAAAGCATTCTCATGAACGGTCACGGACACGCAAGGAGAAGCCATGAAGTTAGTCATCCTGGTGGTTGAGGATGAGCCGGAGGTGCGCGACGCCGTCGTCGGGGACTTGGCCCCCTTCGCCGCAACTGTGCGCATCGAGCCGGCTGAGGATGTTGTGGACGCCTGGGAGGCGGTTGAGGACATCGATGCCGACGGCGACCTGCTGGCCCTGGTCCTCGCCGACCATCGCATGCCTGGGCGCAGCGGCGTCGACATGCTGGTGGAGATGGATGGCGACGGGCGCACCGCCGCCGCCCGGAAGGTGCTGGTCACCGGGCAGGCGGACCAGGCCGATACGATCCGTGCGGTTAACGATGCGGGTTTGGACCACTACGTAGCCAAGCCGTGGGAACCGGCCGTGCTTCAGCAGGTGGTGCGTGACCAGCTCACCGGCTTCGTGCTGGATACTGGGATCGACCCGCTTCCGCATATGCGCGCTCTGGATCGTGTTCGGGCCATGGAGGCGTTGCGCTGAGCGGGGAGGCGACGCTGTGATCCGGCGGGCCGCCGCGTCGGGGCGCGTCAACGCGCACGCCATGTGAGGATGTGCTTATGAGTGACGCACGTCAGGCGGCGACCGGCCGTTCTCAGGGAGAGTCCATCGCCTTTATCATTGCAGTGCTCGTTGTCGGCTGCGCCGGCCTGTACTACATCGGGTCCCTGTTCGGCCCGGCGTTCTTCGCACTGACCCTAGTGATCACGGTGCGGCCGCTGATCGGCTGGGCGACCAAGCATCACGTACCGCGGGTACTGTCCGCCGTGATCGCGATCCTCATCATCTTCGCGTTCGTGGTCGGTCTGTTCGCGGCTCTGGCCGTCGCGGTCCTGCAGCTGATTGACACGTTGCCCAACTACTCCGCGCAGTTCTCCTCCATCTGGGACAGCATGCGGTCACTGCTGGAGCGTTTGGGTGTGGACGAGTCCACTCTGATCGACCAGGTGTCGCAGGCCGTGGATCCCAGTCGGATTGTGTCGGTGGCGCAGAGCCTGCTAGGGCAGGTGACCAACCTGGGGTCGGTGCTCAGCGTGCTGGGCTTGACGGTGGTCTTCCTCATGTTTGACACCGTCCGCATTGAGACGCGCTTCAGGGCGTTGAGCCGTTTGCGGCCGGGTATCGCGGAGGCCCTGAACGGATTCGCCTCGTCGGTGCGCTCCTACTGGCTGGTGTCAACGATCTTCGGCCTGATAGTTGCAGTGCTGGATGTGATCGCGCTGTGGTTCCTGGACGTGCCCATGGCAGTCACCTGGGGCGTGGTCTCCTTCATCACCAACTACATTCCCAATATCGGGTTCCTTCTGGGGGTGATTCCGCCGGCGCTGATCGGCCTGGTTGACTCCGGGCCCTGGACGGCGCTGTGGGTGGTGGTTGCGTACAGCGTGCTGAACTTCGTCATCCAGTCGCTCATCCAGCCCAAGTTCACCGGTGACGCGGTCGGCCTGAACACGACGACGACTTTCCTGTCCCTGCTGTTCTGGAGCCAGATCATCGGCGCGCTCGGCACGATTCTGGCGGTGCCGCTGACACTGTTCGTCAAGGCGCTGCTGGTCGACTCCGATCCGCGCTCGCGGTGGGTGAGCATCTTCCTGTCGGCTGGGGATACTGATGTGGATGATGGGGACGGCGCGGCGCCCCGTGGTCTCCGGGACGACGCCGGTCGCCCGGATTCTGGCAGCGAGGGTCGGGGGCCGGGGGACAGTACCGGGAGTGAGGCGGTAGCCGCGGCGGAATCAACCGAATAGCGGTTCCCATGGTTTTCACAGCTTCGCCGGAGCGGCTTTTCAGACGGGGCGGGTTATATAGGTCTCGCCGCCGGACGAGGCGGGCCGCGAGGGTTGGGGAACCCGATGACCGGTCCGGTTCGAGGTCGCCCCGGGTACTAGGGAGCCCGGGTCGGGCGCTCTGGCGAAGGAGGGCGCTCCCCCGGATGTGGGAACCCGGGCGCGGAGCCCCTCACTGACGAAGGCCCTCGGGCCGAGCGTGAAGCTCGGGCCCGAGGGCCTCGCCATATCCTGATTGTCGGGTTTACCGGGCTCTTCGTGTTTGGGGGTGGGGTGGTGCGGGCCGGCGGGTGGTCGTGCTAAGGCGCGCTGTTCGGCGTGCACCGGGCCGGCTAGGTGGTCGTGCTCGGGCGTCCGGGCGGGGCCTGACGGTTCGTACCTTTGGTTGACGGTTCGGCACATAGCGCCGACGATTCGTACTTTTCTGCGACGGTTCGGCACCCAGAGGTACGTACCGTTGCAGGAAAGTACGAATCGTTGACCAGAAGGTACGAACCGCCAGGTGAGCATCCGAGTCCTCCCACCCGAACCGCCGCATTCCGGAGGGATCCGGCGGGAATCGGCGTATTCGTCGGGATCTGCCGTGACCTGCCCAGGCTCGCGGCGATCAATCGCGCCCGCCCTACCCGTGCCTGCCAGAGCGGCCCCGCCGGGACGTCCACAACGACCGCCACCAGGCCCTCACCTGTACACCACCACACCCTCAAACACGAGGAGCCCCGACCCGCTGCCGGCTGTGCTTCGCAAGATGATCGTCGTGTCGATTTCCGACCTTGGGGTGCGATTCACGACCACCCCGGGGTCGTAAACCAGCACTGACCGCCGCTGAGCGTTTGAGGATGCGGCTGCACGGAACCGCGATGCGGAAGCCATCCTCAGGCACGGGAGGCAGCGCTAGAGCACGAGAGGCTGCTGCCGGACCGACCAGAACACGCCACCGGCCCACACCCTCAAACACGAAACGCTGGGAATCGGGCCTCACCGCTCGGCGTGACCGTGAATGAACGGCGTGAGTCGGCCGAGCACCCCGTCAACGTGCGGCGCCTCCAAGTGCACGTGGGAGAAGCCCGCGCGGTTGATTGTGTCGGCGGTGTCTCGGCACGGGTCGCATCCGTGATCAAGCAGGCGGGTGATCGGGCTTGCGAGCCTCTGGATACGGCGAGCAGTCGACCCGGGCGCGGCGGCCACGTGCTCGTAGAACACCAGCACGCCCCCGGGGCGCAGCACCCTGACGGTCTCGGTCAGGGCGAGCTCCGGGTCGGCCACCGAGCACAGAACGGTGGAACAGATGACCGCGTCGACGCTGGCGTCCTCCAGGGGTATCCGCTCTGCGGGTGCCGTCAGCAACCGAGAGCGGGGTCTGGAGTTCACTGCGGCTGTCAACCGACGTCCCGGTGCGGGTTCTAGTGCCAGCCAGTTGACTGCGGGATGCAGCATTGATGCGGCCGTTCCGTTGCCCGCGCCCATGTCGAGGATCGTGCCGCTCAGAGCGGGCAGGACTCGCCGCTGCCATTGCTCCCGTCGGAGCACAGCTGACGATGACGGTCCCACAACGCTCATGTCGCCACCTTACCGATACGGGCAGTCGTGGCTCCGGTCAGTCCGCCAGGGTCACGGGCACGCTGATGCACTCGAGCAGGCGCTCGGCGAACAGTAGTGACAGGGCCGCTAGCTGGCGGGTGAGCTCCTGCGGCAGCGCCCGGGTGCCGGGTCCGCGCCCGGTGTGGAAGAACACCTCCACCGGGTTGCTCGAGTGCCACGGCAGCGGGCTGGCAGGCGCAGCAGTGCTGCCCTCCCACACCAGCACCCGCCTGCCGCCGACGCGCCCCGGGGCGAACATATCCGCGGCCGGCAAGGACGCGGGCGCCCAGGCACGTGGGGCCGCGGCGCGCTCACGCGCACCGCCCCTCCCGCCCGGGCCACGACGACCGGTGGGAGCACCTGCGGGGCCAGGGATGTCAGGGTGGGCGGGCATCAGGCCTCGTCACTTCCCGCGGGGCGGCCCTGGTCGCCTGCGGCGGTGCCTGCTGCTACGCCGGCGGCCGCGGCGGAGAAGTCCTCCACTAGTTGGTGCTCCTGGGCTTGGGCCAGGAAGGTCAGGTGCGCTACCGCGTCCTTGATACCAACCTGGCTGGTGCTGCCCCTCCCGGTGAAGCAGTAGGCGGGGGTCAGCCCGTAGACCTGGCCCGGGCCCAGCACCCCCAGGTGTGCGCTGGCCCAGTCCACCAGCAGCTCACCGGTGTCATCATCCTCAAACGTGTCTTTCCGTGCCGACACCAGTGTGGTGCAGCCCATGCGCTCACGTATCACCGGGTCGGACATCGCCTGGGCGTTGCCTGAGTCGGGTCGTACCCAGCCCAGGGTGGGGGTGACGGTGAGTGCGGGGCCGGAGACCTCCCCCCACAGCTCCATCTTGCCCATGGCGGAGCGGGCCAGGCACCCACCACTTCTGCTGGGGGAGGGGGATGGGCGTGTCCGCGAGCCAGGCGTCCACCACCGGCTGCCACTCCAGTGGATCGGTGAACCACCAGCGGCCATCACCGAACCCGTCGAACCCGAAGCGCCGCCACAGCTGCACAACCGACGCCGGAAGCACGCCCTTGAACCGCTCCAGGTGCTGCTCGCTGGCAGGGTGCCCAACCCCCATAAGCGACCAGCCCCGGTAGTCCAGTGCGTCATTGACGTATGCCTCCACCCACTGCGGGGTGGCGTGCAGCCATGCCTCGTGCCAGGCCTCATCTTCCATACCCGCAATCACGAACCCAATCCTACCCGATACCGGACTGATAACGTCGAGGTTTCACTGGGGCAGTGTCATAGTCCCCGCGCCACGGCCGCCAGCCAGGCTCTTTGTGTCACCGGCCTGAGCGAACCGTAGCGGAGTACGCGGTCGACCATGGCGGGGTCGTAAGGGATGGTTCGTGCTTCGCGCGCCAGGTCGCGGTAGCCGTTGACGACGCGTTCGATGTCATTACTGCGGGCGCGAGGATCGGCCTGGGTGACCACAACCACCGCCCGGCTTGCTAGGTCGGCGCCGTGCTGGTCCCTGTTGGTGAGTGCCTCGAGAAGTAGGGCGCCGGCCTCCGCGTGGTCGTCACGGGTGGTGGTGGCCACGACCAGTTGGTCGGTGTGATCAATCATCCGCAGCCAGATGGGGTCGGACTCGTCGTGGCCCGAGTCGACGAAGATTAGCGGCTCTTCGCGTTTGGGGATGTGGTGGTTGTGGTGGGGCTGGGAGTGTCTGCTGCGCCGGTTGGACGTTAACAACGCTACTTAACGGTCTGCTGTATACCCCGGAGCCCTTCAGTAGATGGTTAACTGGCGTTGTTAACCCCGAAGTGGCGTTGCAGACGGTGAGGTGGCGTTGCAGATAGTCCCGCTTCCGGGTGCTGGGGGCGTCGGCAGACACTTGCGCCGTGGTGAACCGGCAGACTCGCCAGGCCCCTGACCCCGCAGCGCGTCGGCCACAACACGCCCAAACGCGAAGAGCCCATCAGGGGCCTGGGTGGCTCGGTGGGGTTGTTCGCGGATGCGGGCTTGGCGCCTACAACGCGGCCCGCCCCCGTGGACGCTGCCTGGGAGGGCATCCTCGGCGCCCAGTCCGCATTCTGGAGGTGTATCCCGCCGTCGTCGACGACCGCCGCGCCGACGGCGAGAACGTCCTTGCGCTCCCGAGAACAGCCCCGTCTACCCGACAACACCCCACACCGCGGCCCCGACCGAGATCACCACACCCTCAAACCGGAAGAGCCGGTTTGCTGTTCGTGGGTGTTGAGGGTGCGTGGTACTTCGTGGCGGCTGCGCAGCATTGGCGGGGCGGAGGCGGTGCAGTTCAGTGCGCGGGCCGTCGGCCGACCTGCACACCCGCAAACGCGAAGAGCCGGATTGCGCCCCGAAGCGCCGACAGAGTCGGCCGCCGCCATTGCTGCTGGTTGACTACTGGAGAAGTGGAGGAGCGCTGCACACGGGGCGTGGTATGCATATCCATTTCATTCTTGGTCTCAGCCCTCGGCCCGGCCTCGGCGCCAGTAGCCCATGAAGGCGACCGCCCGCCGGTCCACTCCCCGCTCGGCCACCAGGTGACGGCGCAGGGCGCATACCGCACCCGCCTCACCGGCCAGCCACGCGTATACGTCGGCTCGCTTGAGTGCCGCCCCGCCGCGCGCTGTGCGCGGCACCTCCCACAGCAAGTCCCGGTCGACGTCCACCTCCTCGACCCGTTGCGGCATGCCCTCCGGCAGCAGCTCGGCCGCCGCCCGCCTCACACCCGCCACGAGCCGTTCGCCGTGCGGGCGCTCCTCGCGCGCTAGCGCCCGGAGCTCAATGCCCGGGTGCTCGGGCAGGTAGGCGGCATCGGCCGCCGCGGGCAACTCGACGACCGCGATGCCCCGTGCGGACGCGGGCAGCTGCTCCAGAATCCTGGCGATCGCCGGTGCCGCGGTCTCGTCCCCGCCGATCAGGAACCTCCCGGTGACGGCCGGAGGTACGAAGTCCACCCCGCCGGGAACCGTTCCGGCCGGCTGTGCACTCAACCAGCTGCGCGAGGGTCCCAGCAGCATCGCCGACGCACCCGGGCGGGCGCTCTCCAGCCAGCGCGCGGCCGGGCCCGTCGGCGCGTGCACCACCATGTCCACGTCGACCTCCGCCCCGGTGGATGTACCGGCGATGCTTGCATCCCGGTCCCTCACGGGCCGCACGGCGCGCGTGGTGTAGGTGCGCAGCACCGGGCGCCGAGCCGCAGGCAGGGCGCGCCACTGCTCGTACCAGTCCGCCCCTGTGGGCAGGTGCGCATAGCCTCCGTCCGCGGCCGGCAGCACCAGCTTGATCCGCTGGTCCCAGCCCGGATCGGCGAAGTCCTCCAACCCCTCCCCGATGAAGGTCACCCGCCGCAGATGCGGCGTGACATCCGCGATCCGAGCAACCCGCACCGGGAAGAACCTGAACGGGGCCGGACTCGCCGCAGTGCTCACGCTCTCGCCCCCGCCGGGTCCACCACATGGTGGCGGCCCTTGGGCAGCACCAGCGGCGTCGCCGAGACCGGATCGGTGATCACCTCGGCTTCGAGGCCGAACACCTCCCGCATCAGCGTCGGACTGACCACCTGCCCGGGCGCACCCGCCGCAACCAGCCGACCCTCCCGCATGGCGATCACGTGATCGGCGTAGCGGGCCGCCAGGTTGATGTCGTGCAGCACCATGACGATGGTGGTGCCGCGCTCACGGTTCAAGTCGGTGAGCAGATCCAGAACCTCCACCTGGTGGGCCAGGTCCAGGAAGGTCGTGGGCTCGTCCAGCAGCAGCACGTCGGTGCGCTGCGCCAGCGCCATCGCGATCCACACCCGCTGCCGCTGCCCGCCCGACAGCTCATCCACGCTCCGGTCGGCCAACTGCGCCGTGCGCGTGGCCAGCAGCGCCTCCTCCACGATGCGCCGGTCCGCGGCGGAGGTGGAGTGGAACAGGCCCTGGTGCGGGTGTCGGGCGCGGCCCACCAGGTCGGCGACGACGATCCCCTCGGGCGCAATGGGCTGCTGCGGCAGTAGCCCGAGCCGGGTGGCCAGGCGCTTTGTCGGAATGGTGGTTACGTCCCGGCCGTCCAGCAGCACCGACCCGGACGTCGGCGCCAGTATCCGCGCCATGGTCTTCAGCAGCGTCGACTTGCCGCAGGCGTTCGCGCCCACGATCACGGTGATGGCGCCCACGGGAACGGTGATATCGACGTCGTCGACGACGGTGCGGCGCCCGTAGCCGGACCGCAGCCCGCGGGTGGTGAGGTTGCGGGGGACCGCGCGCCCGGAATCATGCGCGTCAGCGCGCGACTGGGCGGACTCGATCGACGTGACCGGAGCCGCGGACAACTCGCCGGCGGCTGCGTCGGCCCGAGTTTTGGTGGGACTCATGCGGATGCTCCCTCCCGGTTCAGACGGACCAGCTGAAGCAGCAAATACGGCGCCCCAACGATCCCGGTTACCACCCCGACCGGCAGCGCCGTCGGGAACAGATACTGGCCGGCCAGGTCCGCGCCCAGCACGATCGCGGCGCCCATCAGCGCCGACGGCGCCAGCAGGGACCGGTCGCTGCGCCCCACCAGGCGGGCGGTGATGGGCCCCGCCAGGAAGGAGACGAAGGCGATCGGGCCGGTCGCCGCCGTCGCGAAGGCCGCCAGCGCCACCATCGACACCAGGAGCAGCAGCCGGATGCGGTCCACGGCCACGCCCAGCCCGGTGGCAGTCTCCTCGCCCAGTGACAGGGTGCTCAAGTCCCTGCCCAGAACCAGCAGCGTCCCGCCCAGGACGACGACCGCGCCGCCCAGCAACGGCACCTGCGCCCAACTCGCATCCCCCAGCGATCCCGACAACCAGCGCATGGCGTCCGCGACGTTGTAGATAGAGGCCCTCAGCTGTATGTAGGAGATCAGCGAGGAGAACATGGCGGAGACGCCGATGCCGATCAGGATCAGGCGCCCGCCCTGCATGCGGCCCGTCCCTGACAGCAGGTAGATGACCAGGGCCGTCCCCAGGCCGCACACCAGTGCCAGCAGATTAACGCGCATCCCGGACCAGCCCAGCACCAGGATCGCGAACACCGCGGCCGTCGACGCACCGGACGTGATGCCGATGATGTCCGGGCTGGCCAGCTGGTTGCGCAGCATCGTCTGCGACGTGCGGCCGGCCATGCCGAACGCCCCGCCCGCCAGCAGACCCAGCAGGGCACGCGGGAGCCGCAGCTGCCCGACGGCGAAGGACGCCCCAGGCACGTCGCGCCCCGCGATCACGGCGATCACCTCGCCGGGGGAGTACCAGGTGGAACCGGACAGAACCATCACCCACCACAGGCAGGCCACCAGGGCCGCCAGCGCCGCCGTGACCGCCAGGTACCGGTGACGACGACGTCGTCGCCCCGGCTCGGTGAACCCCGGGTCCGGAATCGGCGCAGCCCGACCCGCATGCGCGGGGGCGACGGCGGCGGACGGGGCGGCCTGCGCCTGGACGGGCCCGCTCACAACTCACGCACCTTCGCGCCGCGGGCGATCGCAATCAGCACAGGCGCACCCACGAAGGCGGTCACCACGCCCACGCTCACCTCGCCGGGACGGGCGATCACCCGCCCCAGCACATCCGCGAAGGTCAGCAGCGCCGCCCCGCCCAGCGCCGACAGCGGCAGCAGCCACCGGTTGTCCGGACCCACCAGCATGCGCACGGCATGCGGCACCATCAGCCCGACGAAGCCGATCGGGCCGGCCAGCGCCGTCGTCGTCGCACAGGCGATCACGCCGGCGGCCGAGGCCAGCAGGCGGGTTCGTCCCACCCGGACCCCCAGCCCCACGGCCATCTCCTCGCCCAGCGCCAGGGAGTTCAGCGGGCGGGCGACCGAGGCCGCCAACAGTGCGGCGGCCAGCAGGAACGGCGCGACCGTCGCCAGTGCGGCCCAAGTGCCCCGACCCAGCGAACCGACCTGCCAGAAGCGGAAGTCGGTCAGCCCCTCGGCGCGCGGCAGCATGATCGCACTGATCAGGGAGGACATCGCGGCGCTCGTGGCCACGCCCGCCAGCGCCAGCTTCACCGGGGTGGCGCCGCCGGGACCGAGGGACCCGATCGCGTACACCGCGACGGCGGTGAGGGTCGCGCCGACCAGCGCCACCCACAGGTACTCCCACAGGGTGGATATGTGCACGAAGGCGATGGCGGCGACGATCGCCAGCGACGCCCCGGTGTTAATGCCGAGAATCCCCGGGTCCGCAATGGGGTTACGAGTGACCGCCTGCATGAGCGCTCCCGAGATCCCGAGCGCCGATCCCGCGATCAGGGCGGTGGCGGTGCGCGGCACCCGCTCGGCAACCGCCAGCGCGCCGAGCGAACCGCCGTCGCCGGCCAGTCCGCCCAGGATCTCTCCGATGCCGACCACGCGCGCGCCGAAGGCGATCGAGCAGACCACGGCGAGTGCCAACAGGATGAGGACGACGCCGAGCGCCGCCAGCTGCCGGCCGGTGCGGCTGGCGCGTGCGGGGCCGTGCGGTGCGAGTGCGGTGGTCACTTGTGCGGCTCAGGCGGAGGCTGCGTCCGCCTTGTCGGCGGCCGCGGCAATCAGGGCCACGTAGTCATCAATGCCCCAGGGGATGGACAGCGGGCCGGGGTTGGTGGAGGCGGACAGCGGCGTCCCGTTGCCGACGAAGGCCACCGCGCCGTGCTTGATCGCCGGGATCGTGCCCACCAGCGGGTCCGCCTGCAGCGCCGCCAGGTCGGACTCCTCCCCGTACATGATCATCACGTCGACGTCGGCCACCTGGTCGGCGTTCTCGCTGGAGACGTCGCTGAAGAAGACTCCCGGGTCGTCATCGGAGACCTTCTGCACGGATGCGGGGATGGTCATGCCCAGGTCGGTCATGAAGGCGGTGCGCGGGTCGGCGGTCGTGTAGAACCCGATCGTGGAGGTGTCGGACTGGCTCATGTAGAAGAATGCCGCGGATTTCCCGGCGATCTGCGGGGAGGCGGCGACGGCGTCGGCGATCTGCTGCTCCAGGTCGGAGATGAGGGACTCGCCCTGGGACGCCAGGCCCATCGCCTGGGAGTCCAGGCGGATCATGTCCCGCCACTTGGTGCCCCAGGGAACCTCCGGGTAGGCGATCGTCGGCGCAATCTTGCTGAGGGTGTCGTACTCCTCCTGGCTGAGTCCCGAGTAGGCGGCCAGGATCACGTCGGGGGAGGTGGCGGCGATGGCCTCGTAGTCGTAGCCGTCGGTGTCATCGAACAGGACAGGCCGGGTGGCGCCGGCGGCCGCCAGCTCGTCGACCTTCTGCTTGGTCCACTCCAGCATGCCGGAGTCGTCCGCGACGCCCCATGTCTGGCGGGACAGGCCGGCGGGCATGACGTCCAGGGCCAGGGCGACGTCGTGATTGCCCCAGGCGATCGCAGTGAAGCGTGAGGCGCCCGCGGGGATGGCGGTGCTGCCGAAGACGTGCTCGACGGTGATCTCCTCGGCGCTCGCGGTGGAGGCGGAGGTGCCGCTGGATGAGTCAGAGCCGCAGGCGGCCAGGATCGCGGCGGCGGGGACGGCCAGGCCGCCCAGCAGGAAGGACTTACGGGAGACGGTCACGGCGTGTTGCTCTCGGTCGCAGTAGTGTGGACGGCTACGAGAGTAGCGGAGGTGAGGCTGCCCTCATAGGGGAGTGCGCGTGTAATGCCCCACTGCCGGATGCCCGGCCGGTCGTGCCGAGGTCGGTAGTTGTTACGTGCCGATGGGGGCGCGTCGTCGGGGCGGGCCCGGCATGGTTCTGCAGCCCGGGCTGTAGCTGTACGCCTCGTTTACTCTCCCAGGACTACCCCACACCCGACTCCCAGAGCCCCCCGCTCAACACCGACAACCACTACACCCTCAAACACGAAGCGCCACGAATCGCTTAGGTTGGTTAGGAGGCTACGCGACAGCCAACACCCCACCCGAGACGCGAAGGAGCGAGTATGAGCCAGCAAGAGCACAGAGGCCCCGGTACGGATGCGGAGGTTGACCCCCGTGAGGCGGAGGTGCGTCGTCGCATGGCCGCCCAGGAGCTGTACCTGGACGAGGGGCCCGGCCTGGAGGCATTGACCGAGCAGCGCATCCGCGGCAAGGAGCTCGCCGCCGCCTACAACGCCACCTCGCCGCGTGACGCCGCCGGGCGGCGACGACTCCTGGAGGAGATCTTCGGCGAGCTCGGCGACGCCGTGTGGATCGAGCCGCCGCTGCACGTCGCCTACGGCATCCACACGCGCGTCGGCTCCCCCGTGTACGCCAATGCGGGACTTCAGCTCATCGACGACTCCCCGGTGGTCATCGGCAACCGGGTCATGTTCGGGCCGCGCGTCATGATCACCACCGCCGGGCACCCGGTGCACCCGGAGATGCGCGACCGCGGTCAGCAGTTCTCCGCTCCGGTGGTGATTGAGGATGATGTGTGGATCGGCGGGAACGTGACGATTCTGCCGGGCGTGACCATTGGACGCGGCTCGGTGATTGCCGCGGGCGCCGTCGTGAACGCCAATGTGCCGCCCATGGTGGTGGCGGGCGGGGTGCCGGCACGGGTGTTGCGCGAGATCACCGACGCCGACCGCGACTGGTCCTACCGGGCCCCGCGCACGCTACCCGTGCCCGGCAGACAGGCCGACGAGGAAAGTGCCTGAGCGGGGAACAGTTAGGTCAGAGACGAGCTCCTACGCGTGAGGGCGGATCGACCCCGACACCGAGGAGGCCCTGGCCGGGTCGGACGAGCTCCTACGCGTGAGAGCGGATCGCCTGCCCATACCGACCCGCTGCAAGCAGACGGGCCGGCATGGGCAGGCCGCTAGGGCGTGTTGCGTAAGTGGGTGGGGCGGTCGACGTCGTGTGCGGAACAGGGTGAGGCCTTCGGGGTGTCACGGGTGGTGTGAAGACTGACCGTGACACCGCCAAGGGCCGCGACCGTGGAGTGGAGACGCCTGTGCCTGTCATGACCTGAGCGAAGCCCGGTGGGAGCTGCTTGCGCCCCTGCTGCCCTCGTCGCCTGCTGATGGCGGGCCCCGGGTGTATCCGCTGCGGGACATGATCAACGCCTTACGGTGGCTACCCGGGTCGGGGCGCCCTGGCGTGACATACCCTCCCGCTACGGGCCCTGGCCACCAGGTACGGCAAGTTCAGGTACGGCAAGTTCGTCGTCCGCTATCAGGCCACCACCCACACCGCCAGCACCAACCACTGGCTCAAGCGACTTACATAACACGACCTGGGTCCGGTTGTGTGAGTGCTTGGGTGGGTGCGCGGCCGGGTGTCTGTGTGCGTGGCCGTTGAGCCTGCCCGTTGGACCCCTGTGCCCCCGTTGGACCCCTGTGCCCCCGTTGGACCGCCGTAGCCACGGGTTACAGCGGTCCAACGGGGCCGTAAGCGGTCCAACGGGGCGTGAGCGGTCCAACCAGGGCGGCGCAAGACCCACCCGCCCCCTCGACGGGCGCACACAGCCGACTCAACCTGGAGCCACGTAGCCACCAGACACGACGAACTCGCCACCCGCTACCAGGACACTACCCACATCGCCGGCACCGCCCCACCAGCACGAACGACTCACACAACGCGACCTAGATCGGTCCGGGACCGAGGTCACCGGTTCGGTGTCAGTCCTGGCGGGCGAGGTCGGCGGCGCCGATCAGCCCGGCCTCCTGGCCCGAGGAGGAGATGACGATCGGGATCTCGGGACGGTGGGCGCGCGCCGTCAGGTGTTCATCGAAGCTGGCGCGCACCGGGTTCAGCAGGATGTCGCCCGCCTCGGTGAGACCACCGGCGAGCACGATGACCTCGGGGTCAAGGACGGCACACAGGTCGGCCAGCCCCAGGCCAAGGGCGCTGCCCAGGCGCTCGTAGCACTCCAGGGCGGCCGGGTCGCCCTCGCGGGCGGCGGCGGTGACGGCCTTGCCGGAGATCCTGTTCTGGTCCCCGCCGGACAGCTCGATGATGCGCGCGGCGTAGTCGGGCTGGAACTTGGCCAGCTCCCAGCCGTTGACACCCAGTGCTGTGCCGGAGCCGTAGCGCTCCAGGCAGCCGCGCTGACCGCAGCCGCAGGGGCGTCCGTCCGGGACCACGTTGATGTGGCCGATCTCTGCGGCGAAGCCGGCGGCGCCGCGAACAAGGTGTCCGTCGATGATGACGGCGCCCCCGACGCCGGTCCCCAGCGTGACCACCAAGACGTTCTTGGCGCCCTTGCCGCCGCCGAAGCGGGCCTCCGCCCAGCCGGCCGCGTTCGCGTCGTTCTCCACCACGACCTTCTTGCCGGTGCGGGCGGAGATCTCATCGGCGATGCGGGCGCCGGTCCAGTCCAGGTTCGTGCCATAGACCATGGTGTTGCGGTCGGAGGAGGTGAATCCGGCCGCGCCCACGCCGATGGTCTCGGCGTCGTACTGTGCGGCGAGCTCGTTGGCGACGTCCGCAATGGTGGCGAAGATGGCTTCGCGGCTGGTGGCGGGGGAGTCGCGTCGTGCGGTGGCGAGTACGGTGCCGTCCTCGTCAACGACGCCCGCAGCGATCTTGGTTCCACCCACATCGACGCCGATGCTCAATGCCATAGCTGTTCTCCTGGTTCGCTCAAATTCCGATATGTCTTGAAACTGATCCGCGCCAGGGGCGTCGGCGCCCCTGGACCTCACCGGCTCGCCGGTTCGCGGAGATCCATGGATCCTATTGTGGCAGCCGCCGCGAGGCTCGCCAACCGTCGCACCCCAACATCGGCCCACCCCGGGCGCAACCCACACCCCCCACCGACACCCCCCACCCCCACCACCCGCGAGGTCGGTAGATCTTACGTGCCGAGGTCGGTAGTTGTTACGTGCCGAGGTCGGTTGAAATGGCGGATCGGCGGGGCGCCGGGCAGGCGTGGGGGTCTTACCTGGCGGCTTCGGCCTGCTCACGGATGGTGTTGCGTAGGTAATCGGCGTCCGCGTATCCGGGCACGTACGCATCGTTGATGATGAGGAAGGGCGTGCCGGAGATGCCGAGGTCATAGGCGTGTTGCTTGGCCTCCGCGACCGCCTGCACGGTCGCGGCGTCGTTCATGTCGGAGCGGAACCGGTCGAGGTCCGGCACGCCCGCCTCCTTCGCAAAGGCAACCAGGGATTCCTCGGTGTACTCAGGGTGATCGGTAGGGTCGGCGGCGGCATAGACGGCGTCGTGGAACTCCCAGAACCTTCCCTGCTTCCCGGCAGCGACGCCGGCCTGCGCCGCCAGGGGTGAGGTGTCGGTGATCTGCGCCAGGTCGCGCCATTCGATGCGCAGCGTGCCGTCCCGCACCAGGTCCTCCAGTGCAGGCTCGACTTCCTGCGCGAACTTAGTGCAATACGGGCAGGCGAAATCAGAGTAAATGACCATCACCACCGGGGAGTCGACGTCGCCCCTGGCTTGGGCGTCGTCGGGATCCCGCCTCACCTCGCCGTGCAGGATCTCCAGCAGGCCGGCATCGGTCTGCGACGGCGCGGCGGTCTGTACCTCGGCGGGCTGCGCCGATGCGCCTGCCGATGCCGCTGCGCTCGTGGACGCGTCGGCGGTGGACTGGCTGGGGCGCATCACCAGGATGATCGCAATGACGGCGAGCAGGATCGCGATGCAGGCGAGCAGGAAGACGATAATCGGGTTGCTGCGGGATGAGCGCTGCTGCTCCGGCACGCTTCCGTCAGTGGGTGAGGTCATGGGCGCAGTGTGTCAGAGTCGACGACGCCGGTGCCCTCCATATCGCTCAGAGTCGGATGGCATATCGGTAAAGCGGTGCTACTGGGCGGCCGCCCGCACGGCTGCTGAATGCGCGCGGGTGGCCCCGGCGCACGACCGGGGCCACCCATGTCTATCGACCTCGCCACGTAACAACTACCGACCTCGCCACGTAACAACTACCGACCTCGCCACGTAACAACTACCGACCTCGCCACGTAACAACTACCGACCTCGCCACGTAACAACTACCGACCTCGCCACGTAACAACTACCGACCTCGGTACGTAACAACTACCGACCTCGGTACGTAAGATCTACCGACCTCGGTGAAGGGGCGGGAGGGGCGGGGCGAGGCGGGCGGGAGGGATGGTCGGGTCAGGCGGCGGAGCCGTCGCGACCCTTGCTGCCGTCTTCGTCCTCGCCCCCGAAGCGCCGCATCATGTCCGTCAGGCTGGTGCCGGTCAGCGAGCGCATGACGGCGTCGAGCTGCTCGACGTTCCCGGCCACCGCCTTGGGCAGCGCGGAGGCGCCGTCGGTGGAGATGATCGACATGTCCTTGACGCTGCCCAGCGGCTCGGCCAGGGCGCGGGCGATCTCCGGCGCCTTGTCCAGGATCATCTGCTGGGTGGCGGCCCGGCCGTACTTGGCCAGGGCGTCGGCCTTGTCGCTCATGGCCTTCGCCTCCGCCTCACCGGCGGCGCGCACGGCCTCGGCCTCGGCACGGCCGCGGGCGGCGATGGCCTCCGCCTCGGCCTGGGCCTGCGCGGCGGTGGCGCGGGCCTGGGCCTCGGCACGGGCGACGGTTGCCTGCGCCTGGGCCTCGGCGTCCAGGCGGGTGCGCTCGGCCTCTGCCTCCGCCCGGCGGATCGATTCGGCCTTGGCGGCCTCGGCCTCCTGCTCGCGCTGGTAGCGGGCGGCGTCGGCGGGCTTACGGACGGTGGAGTCCAGCTCGCGCTCGGTCAGGGCGGCCTGTGCCTCGGCGGCCTCCTGCTCGATGACGGCGATCTCCCGCTTCTTGGCGGCGCGGGCAAGCGGCCCGGCGGAGTCGGCCTCCGCCTGAGCCTTGTCGGTCTCCGCCTTGAGCTCGGCCTGGCGCAGGGCCAGGTCGCGCTCCCGCTCGGCGATCTGCTGGCGCGAGGTCACCTCGGCGTCCTTGGCCTCCCGCTCGGCGTTGGCGCGGGCCACGCGGGCGTCCTTGGCGACGCGCTGCTGCTCGGGCACGCCCAGGGAGTCGATGTAGCCGGAGGCGTCGGTGATCTCGGAGATCTGCAGCACGTCGATCTCCAGGCCCATGTTGGCCATGACCGACTTGGCGTCGTCGAACACGTTCTGCTGGAGGGCGTCGCGGTCGGAGATGAGGTCGGTGACGGTCATGTGGCCGATGATGGAGCGCAGTGAGCCGATCAGGGCGTCGCGGGAGGAGTCGGCGATCGCCTGGTCGGTGTTCGGCTTGCCCAGGAAGCGCTTTGCGGCGGCCCGCACCTGCTGGTCGGAGTCGCCGACCTTCACGGCGGCGACGGCGGAGACGGACACGTTGATCTTGTTCTCGTCCTCGGCGGTCACCTGGAAGCCGATGGTGTTCTGGGTGAAGGGCAGGTACTGGATGGACTGGATGATCGGCAGGACGAAGTCGCGCCCGCCGGGGCGGATGATCTTGACCTCCCCGTTGCGGCTGGATCCGGAGACCAGGCCGGTCAGGTTGGAGGGCACGACGACGACTCGGGAGAGCATGTACACGCCCAGCAGGAGTGCCAGGACGACGACGGCGATGATGGCGTAGAGCATTTGTGTGCTTTCGTGGTGAGGGTGCGGACTCGGAATCAGTGGTTGGTAGCGCTGGTGGACGGACCGGAGCTGCCGGCCGGTCGTGTCCGGTGCTGCGTCGGTCAGCCGGCGGCCCCCGGCCGATTCGGCGGACGCGTGGGTGAGTCGGGTGATCCGGGTGGATCGATGCGGCTGATGATGAGGGCGTCGTCGGCGGCCGCATCCACCACCCAGGCGACGGTGCCGCCGCGCAGCTCGTCGTCGGAGCGGGCGGGCAGGGTCACCTGGTGGCCGCGGGACGTGGCCATGACCTCGCCGCGGCCGTCCTTCCACCACAGCACCCGGACCTCGGTACCCACCATCTCTCCGACGGTGAGGGGCACGGCGTTGCGGGGCATGGAACGGCGCAGTCGCACCCACACGGCGCGTGTGATCGCACCGGCGACGACGGCGAAGCCCAGCGGCACCCCGACCAGTACCGGGGTGGCCAGCCGCTCGCCGGCCAGCGCCTGTACCCCCATGCCGACGGCGCCGAACACGCCCAGCGCGCAGGCCAGTACCGGCAGGGAGCCGTCGAACAGCAGGTCGTCCAGGCCGTCGAACAGGCCGTCGAGCAGCAGTGAGAGCGCCAGGGCGCCGCAGCCGAGAACGGCGCACCACATGAACACAGACATGTCCGCCTTTCCGGGCCGTTGGGAGCCGGCCGGCTCTCATGATGGGTACGTCCGGATTGTTTCATGCCGAGCGCGCCGGGGCGCGGCTGTTCCACGAGCCGGGCGGGCAGGTGCACAGGGAGTTCTTCCCATCATGCCGAGTCTGAGGAGATCCGTCGCGCCACCTGGTAGCCGTCGGTGTCCAGCACCAGCTCGTAGGTGGCGTCGGTACGCGACCGGGCGGTGGCCCAGGAGGCGGCGTCCGTCGGTGGATTTCCGCCCCAGGCGGAGGAGTGGGAGTCCACGACGACGTAGTCCGCGTCGACGTCGGCGGTGCCCACCCAGTAGACGGTGTGCTCGGGCACCAGGTAGGCGAGCAGCCCGAGGTCGGTTTCCACGGTGGCCCCGTCGGGGATCGTGTCCATGACGCGGGCGGCGGCCTGCGCGCGCGCGGGGGCGGCCCCGTAGCCGGGTCGGCGCAGATCCCACAGCGGCAGGTCGGGGGCCGTGGCCAGGCCGGTCACCAGTGGCACGACGACGCCGAGCCCCACCGCCCAGCGTGCCCACATCGGCACGGCCGACCAGCCCGACGGTGCACGGTGAGCCTCCGGGGGCGATGCCTCCGGCGCGGGGGCGGATGGGCTGTGAGCCGCAGGTGCGGCGTCGGCACGGGCCCTGAGTCGGGCGACGACGTCGAGCAGGGCCCCGAGCGCGATTGGAATCAGGACGGCGTTGTAGTGCCAGTTCTGCCAGCCCCAGTAGAACTCGTTGGAGGACAGGAAGCGCCAGGCGAGAGTCGGCAGCACCAGGGCCATCCAGGGCGAGAACAGCCCGATCAGTCCGGCAGTGCATACCAGCATGACCAGGGTCTGTAGCTTGACCTCGGAGGAGAGCAGACGGGCGACCAGGCTCGTGTTGCCGCCACCGCCGGACAGCCCGTACTCCCACGCCCCCGAGGGACTCAGTGCCGGCAGGAGGACCAGCACCGTCAGGAGGAAGGCGCCGAGGCCGAACGCGGCCACGACCAGACCCAGGCGGACGGTGTCCAGGCGCCGCCACCAGGCCGGTCCGCGGCGGGACGGCTGCTGCGGATCCCCCTGCCGGCCACGCAGGGCGATGGCCAGGCCGGCCATGAGCACGGTGAGTCCCAGGTCCTCCTTGACCAGGACGAGCGGAGCCAGCCACAGGGCGCAGCTGCGCCAACGCCGCTCGGCGAAGGCGACGGCGGCCCAGGCCAGTAGCGGCACCGCGAAGGCGATCTCGTGGAACTGGGCGGCGACGGCGCCCTGAAGGCCCCAGGACAATACGTAGAACAGGCCCAGCGCCGTTGCCGCGAGGCGGCCGAGCAGGCGGGTCGCCAAGCGGGTCAGGGGCCAGGCGGAGACGGCGAGCAGCAGGTCCTGCAGCACCAGCAGGGCCAGCGGGCTGGGGAACAGGCGCCAGACCAGGCCCAGCAGCACCAGCATGGGGTGGAAGTGGTCGCCGAGCAGGTTGTAGCCCTCGCCCTTGATCGGGACGATCGGTGCCTCGAGGCGCGAGTAGGCCTTGGCCAGTTCGGAGAAGATCGCCAGGTCCCAGCTGGGAACCTGCATGGCGCGCCACTGGCCCACCGAGTAGGCGATCATCACGACGGCACCGGCGACGACGGCGAACGCGGCCGGCAGGAGGTCGAGCGGCTGTGCGCGTGGTCGGTCGGGGCGGGGGCGAGCGTCAGTCATCAACGCGAGTTTACCCGGGCGTGACCACCTGGAGACCAGTCCTGCGGCCGGGGCGGCGGGGACGGGCGCCGTCGGGACCCCGGTATCACCCGGCTACGGCAGCTTCACTGTTCCGAAGACGATGTTGGTGTGGTGGGGGCGCCGGGCGTCGGGGATGAAGTGGCGGTAGTCGACCGTGACGCCGGCGTCCTCGAAGTCGTGCAGGAGATCGTGCGGCGTGACCAGGAACAGGTCGGAGGTGCGGGTCTCCTTGCCCCGGGTGAGGGTGACCCGGCGACGTCGGCGCGCATGGTCGATCCGCTCCGTCAGGGTGATTCCCGGGCGGGCGGTGAAGGTGGCGCGGGCGGGCGCCTCCGGGCGTACGTGCTCGGCGGACAGGATGAGTCTGCCGCCGGGGGCCAGGTGTGCGGTGGCCAGGCGGATCGTCTCGCGGCGCTGCTCGGTGTTGAGGACGGTGATCGCGCCGGCTGAGATGCACACGGCCTTGAAGCGCTCTTCGAACAGGAAGTCGGTCATGTCGGCCGCGCGCACGTCGACGCGGGAGGCGACGTCCGGGTGGGTGGGGCGCAGGTTGTCCAGGCGGGAGGTGAGCAGGCCAAGGACCTCCGGTCGGGAGTCGGTGGCCAGCACGCGGTGGCCGGATGCGGCCATGGGCATGGTGACGGGGCCGGTTCCGCAGGCCAGTTCCAGTACGCGCAGCCCTGCCAGCTCCGGTTCCTGAATGAAGGAGAGCAGGTCCAGGACGGACTGGATCTCCGTCTCGTCGCACATGGAGGGCAGCGGCGGGCGGGTGCTGTTGTTATGGGCCTGGCTGAGGGAGAGCGGATGCTTGGTCATCGTGCCTCACCGGCTCCGTGGCTGCCGTACCGGCCGCCGAGGAGTGTGGTGTACGGCTGGGTTCGACGGCTTGTTGGCCGGGTGGCACTGTGAGTCATGTGTTGCTCCGGGAGGGATGGTTGCGGTTCCGGCGCATGGTGCTGCGTCGGTGTTGCGTCGGGCGGCTTCGGGTCGAAGCCTTGCGCAGTCGCTTGCTAGTGACGCGTCGTATTCCACTCCCGTCGGGGGCGATGACAATCGGCCGATTGGGAGGATCGATCGGGGGAAATGTGCGGTTCGATCCGGGCGGGGTGGACCGATGTGCGGGGCGGCAGCGCGGGAGAACGACGACGGCGCGTCCCCGAATCTGCTTCGGGGACGCGCCGTCATCAGCGCTCGTTCGGGTTCACCCCCAGCGCCACTTGTAGCCGAGGAACACTACCCAGGGGTTCCAGGAGGCGTAGATGCCTGCGGTGTCGAAGAGGCCCATAGTCGCTATCCAATCTGTTAATGGGACAATGTTTACGACGGACGCTGCTAATGCTTCCACAGTCTGTAGCCAGGGGTATCACCCAAGTGGCTAGTCCGATCGGGTGATCTGCTAGACCAGGCCGGCGCGCAGGGCGTAAACCACGGCGCCAACGCGGTCCTGTACGCCCAGTTTGGCGATCAGGGTGGAGACATGCGTCTTGACGGTGGCATCACTCACACCGAGTGCGTGAGCGATCTGCTTGTTGGTCTTGGCCTCGACCATCAGGGCCAGAACCTCCACCTCCCGCGGGGAGAGGGTGACTCCCGGGGGCAGGCTCTTGGTTGCCGCCTGCGGGGAGGGCGCGGGAGTCGACGCCGCGGGCGAGCTCGGGGTCGGCCTGCTGCGGATGATGGCGGAGGATGTGGGCGAGAGCACCATGTTGCCGGCGGCGACGTGGCGGATGGTCGCGGCCAGGGTCTCCACCGGGTCCTCCTTCGCGATGAAGCCGCGCACGCCGGCGGCCAGTGCCCGGTCCACCACCGAGTCGGCCACGAAGGTGGTCAGTACGAGTATGGCGATCTCGGGGTGCTCGCGATGCAGGATCTTTGCCAGGGCGATGCCGTCCAGACGCGGCATCTGCACGTCGAGCAGTAGCACCTGCACATTCGCCTCCGGCGTCTGCGAACGCAGGATCTCCAGGGCCTCCTGCCCGTCGCGGGCCGCCCATTCGACGTGTATGTCGTCAATGGCCTCGGTGGTGAGCAGGTCGGTGAGTGTGCGGCGCACGAGTGCGTCGTCGTCAACGATGCCTACGTGAATCATGACGGTTTCTCCGCGGTCAGGAGGATGGGGCGTGAGTCGGTTACGGTGACAGTGGCGGTGACCATCCAGGAGCCGTCGTCGGACAGGGTGGTCAGGGTGCCGCCGATGGCGGCCAGGCGCTCCCGCATGCCCAGGATGCCGGTTCCGGAGCGGGGCAGATGTGCGCCGGTGTCGCGGACGCGGTTGGTGGACACCAGCCGGATGACCTCCGGGCCGAGGGAGAGGGTCATGGTGACCGGCGCGTGGGGATCGCCGTGGCGGATGATGTTGGCACCCATCTCCCTGGCCACCCGGGACAGGGTGCTGGCCTGGATGCGGGTGGGGACGGAGTCACCCAGATGACGGTAGGTGATGTCGAACCCGGCGGAGGAGACGTCGGCGCTGATGGCGCCCACCGCGGTACGCAGGTCGGTTACCGCGTTACCCAGGCCGGTGGTGGCGGAGATCGACTTCTCCTGCTCGGAGGAGGGAGTGCGCAGCGTGCGCAGCAGCAGCCGCAGCTCATGGAGCGCGTCCGAGGCAGTCGCCTCGAGGGCGGTGAACTCGCTGCGGGCGCGGTCCGGGTAGGAGGTGTCGGCGGCGGCGCGTTGGGCACGCAGCGCCGTCTGCGACATGGAGTAGGCGACTAGATCGTGCATCTCCCGGGCGATCTCCAGGCGCATCTCCTCGAGCTGGGCGTCCGCCTGCTCAGCCTCGGCCAGGCGTGAGGCCTCGACGAAGCGCATCAGTGCTCCGAGCGGAACCAGGAGGGCGCCCATCAGGGCCGTGTACCACAGTGTCCCCAGCGTGTTGCCGATCGCGTTCCCGGGCGAGCTCAGCGATACCAGCAGAACGGCTTCGACCAGAAGTGTTGCGAGCAGCACTGAGAAGGCCGGCCAGGGCGGGAAGAACCGGCCCAGGAAGAACAGGAAGGCCAGATTGCTGATGGTCATGTCTGAGAAGTCCGCGGCCGGTATCAGCAGCAGGAGAACCCAGCAGGTGAGGTAGGCGAGCACCCCCGGTACCGGCCGCACCGGGATGACGGTCACCGATACCAGGGCCACGGTCATGAACGCCAGATCGAGGGGCTTGACCGCCTGCAGATTCGCGGCCAGGTTGAAGACCAGGTTCCCGATTCCGACGATCGCCCCGATGAACACGTAGATACGGCGGCGGGACAGTGGCTCGGGTTGTCGTAGAAGTACGCTGCGGGCACGTGCTGCCAGGGAGGCGATGGCATCGCCCAGCACTGTCATGCATCCCCTTCCGCCATGCTCGCTGTTATGCGAGTCACTCTAGCAATGCTCGTCGTAAGCGTTCCCGAGACGGGCATGACGACTCCGACATTAGCCGTGCGTGGGCGAGGATACTGGCGATTCGCCAGTGATACGACAGTGGTATCGAGCACCTGTGCCGCATCGGCGGTGTTGGGCGGCCAGGTATGGGGGCACGATGGTGGTCCAGGGCCGCGCGTGGGTGCCGATGGCGATTCGGGCGCTCGTTCGTTCTCAGTTAAGTGAGGACCGGGCGCGAGAAGCGACCGGCCGGAAGCGACCGTGGGCGAGGAACAGCCCCCACGGCCCGTAGGGAAGCTTCAGGTGACGAGTGTGTGCCAGCTCCGCGAGCACCGCGTACCTGCCGTAAACCCAGGCGAGCGTGACCGCCAGCATCAGGATGACCGCGCAGGTGATGATCACCTGCGCGGGATTCAGCAGGCTTCCCGCAGCCATCAGCAGCGCGGTGCCGAGGGCTGCGCAGACGCTGGCAATGGTGACCGTCTGCACGATCGCCTTGAGGGTATTGAGCAGGCCCGCGTCGGTGATGGTGCCGCCCATGGCGGCCATGGTCGTCAGAAAACTGCGATACCGGCGGCGGGAGATGAAGAAGGTGATGACGGCGGTGGCGAGGCTGCCGACTATGGCACTAAGTATCTCGATGGTCATCAGGGACTCCTTCGGGATGATGTCCTGCCGATTGTGCTAGTAACTCCGCTACCGCGCATCCCCCGATCGGGTGATCCAATCGGGGGGCGCTGCGGCCCGCCGGGGCGGCGGGTGTGCTCCGGGGCTGCTGGTGACGCGGCTACAGGTCGCCGTTGCGCTGCAGGCGGTGCAGGCTCAGCCAGCCGACGGGGATCGGGATCCAGAAGGTGACCAGGCGGTAGACGATCGCGGTGGACAGGGCCACGCCGCTGGGCACGCCGGCGGTGACCAGGCCGGCCGTCAGCGCCACTTCCACCGGGCCGATGCCGCCGGGGGAGGGGACCACCGAGCCGACCGTGTTCGCCGCCAGGTAGGTGATCGCCAGCAGGGAGAAGGACAGGGTGTGGCCGAAGGCCCACAGGCTGGCCCCGAAGGACATGATGTAGCTCAGGCTCAGCAGGAGTGTGCCGCCGAGTCCCAGCGCCAACCGTCCCGGGTTGGACATGACCCACACCAGCCGCGGCCACACCTGCCGGTAGGTGGGCTCGATCTTGTCCCACACCCAGCTGCGCACCTTCGGGATGAACAGGGCGGTGGCGACGACGGCGACCAGGACGACGGCGATCAGCAGCACCCAGCCGCTGGGCAGGGTGAGGCTGGTCGACTGGCCGGTCGTGGCGGCGACGATGATGAGCAGGACCACGGTGACGACGAATTGGACCACCTGGACCAGTGCCACGGTGGCCACGCCGATCGCCGTCGGCACCCCGTTGCGGGACAGGAAGCGCAGGTTGATGGCGGCGCCGCCCACGCCGGCCGGTGCGACGAGCGAGACCACGGATGAGGCCAGGTGCACCTCGGTGGACTTCCACAGAGACAGCCGCACCGGGCTGAAGGCCACCAGGGCCAGCCCGGCCCCCACGTAGGTGGCCAGTGAGAAGACCAGTGCGCCGATGATCCACCAGATGCTCGCCCCGGCGACGGCGTCGGTGATCTGCTCGATGTTCATGCGGGCCAGCAGCGTCCACAGGGCCACCAGGCCGACGATCGCCATGATCACGGTCCGCGGGGAGAAGCGGGTCAGCTTGGCCGGCTCGGCATGCGCCGTCGGCGTCAGGTCCACCAGGGCGTCACGCAGCTCCTGCAGTACCTTGCCGCGCCGCCCCATGGCCTCGCGGGTCGCGGCCGGCAGGACCACCCGCTGCAGCATGGGGGCGATGGAGGCCAGCTGCTGGGTGCTCAGGGAGCGCGAGGCCGCGGTGATGGCGCGTTCGACGTCGGCCAGTGAGGCGGTGAGCGCCAGCGCCTGGGCGAGGTCGACTCGGCGGGACAACTCGGAGGAGATGGTCTCACCGGAGTCCCATCCGAGCAGCCAGACGGCGCCGTCGGCGTCGAGGACGACGCACGCGGAGTCGAGTTCCCGGTGGGCCAGGCCGGCTCTGTGCGCGCGGCTGATCTGATCCCACAGGTCGGTCAGTACGTCGTCACCGACCTCCTCGAGGTCCGCCAGGGCGCGGGCGCCGTCCACATGCTCGGTCACCAGCAGGACGGACTCGTCGGCCTCCGCCATACCCACCAGGGCGGGGGTGCGCACGCCGGCGCGACCCGCCTCAAGGATCATGAGGGCCGCGTGCTCGGCGGCCGAGCGCACCGACAGGCCCCGTTCCGGTGACAGTCCCTTCACGCGGACCCGGTCCCACAGGGTGGCCAGGAAGCCCGCCACCTGCCGGTCGGCGTCCAGTACGGTGACGTCCCGGCGCACGCCCTCGGCGTCCCAGACGGCGTACAGGCGGTGGGCTGACAGCCGCCCCTCGGTGAGTGCCGCGGAGGAGGCCTCGGCCAGGACGACGGCGAGGTCGACGTCGTCGGCGGGGGTGATCGTGGAACTGTCCTCCGGTAGCAGTGGAGAGGTCACCTCGGGCGGGGGTGGGGCGTCCGGGGCCTCGTCGACGACGGTGGCGGTGGCCTCGGCGTCGTCGAGTGCTGTGGGTGCGGTCAGGGGGGTCTCGCGGACGCGCTCGGTGTATCCCAGCGGCGTCTGGGTCTCAACCGTCCAGGCGCGGGCGGCGGGGGCGCGGTCCATGCGTACGACGCGGACGGCATCGATGCCGGCGCGACGCAGGGCCCGCACCAGGGCGACGCCGTGGGCACGCGTGTCGTCGACCCCGAAGGCGTAGCGCACGGCGAGTCCGGGCAGGCGTCCCAGCAGGATGGAGATGATGGCTCCCGGCAGGGTGATCGCGCTGCGCAGGACCGCCAGCCCCACCACGATCCACACGGCGGTCCAGGTGTGCCGAATGACGGGGGAGGACCGACGCTCGCCCGCACCCGTGAGCAGGCCCGCCAGGGTGGCGAACACCGTGGAGATGCCTATACGGGCGGAGCCGGAGGCGGTCACGGTCAGGCCGGAGGCGAGAATGCTGGGGCCCCACGCGTTCAGGGCGTGCAGGCTCAGCCAGGCCAGGAGGAAGCCTCCGGCTCCGGCCAGCAGGGCCGCGCCCGCCGTCCGCCAGGCACGGCGCAGCAGGCTGTTCATGATCACCACCACTGGGACGGTGAAGGTGATCAGACCCTCGATGGCCTGCAGGGGGAAGACGAGGACGCGGCGCAGCACGACTGCGAGCGCGTTCTGCACGTCCTGGGTGACGCCGGTGGTGGTGGCGTGGGCGTAGGCCGCCAGGATGATCATGAAGGTCAGGCCGAGTGCGGCCACGATCAGGTCGAGCAGGTCCTCGGCGCGGCGCAAGTGGCGCTCGGGGGCGTCCACCAGCAGTGTCGTCGTCCGAGGGGCCGCGGTGCCTGCGGAGGTGTGGGGGGACTGCGTCGACTTGTCGACGACGGGAGTGACGCCAATGCGCGGAATGCCGACCGGCGAAGTCGCCTGGACGCGTTCCGGGTTCTCCGGGGGCGGGACATCTGTCATGTCGGTGTCAACCTGTTGGCCTACGGATCGTGCAGCCCCAACCGGGGCGAAACGAGCGTACCAGGCGGACCCTGGGACGCCGCGGGACACCCGGTGGGTACCAGCCGGGAGAGCGGCCGCGAATCGGGTGGGCTCGGAGTGCGTGGGCTCGGAGTGGCGCAGCGAGGCGACCGGGTCACATTTGTCCAACGGGTGGACTCAATCAGTGTGGATCGGCCGATTGGCTGTCCGATCCGACTAGCCGATCGGCCGATGTTGAGAGTCTCGACGCTTGGCAGACTTATCGCCGTCGGCACGCAAGAGCCGAGCTGACTAGTCCCTGAACCTCCCTGGTTAGTTCGGGCCGGGCCCCTCAGCGGGGCTCGGCCCGAACCGCTTTTTGGCGGGTGTGCGTGGGTGTGCTCGGCGTCGGCGTGGGGCTGCCGCTGCGGGAGCGGTGGCATCGTGGGGCTGCGGCTGGGCGAACTGTCGGGGAGCACTGAACCGTCCTAGCCGAGCGTGTTCAATGGTCTGTGTGAGCCCTGATTGAGAGCACCTGCTGTCATGAGTGTGACTGATGAGAAGAAGGCCGCCGCGTGGGAGGCCGTTCCGGCTGGTAGTGGTGTGGTCCGGGAGCCGGCTGCCTTGCGGCGCGCTTGATGACGGCCTGTTTGAGCAGGTCGAGTCCGGCAGGGTGGAGCTGACTGGAGCTGACTGGTGCTGACTGTGCTGGCGGTCTGCTGCCGGCCTTGTTGAAGGGCCCCCGGGGTGCGGGGCCTGCAGGCAGAGCCGGCTCGACCACCTGGGCCACGGGGAAGGGCATGGGGAAGGGCGAGCCGACCAAGGCCGTCCGTGGTAATGCGGCGCTTCGTGTTTGGGGGTGTGGGTGGAGCCGGGAGGTGGTTCGTCGGCGTGCTTTGCGCTGACCTCGTCTGCTCGCCGGTTCGCGGTTTACTACGCCGGTTCGGTGTCTGCTGAAGGGTCCGGGAGGGTGTCAGATTGTTTGTGTAAGGGGTGTGGTCCGACCTACAAGGAGACGAGAGGGTGAGTATGACTGCTGCTGAAGACCGGGCTGCGGCTGGTGAGCGGCAGCGTGAGATCGCGGAGGAGCTGAAGGCCTCGGGCGCGTCGGGGTGAGATCTTCGCGCAGATCGATGCCGGTACCCCGTTGACTGGAGAGGATGGGCTGCTGACCGGCGTGCTCAAGGCGGCCCTGGAGCGGGGTCTTGAGGCCGAGCTGACCAGCCACTTGGGCTACGAGAAGGGCGCTGCCGACGCCGCGGCGCATACCAACTCCCTTTGGCGGCACCAGCCGTAAGACGATCAGCACTTAAGGATCGGGGATGTCGACCCGGAGGTCGTGCCGCAGGGGTAGGGCCGGCACCTTCACCCCGATGCTGGTACCCAAGGGACAGCGCCGCCCGGGGGCGGCCTGGACGGGATGATCACCCGGCCTGTACGCCGGCGGCATTGAGGGTGCGGGACACCCCGGCATCATTTGGCCTCGACCATCGGCACCGAGCCGGTGCCACGAGACGATCAGCAAGATCACCGACCAGACCTGGCAGGGGAGGTGCTGGCCTGGCCCCGCCGGCCGCCGGGTGGCCCACCTACCCGGTGATTCTGCCAGGGGCGCGATCGTGGCCGGGATCCGCGACGGGGCCCATGTCTCCAACCGGGCCGCGCATATCGCCGTTGGGGCGGGGCATGGACGGGATTAGGGCGTGTTGCGTTAGTCGGGTGGGGTGGTCGGCGTGGTGTGCGGGATGGGGTGAGGCCTTTGGGGTATCACGGGTGGTGTGAGAACAAACCGTGACACTGCCAAAGGCCTCGACCGTTGAGTATAGACGCTGCCGCTCGTCATGACCTGACCGATGCTCAGTGGGGGCTGCTCGAGCCCCTGCTGCCCGCCCCGCCTGTTCGTGGCAGGCCGCGCGTGTATCCGCTGCGGGACATGATCAACGCCGTACGGTGGAGAACCCGGGTCGGTGCGCCCTGGCGTGACGTACCGGCCCGCTACGGGCCGTGGTGGAGGGCCCTGCGCCCTGTACCGGGCCTGGCAGACCGATGGGGTGTGGGAGCGCATCGAGTCCGCCCTTGTCGCCCAGGCCGACGCCGCCGGCAAGATCGGCTGGCGGGTGTCGGTGGATTCGACCACCTGTCGGGCGCATGTGCATGCCGCTGGGGCGCGCAAGGACAGTCCCCAGCTGGTGGAGGGGGAGCCCGAGGATCACGCCCTGGGGACCTCTCGGGGTGGCTGGTCGACCAAGGTTCACGCCGCCGTGGACGCCGCCTGCGGCATGCTGGCCGGGGTGCTGACCGCCGGACAGGTCGCGGACTGCCCGATGATGATCCCCGTCCTAGACAAGATATGTGTCCAGCGTCCTGCCGGTGGACGGCCCCGCACCAGGCCGCAGATGGTGCTGGCCGACAAGGCCTACTCCTCAAAGGGGAACCGGGACTGGCTGCGCAACCACCACATCAAGGCCACCATCCCTATCAAGGCAGACCAGGCCGACAACCGCCGCCGACGCGGCAGCGCCGGGGGCAGACCGCCCGCCTTCGACCCCGTGGCCTACAAGGACCGCAACGCCGTGGAGCGGTGCTTCGGCCAGCTCAAGCAGAACCGCGCCATGGCCACCAGGTACGACAAGCTCGCCGTCCGCTACCAAGCCACCACCCACATCGCCAGCATCGACCACTGGCTCAAACGACTTACATAACACGCCCTAAGCACGTCCTGGGTATCTGGGCACCTGGCCCATGAGGGAGCTAAGTTCTGGGCCGGGGTGTGCGCCCGTGCCGGCACAACCGCGGCGTCCTAGGGGCGTGCTGATCGTGTGCCGGGCGGGCTGACCGGGTTCCCTGAGGCGATCGAGGCGACCTGGCCACAGGCCACCGCCCCGGACCTGCGTAGTGCACCCGGGTCCGGGCTGCCACACGGTTCGTGTCCTACAAGGACCGCAAGGGGCGTGTGCGCCGCGTTGCGGCCGACCCTGCCAGGCCGCCAACGAGGAGGCCGCCCCGGGGTGGCCCTGGCGGCCTTCGAGGCCAGCGAACTCGGCCAGCGCTACCCGGCGGCGGACACAGGCCTTCACCGACGCCTGGGAGAGGAACACCGCCGTTCCTGGCGTACTCCGGCCGATGCTGCGCCGGGTCATCTCTCCCCCACTTCGTGGGAGGTACCCCCTCCACCAACAGTATCGAGTCGCCCAGCTACCAGCTGCGCAAGGTGTCGAAGAACAGGGGCCAGCACCCGCTCCGATGAGGCCGCGGTGAAGCTGTTGTGGCTGGCGATCTGCAACACCCGTGGACAAGCGCGCCAGACAGCGCGAGAAGGAGAAGAACCTACCCGCCAGCAAACGCAAAGCCAAGGGCCGGCTCGTGGAAGGAGCGGTAACCACCAACTGGAAACAAGCCCTCCAACAACAGGCCCTGGCCTACCCAGAACGAATCAACCCCTACCTGTAAGCAACAACCCGCTTACACAGAAAACTTGACAGGCTCCCGCGCGCTGGTCTTGACCGCACTCGCTCGACGCCCGCGACACCGCCCCGAGGACACCCCCCGCCGGCCACAAGTCCTCCTCAGCTCCAGAACCTCCGCGCAGGTCCCACAACCTCGCTGCCCCGACGCCCGAGCACGACCACCCCGTCCCGAGCACGGCCTCCTAGCCGGCGGTGCACGCCGAACAGCGCGCCCGAGCACGACCACCCGCGAGCCCGGGCACGACCACCCGCGGGCCCGCACCACCACGCCCGCAAACGCGCAGCGCCCGTGAGCATCCGATGGTGCTCCCAGCTGTCACAGATTGCACCACTTTCGCCGGGACGCGCCGGGAACCCGGTCAACAGAACCGCATGATTTCAACGATTTGTGCTAGGTGGCTCCTGTCCGGGCAGGTAAAGTGGTGCAATCAGTGACAGCTGGGCGACGGTCACCGTGTCGAGCCGGCAGGCCCACCGGTCTCCTCACCCGGAGACACGCCGGCCGCCACATCCACAAGCACGACGAGCCGGTCCAGATGACCTGGCGGGGCTGCTAGAGGACACGCCCCGGCCAGACCTCACACCTGCAAACCGGAAGCGCCACATATGTGCACCCTCGCACCCAACCCGGGTGAGAAAGGCTCAGTGCTGCCGCACCCCGTGGTGGAGCGGGCCCGGTCTCAGCATTCTGGATCAACTAGACGATGGTTGGCCCTGGCTCCTCCTTAAGTCTCATAAGTCTGAGCCGTTCTGCTGATGGGAAGCACCCCGGACGGCGAACACACTTGTCCCTGTCAGCAACGACAACCGGTGGGGAGCCCACAGCATCCGCACCACTCACACCCGACCCGAAAGGAACACTCAAATGAACGCCAAGTTCACCTCCACCTCCACCGCCAAGAACGACCTCCTCGACGAGATCACCGAGCAGGACTACATCACCGCAAACGGCGGCGTCTCCTGGCTGTCGCGAAAGCTCGGGAACCGCGGATTCTTCTGCACCCTCACCAAGGAGTGCCAGAGTATGTGCAACTAATCGCCCTCGCACGACAATCAACCCACCAGCAGCTACCGACCGAAAGGACACGACTATGACCCATGAGAACCTGACCGGCACCTACACCGCCTCCGAGCTGGAGGAGCTGAATGACATCAGCGCCTACGGCGGAACAACCCCCAGCTCCTGGCCCTGCGGCATTGGCATCACGACCACCATCTGCCCGACCGCAGTATGCACTAGCAAGTGCCGGTGACCAATCGCTGAGGGGAGGGAGGGAGTACTGCTTCCTCCCTCCCTCCCCTCACTTCTCCTCCTCAGCACCTCCTCCTTGACGGAAAGAGACCTCCGCACATGACGACCCTGGACGCCACCGACCTCTTCCCAGAGCTCGACAGCATTCGCCTGAGCGACTACCTCGAGCGCATGAGCGAGGTCTCGCTCCCACCCTCCAACCCCGGCGACGACATCGGCCCGCTCACCCTTCCTGCCAGCCAGGAACGGACCCCTTTCCAGCACCTGTACGAGGCCGTGGAGGCCGCTACCTACCACCCTGGGAAGGAGCGCACCCACCGAGGCGATCTCCTGGCGACCGCCAGGAGCACCCGCCGCCGCATCGTTGTCGACTCCCTAGACAGCATCCTCACCCGTCCCCTTGTCAGCCTTCTCCGGAAGGAGCGCGATCAGGGGGCGCTGCGGGCGGACACTCCGCACGACCGCTACCGCGAATTCACCAGGCGCCTGGCCTCCCGCCCGTCTCTCATTCGCTCACGGTTCCCCGTCGCCTGGACCATGCTGATGACCACCATGAGGAACACCGAAGCCTTCCTCACCGAGCTCGTCCGCCGCCTTGAGCTGGACTGGGACGAGATCACCAGCGAGCTCGGCATCCCACCCACCGATACTGTCACCAGCCTTCAGACGGGAGGCGACTGCCACCACCACGGCCGTCGCGTCACCACCGTCACCACGTCCAGCGGCGTCCGATTCGTCTACAAGCCCCGCTCGATGGACGGCGAATGGGCCTATGAGCAGATCGTCTCCCGCCTGGCACCCATCATCGGCCACTACCGCTCGGCTCACGTCATCCGCAAAGAGGGCTATGGCTACGCCGAGTTCGTCGAGGCCACCGACGACGTCAGCCTGGTCGATGCTGCTGGACAAACCGGTGGCCTGTCGGCCCTGTTCTACGTCCTGGGATGCAACGACCTGCATGCGGAGAACGTCCTGCTCACCGCGGACGGCCCCGTACCCATCGACATGGAGACTATGCTGCACCCCTACGTCCCCAACCAGGACGGCGGTAGTGCAACAGCCCACCACGAGGCCAACCGACTACTCGCCCAGTCAGTATTCGGCACAGGCGTGCTGCCCATGGTCGTGTCACGTCCTGAGGACCCCGACTCCTACTACGACGTCGGCCTCCTCGGCCCGCAGGAGCAGGTCAACGGCGGGGCGTTCCGCCACCACGCCATCACCAACCCCTTCACCGACGAGATGTCAGTAATCCTCACCAAAGAGGGGACGGAGCCGGAGCCAGAGCGCCATCGCGGCACTGACCTGGACGAGGTGCGCGCCTGCTCGGACGCCTTCGCCTCCGCCTTCAGTCGGACCTACCGCGCTCTTATGGGCAGCCGCGAGACGCTGCTCAATGTCGTCGCCGACTGCTGCTCGGGCCTGCGCCTGCGCTACATCCACAACCCGACCCAGTTCTACGCCCAGATCCTGTCCACACTCACCTCCCCACTCGCCGCAGGCTCAGCCGGGCTCGCTCGGATGCTCGCCCTGCGGGTCGGGCTGACGGGCACCTCCCACACGCGGCTCATCGCCGAGGAGGTGAGCAGCCTCCTGGACCAGGACATCCCCTACTTCACCACCGACACGAGCAGGCCCCATGTCCTCGACGCCGCCGGCGCACGAGCCCTCCTACCACTGGACCGGGCGCCGATTGATACTGCGTTGGAACGGATCCGGGCACTGGACGAGACCGATCTGGCCCGCCAGCTGCGTCTCATCCGCTCGGCCTTCTGTGGAATCGTTCCCGACGAGTCCATCGCCCCGACGGCCCGCCCGGCACTCGCCCCCCGCCCGGCGTCGTGGGCGCCGAGTGAGGACCGCATGACGCTCACCGACCTCGCGGCGAACCTAGGCGGACAGATCGTCGCTCGTATGCTCACCGACACCGACTCTCGCCACCCGATGACGTGGATCGGCCCCCTCGCCTCAGTGGAGACGACCCGCCCCTGGCCCCCCGGCGTACTGGGATACGACCTCTACACCGGCCGCCTGGGCACCGCCCTCGCCCTCGCCCGCGCAGGTCGCGCGCTCAGCGACACGGCCCTCACCCGCGCAGCCTCCCAGATCTTCGACACCACCATCGACGTGGTGGGAGATGATCCTGAGGCCGCCTCCCCGGTACGAGGAACCTACGCGGGCGCCGCGGGCGTGGCCTGGGCCCTGTGGGCGGCAGGACAGGTCCTGGAGCGCCCCGACTGGTGCCGCTCCAGCGGTGACCTCCTGCGCCACCTGTGGAGGAGCACCCGCCCCACCGACCCGGCGGACGAGCTCGACACCATCAGCGGAGTCATCGCCTCCTGGCGCGTGAGCCAGATGCTCGGCGTCACGGAGCCCATAGTCGGCCACGACCTCGACAAGGCCCTTGCCACCATCACGGACGGCAGCTGGAAGGACACCGAGGTCGCCCACCACTCCGGCTTCGCTCACGGCACAGCCGGAGTCCTCTACACCGTCGCACAGCACCCTCAGGCTCAGCGCTACATACCCACGCTCCTGGACCACCTGGCCACCTTCTGGGACGAGGACAGCCGTAACTGGTTTACCGCCTCGGACCGCAGTCACGTCAACCACGGCTGGTGCCACGGACGCGCCGGCGTGCTCCTCGGCCTCGCAGCCGCCCGGCTCACCCAGGGACTCACAGACGTCCACCGGAGCGAGCTGACAGGGCTGACAGCCGACATCGCCAACGACGGGGCGGCCTACAACCTCACCTACTGCCACGGCTCGCTGGGCGACTACGACGCCGCCCGCTGGCTCATCGACCACGGCGCATGCACAGATACCTCCGTCCTGACCCGCATGGAGGAGGTCATCACCCCGCAGGCCATCGCCCGGAAGAGTCGCGATCCGCACAGTCGCTACTCCCTCAGCGACGGCCTGATGATCGGGATCGCCGGCTCACTCCTCCACCTGGCGGAACGCATCGACCCCACCATCACAGTCTCCCCGACAACCCTGGAGGTCCACTCATGAGGCACCGTGTCCCCGTGCGCACCCAGGTCTCGCAGACGGAGTGCGGTCTCGCCTGCTGCCTGGCCGTCCTGGAGCACCTGGGGTGCTACCGCTCCTTCACCGACGCCCGTCGCTGCCTGCGACCAGGCCGGTCTGGGCTGTCCATCACCGAGCTGCAGGACTACCTGCGTGACAACGGCTGCAAGGTCCGCTCCTACCGGGCCGGGACCGGACGGCTGACCGAGCTGCCGCTACCGGCGATCGTCTTCTGGGAGAAGTCCCACTTCGTCGTCCTGGAGCACCTCGGCCGCCATCGGGTCAAGCTCATGGACCCCGCCCTGGGACGCAGGACGCTCTCACGCGCCACCTTTGACGAGAACTACTCCGGCGTGATCCTCACAGCCACGCGCGGGCCCGGCTTCCAGCCCCGACGCCGCCAGCCGCTGCACCAGTGGCGGCTGCCCGGACTCACCTGGGACCTCGATCTGGCCAGCACGGGAGTCATCGCCGCGACGACGGTACTGACCTACCTCGTCACCCTCGTCATGCCGATGATCACGGCCCACCTCGTCGACCATGTGACCGGCGCACCCGCAGGCGCCGGGACATCGGCCCGTACCCTCCTGCTCGCCACAGCAGCCACCGTGGTGCTGTACATCGTCGTGGAGTACGTGCGCACCCTGGCTACCTCACGCGTGGTCAGACGCCTGGGAGCCGGACTCATGCAGACCTCTTTCGGGCACCTGTTGCGCCTACCCCTGTCCTACTTCGCCACCCGCGTGCCCGGCGAGCTCATGCAACGCCTCGCCGGCGTCAACTACCTGCGCGACACCTTGTCCAGCCAGCTGGTGTCTTCCCTGTTCGACCTGGGAACAGCCATCGTCGTCCTCGGCTACATCTGGGTCGTCTCACCTCAGCTCGGCCTGGCCGCCACGGTGATCCTCGTCCTTCTCCTCGCCTTCCTCCTCCTGACCCGCCAGCCCCTCAGTCGGGCCATCGACGAGGAGATCACCGCGCTCATGGAGGCCCAGGGGGTGCAGTACGACGCGGTCTCCTCCATCGCCCAGATCAAGATCGGCGGCTACACCACGACAATGGAGAGCAAGTGGCGCAAGGAGTACGACCGCTCCCTCACCGCCCTCCACAGCAGGATGCGCTGGCAGAACGGGATCGTGGGCTCGGTCAGCGCCGCGTTTCAGCTCTTCGGCCCCTTCACGCTGCTGCTCTACGGCACGACGCTTCCCTCGACCTCCCTGGGGCAGGCTGTGGCCGTCTCCTCCCTGGCGGCCACGATGCTCGCCGGCGTCTCAGGCCTGCTGGGCACCTACACCGACTTCATCACCTGCTCCAACCACCTTGACCGCCTCGAGGACATCATCGCCACCGCGCCCGAGCCGACGGGCGGTGCGATCAGCGTCATCCGTGACGGCCGCATCGAGCTGGAGAACTTGTCCTTCCGCTACGCCAACGAGCCCGTACCTGTGCTCGACGGTGTCAGCCTGACGATTCGCGAGGGAGAGATGACCGCCCTGGTGGGCCAGTCGGGCTCCGGCAAGACCACTCTGGCAAAGGTCCTATGCAGCCTCTACGCCCCCTCCTCAGGCCAGGTCCGCATCGGAGGCCACTTGCTTGAGGACTACGACCGGGACGCGCTGCGTCGGCACATCGGTTACGTCCCGCAGGACGTCACCCTCCACAACGGCACCCTCATGGAGAACCTGGCCCTCGGCAGCGACATGCCCGAGGAGGAGATCGTCCGGCACTGCCGCTCCCTGGGCTTCCTCGACTTCATCGACAGCCTCCCGATGGGCTACTCCACCCAGGTGTCCGACCTCGGTGCGAACTTCTCCGGCGGACAGCGTCAGCGCCTCGCTATCGCCCGGGCACTGCTGCGCCGGCCCCGAATCATGGTGCTGGACGAGGCGACCAGCGCCCTGGACCGGCTGAACGAGCACCGCGTCAACAAGGTCCTCCGCGACCTGGGATGCACACGAGTCGTTATCGCCCACCGCCTGGAGACAGTGCGCTCCGCCGACAGCATCTACGTCATGGACTCCGGCCGAGTCGTCGAGCACGGCACCCACCAGAGCCTCATCCAGGCCAACTCCACCTACGCCGCCCTCTACAAGAAAGGTGCTGCAGCATGACTGCCCCCGCCCTGCCCACGACACAGGCCCTGACCTCCGCCTTCGATGCCTTCCACCCCTTCCTCGAGGCCGTCACGGCGCAGTCCCTCCAGCAGACCGAGGCCGCCGCGTTGCCCGCCCACCTCACGCACAGCGTCCACGACAAGATCCTTGAGGAGGCCTCCCGGATCTGGTTCCGTGCCCTCCTTGAAGAGTTTCACGAGTTCCGTCAGGACGCGGGCCTCCCCATGCAGGCCGACTCCCAGCAGGCCCTGCGGCGCTACGCCGCCCACCTGGGCAGGCCGGAGGTCGTCGCAGGCCTCCGGCTACGCTGGCCAACAGCCGACCAGCTCCTGCGTACTCGCGCCTCGATGCACGTCGCCAACGCCTGGCAGCTGGCCCAGGCCTGGCAGGAGGACCGCCAGCACCTGGTCTCCTGCGGACTCATTCCGCCAGACTTCGACCCGGAGACCGTCACCTTCGGCAAGGGCGACAGCCACAACGGCGGCCAGTCCGTCACGGTCCTGTCCTGCGCCAGTGGCGAGCGCATCCTGTTCAAGCCGCACAGCGCTGACGGAGACCTCCTGCTGGCAGACCTTCTCGGGCTCGTGAGCCGATACTGCGGGGAGGACCTGACCGGTTGCGCTCCCCGTACCCTTGCCGGCTCGTGGGGCAGCTGGCAGGAGTTCGTCCCCGCTCGGGAGCCCGCAACCCCCGGTGAGGTCAGTCAGTACTTCTACCGCTTCGGACTCCTGGCCGCCCTCCTGACCGCTATCGGCGCTGGGGACCTGCACCACGAGAATGTCATCGTGCGTGGACCCAGCCCGTGCGTCATCGACACAGAGACACTCCTTCAGCCCGGCACCGTGGGTCCTTCCAACCGTCTTGGGGACATCCTCCTCGAGGCGGGCGAAAGGTCTCCGGGCTCCACGCTCATGCTCCCCATGCGGGTGAGGGAAGGAGCCTTCGACATCCTGCTGTGCGCGCTGGGGGTCCCCTGGGAGCAGGTCTCCCGAAAGTCGACCTTCACCCTCCTCGACGACGGCACGGACGCCGTGCGGATGGCCCGCTCCGAGGTGCAGATCGACCATGAGGCCAACGTCGTGCGCCTCTACGGCGAGGTTGTCGACCCCGTCGACCACATCGACCGCGTCACTGCCGGATACCTGAGGATGCACGCAGCACTGAGGGAGTGCCAGGAGGAGGTCGTCTCGCTTTTGCAGCAGTCCGGCTCAGGGACGTTCCGTGTCGTGCTGCGCCCTACGGAGACCTACACGAAGCTCCTGGACGCCTCCGTCCAGCTGAGCGCGCTCCGCGACGCCCGGCAGCGACAGGGGATCCTCTCCGTCCTGCGCGACCAGGACTACAACGACGACGGGGCCGTCGGGGCGCGAGAGCGGAAAGACCTTGCCAACTTCGACGTCCCGGCCTTCCAGGTCCGGGCCGACGGAACACGGCTGCTCCACCGTGGCCAGCCGGTATCTCGCCCCTACTTCGCCGCGAGCCCCGTCGCAGCGGCGACCACCTCGCTCCGGCGCTTCTGCCAGCGCGACCCGCTCTTCCACCACCAGGTTCTCGAGACCTCGCTCGGCGAGCTCGCTGCGGGGCAAGGACGTCCCTACCCCGCCCCTCTCGTCGAGGGAGCGCTGGAGGAAGACCCGAACCGCTGCGCGAATGGCGTCCTGAGGCTCCTGGAGCGCACGGCGCTGCGGGGTCTGACCGATGAGGGTCTGGGCGCCTCCTGGCTGTCCCACCTCGGCCACGACGGCCTGGAGACCTTCGAGCTCGACCGGGTCATGTCGTTCCACGACCTCGGTGGTCTCGTCGCCACTCTGGTCTCCAGGCACCCCGGCTCGCCCCTGGCACGGCAGGCGCGAGCCGCACTGAGCACCCGGCTGGCGATCCAGGACGAGTCGGCTGGCACCCCGGTCCTGTCGGTGTTTGCCGGTCCGATGCACGGCTGGCTTCCAGATGACGACATGGCTGCCGTCCCACCTGGCCCCCACGTGCTCGCCCGCCTGTGCCCACGGCCTGAGGACATCGATCTCATCACGGGCCTGTCTGGCAGCATCCTCGCTGCGGCGAGCCAGCCCGACCAGGTGGGTGACCGCCTCGTGGCCGCCCTCAGCCGGCTGGAGGAACTGCTGCCCGAGGTCCGCTGGGAACGGGACTGGTACAATCTCGCCCACGGGGAGGTAGGGGCCCTGTGGGCCCAGGTCCGCGCACGCCACGCCCTCGGCCTTGCGGTTGACGAGCCGCTGACCAAGATCCTCCGCGGCCTGCAAGGCAGCCTGGAGGACACCCGGCTGGGCACGTCGTGGTGCGCCGGGGCCTCGGGCGGATTGATCGTTCTGTCCGACCTGCACCGGATGGGCCTTGAAGCGCCGCCCTCGACCGCCGGGGCCCTCGCCGCCCGGATCAGCAGTCAGGCTCTGGGAGAGGACCCCGTTGACCTGTCCGTGTGCCACGGGGTGAGCGGCTGCATACAGGCTCTTCTACTGGCCTCAGAGACGGGACTCCTTCCCGAGGGCATGACCCAGGCCGGCTTATTGTGGACCGGGGCCGTAAGCCGGGCCCGTTCCCGCGGTACCCAGACCGGCGCGGTCGGCCGCACGACCGTCCAGGGCTACATGCTGGGGTGGGGCGGCCTCCTGGACACCATGCACCGGCTCACACGGGGCCCCGGCACCTTTGACGCAGTGAGCCTGCGCCCCCGCCTGCCCGCCCCGCAGCATCATCTGATCGGAGGACCCGTTAGCCCGATGTCGGCCGTCACCCCGAAAACGGCCTGACAAACACACAACAACTGACTGTCCAAAAAACACCCATCACTCCAAACCGTTCTCAACCATGGGAGTATCACCATGTCCATCATCCTGACTGACGTGTGCCAGGCCTATTCGGGCTTCGAGTTGCGCGACGTGTCCTTCGAGGTCTCCACCGGCGAGATCGTCGGCTTCCTGGGGCCCAACGGCTCGGGCAAGTCCACCACGTTGCGCATCCTGCTGGGCCTGGAGCGCCCCGTTCGGGGCACCGCCCTCATCGAGGGGACCCCTTACGCGAAGCTGCCTCAGCCGATGCGCACCATCGGCTCCATCCTCGACGCCCAGTGGATCGCTGGGGGCCAGACGGTGACGCAGTACCTGAACTGGCTGGCCATCGCCGGGGGCCTGGACCGCTCCCGCATCCCCCTGCTGCTAGAGCAGGTCGACCTGGCCTACGCCGCCAAACGACGTGTCTCGCGCCTATCCCTGGGCATGCGCCAGCGCCTGGGCCTGGCCGGAGCGCTGCTGGGCGACCCGCGCTACCTCGTTCTGGACGAGCCGCTCAACGGACTGGACCCCGAGGGCATCCGCTGGTTCCGTGACCTGCTACGAGAGCTACGAGACCAGGGCCGGGGCATCCTGTTGTCCTCCCACATCCTGACCGAGGTCTCCGCCGTAGCCGACCGCGTCGTCATGATCTCCAACGGACGCGTCACCGGCAGTGGCAGCCTGAGCGACTTCGAGGCGGAAGGCAGCCTGGAAGACGCCTTCTTCAAGCACCTCGCCCCCAAGGAGCGGTGATAGCGATGCGACTGCTCATCAGCGAGCTCTACAAGCTCTACGTCTACCGGTGGCCCGCCCTGCTGCTGACAGGAGCACTGGCCGCCTGCGCCCTCCTGGACATCTACCTCGCCCTGGCGTACTCCTCCTCCGCCGGCTCCTATGTGAGCATGGCACTGAGCTTTAACGAGCTTGTCTGCCGCCTGGCGTGGTTCACTCTGCCCGTCCTGGTCCTGGCCGGTGACGCGCGTGATGGCATGCTGGCCAGTGTCGTCCTGGTCCGTCCGCGTCCGCGCGCGATCCTGGCCGCCAAGCTCGTCTCCTCCCTTGTCGCCGCCCAGGTCAGCGCCCTGGGGTCCCTGGTCCTCATCGCGGCCTTCATGCCGCTGGGAGGCTGGCCCGACGCCGCCACCGCCCTGGCCGCCGCCGCCCCGATGGCCGCTCGCTTGCTGGTGCTGCCGCCGCTGGCAGTGTGCTTCGGTTTTGGCGTGGCCGTCCTGGCCAACTTGAGGTCACTGCCGTGGGTGGCGACGGGACTGGTCCTCTGGAGCCAGGTGATCGAGAAGCTCCTCTTCACCGTCGTGGGCAACCTCGTGCCTCCGTCCGTCGGAGCGGCCCTGGCCCCGTATTCCGCCGCTGTCATGTGGTTGTACGGCGGCTGGGGCGAGATGGGCCTGCCTGCCTTTGACACCTGGGGCTTCCTGCCGCTGGCGGGCCTGGCCGCCCTCACCTGTGCGGCCGCCGCCTTCCTCCTCATGCGTACCGCCGACCCGGCCGGACGGCCCTGGGGCCTGCACACCGTCGCTCTGACCGCCGAGGCCGCACCCGCCATGAGCGCCACCCCGACGACGACCGCCTCCGCGCATACCGCCACGGCCGCAGCAACCCCGACGCGTCAGGCGGCCGACGGCGACGCCGCTCGCCCTCACCTGGTGGGAGCGCCTGCCCCCACTACCGGGGCCAGGTCCCGCAGGGGTGTGTTGGCTGATGTCCTGGCCTGGCTTTGGGCCAGTATGAGCGCCCACGGAGCGTTGCGGCGCACGCTGCTCCTGACCCTGTTCACCGCCGTCGCGAACGCCGCCATCACTGCCGGCGTGGTGGTCATCTTCGAGATCTCCCTGACCTCCTCCGGTGCCCTCAGTGACGCCGAGTCCGCGTTCGTGGCCGTCAGCGGCGGGTGGGGCATGCTCTGCCTGCCGTTGACCGTCCTGACCGGCTCGTGGACCTACCTGCGTCTCATCCAAACCCGCGAGCTGGCCCTGGTCTACACGGCTCTTCCGCGTCGCAGCGCCGTCATCACCGCCTGCGCGGTCCACGCCGGCCTCCAGGCGGCGGTGGTCACCCTGGTGTCCATCGCCGCGGGTCTTGCGGTCCTGAGCGCTGCCACCAGCGTCAGCGCCGTCCTGGCCACTGCCGGTCTTACCCGGATGTTGGTCGCCGCCCCGCTGGGCGCCGTCCTCGCCCAGCTCAGCGTCATCGGAGCCGCCGTCCTCATCCGCCGGCCGATCCCCGCCCTGGCGGGCGTGGCCGGCTGGCTCCTGCTGGCTGAGCCCCTCCTCCAGAGCAGCAGCCCGGTCTTGGAGCGAGTAGTCGGTAGACGCACCATCAGCGCTCTGGTTGACAACCTCGTCAGTCCCAGCTCCTTCGCCGACGAGACCCTGAGCACCACTTCGGCCCTTATGTGGCTCATCGTGCTTGCCGCCGTCCTCGTCACCACGGCGATCGTCGTCGAGCGACGGCGCCCAGGAGTCATCGGGAACTGACCTGGACGGAGCACCATCCGCGCACCCTTTCAGGGTGGCCCTGGTCGGCGACAGCCTCACCGGCCAGGGCCACCCCTCTGTCCGCACGGCTGGCTCCAGCTGCAGGCGGCCTCTCTGCTTGCCCCGGGCGACCAGTTCATCATCACCACGGAGTACGCCGTTCATGCCGGTGCCGGTGACCGACCTCTGCGTCCTGGCGGACAGGGCCCAGGTTCTTGATCGCTGCAGGCTTGATAACCACCCGCGGCCCTTCGGCAGTCACTAGGCCACCAGGTTTTACCGGCTCTGCGTGTTTGTGGGCGTGGTGTGTGGGGTGTCTGGGTGGTGGTTTGTGTGTGCGCCCCGGTGGGTGCGGTGAGCGGGGATGGGATGGTTCACCGTGAGTCCCGGCGGGTCACGGCGGATATCGGCGGATCGTGCGTGAGGGTTCGTGCGCTCTGGTCGACGGTTCGGCTCGTCCGGCGGCGGTCCGTGGGGTGGGTGCACGAGTCGTCGTCGGTCATGCCGAGCTGTTGGAGCTTCCTGACGAGCCGTCAGGCAAACACACGAACCGTCCACCCCCTGACGCCATCCCCTGTCGTCGGCCCATGACGGCCCGCCCGCCAGAGCCCGCCGCCGATGCACTCGGCAGTCCATCTGGCCTGCGCCAGTGTCGGTGTGGGTCTGGGGGGTGTCGGGGAGGTTCTTTACGACGCTACTTAGGGGATTGTGACGCGACTTAGCGGTCTGCTGAAGGCCTCCCGGGGCGTACAGCAGAGCGGTGAATGGTGTTGCGGACGGTCAAGCGGTGTTGCGTACGCGCCCGCGGGGTCGGCGACCGGGATGTTCTCCTCGCGGGGTGCCGTGCTCGTGCCCCCAAGCTCCCCGTTGGCCCTGGGGTTCAGGGACGGGGACCTGACCCTAGTGCGTGCCCCGGGGTTGGTGGGGTTCGTGTTCCCCGGTCGGCTGTGCTTGGTAGGACGGGCGCCATGTCGATTTACGATCTTGGGCTGCGATTCGCGACCACCCCGGGGTCGTAAACCAGCGCTGGCCAGCGCTTCGCGCTTGAGGGGCGCGGCCGCCCAAGACAACCACGCGGCAGGTCTCCCTCGGGCGCGGCAGGCCGTGTTCAGGCGCGGGAGGCTACGCATGGGGGCGCGGGAGATACTGCCCTCAGGCCGACCAGAACACACCACCAGCCACCCCCCCAAACACAAAGATCCCTGTTAGCCGACGCAGCAGCATGATCGTCTGGGCCCAGCTGGTGGCGGCCCGCTGCCAGGGACGGACGTCGTGGCGGTGGCGGTGGGCTGCGATTCACCGGGACACGGTGCGGGCGGTGGCGTCAGGTACGTCGAGGGTGGCACGATAGGGCAGCGCGCGAGGCCTCATTTTCGGGCTTGGTTTCTTGGTCGAGACGCATGCTGCCGAAAGACTCCGCGTGCACTCACTAACGACACACCCACCTTCCCGCACCACCCCAACGATCCCTAGCCCCCTGCCCTCAACCCTGATGAGAAAGGCTCGCTGAACCCGCTCGAGGAGTGCCTGGCGGCACACCTCTGTGAAACATCGTCCACAACTGAAGGAGACACTCACCATGACCGCCGAGAGCCCCGCGCTTGAACTGCGGGATATTCGCAAGCGCTACGACACCCCCGGTGGGGCCATTGACGCCCTCGCGGGCATGACGCTGACCGCCGAGCAGCACAAGATCCACGCCTTCCTCGGCCCCAACGGCGCCGGTAAGAGCACCTCCCTGGAGATGACGGTCGGCCTGCGCACCCCCGACTCGGGCACCGTGCGCACCCTGGGCCTCGACCCGCGTACGGCACGGGACGAACTCAGTCGCCGCGTCGCCATCCAGCCGCAGGAGGCCAAGGTCTTCCAGTACCTGCGCGTCGGCGAACTGCTGGACCTGTGGTCCTCCTTCTACGACCATCCCCGGCCTGCCGACGAGATCCTCGACTCCCTCGAGCTGGCGAAGTACGTCGAGCGCCAGGTGACCAAGCTCTCGGGGGGCACGCTCCAGCGTCTTAACGTCGCCCTGGCGATGGTGTCCGACCCCGAGCTGCTCATTCTTGACGAGCCTTCCACCGGCTTGGACCCGCGGGCACGGGAACGACTGTGGTCGGTCCTCGGCAGCTGGAGGGACCGCGGCACGACGATCGTCCTGTCCACACACTCCATGGAGGAGGCCACCGCATTGGCGGACTCCGTGTTCATTGTGGACCGTGGCAGGTGCGTCAGCTCCGGGACCCCAAAGGAGCTGATCGCCTCCTTCGCCGGAGGACCGGCAGTCGTCTTCCGCCTGTCAGGGGACCTGACTGAGGAGAACGCCTCCCGGCTGCGGTCGCTCGGGGACCTCACGGTCAACCCGGACCGCTCCGCCGCTCTCATGACGGCGCGGACCGATGAGGCACTCGCTCTCCTGTCCCAGACTCCCGGATGCTACGACCTCGGCATCCGTCAGCCCACGCTGGGCGACGCCTATCTGGCCGCCACCGGCACCGAACTTACCGCTACTACGACACCCGAGGAAGACTGACCATGAGCACCACGACCGACAGCGGTGCGCTCCGCAGCGCCCGTCCCCTTACCATCACCCACTGGCGGGAGATGTCCCGCAATCGGACGAACTTCGGCGTCGCCATCCTCCTTCCCTTCTTTATCGCTGGAGTCTTCCTGGGCATGGACAAGATCCTCCACTCGACAATGGGAGGACCGGGACCAGACTTCTCGGTGATGGTGGTACCAATCGCCCTGTGCATGCTTCTCACTGGGACGTGCATGACACTGACCGCCGGCCCGATCGCCGAGTACCGGCAGTACGGCACCCTGCGTATTCTGGGCACCACCCCGGTGTCACGGGGACAATTCATCCTGACCCACCTTGCCGTTCGAGTGCTCCTTGCGATCGCGCTCAGTGTTCTGGTTGGAGTTCTGGGTGCGCTTCTCGGCATCAGCGAGACCGCCGCCGTATGGCGTGCTGTGCTCGTCGCCCTGCCCTCCTCCGTGCTGTTCCTGGCCCTGGGCTACTTCATCGGCTCGATCGTCAGTTCGGGGCAGGCTGCCACCAATATCGCCACATTCACCGGGATGTTCTTCCTGTTCGCATCGGGGGTGGTCGTCCCCCTGGAACTGCTGTCCGACTCGGTCAAGCGCGTCTTCGACTTCCTTCCCACCTCATACTTCGGGGACTTGTTGTTCTGGGTCACCGGAGGCGTGCAGAGATATGAGACGACGCTGGACTTCGTGGTTCTCACCGCCTTGGCGATCGTGGCCGTTCCCCTGGCGGTTAAGACTTTCCGCTGGGAGGCTGCGAATAACTGAGCCGCTCATCCGTTGAATGGATGGATTCTTCTGGGAGGAGGTAGCTTCATGGGATGTAATACCGACTCATCCTTGGGGGTGAGTACGATCATGGAGCGTGTAAGCACTATCCTCGACGAGCACGATATGTGCGTCCACCGTGGGCGCGAAGGAACCTCGGCTCACGCCGTGTTTCTTCGCTCCGCTTGATGAGCACCGCTTGGTCTTCGTCTCATCGAAGGGATCTTGGCACGTGGCCCATATGCGGGCGGACCCGCATTGCTCGGCACTCGTGCTTCCCGAGCAGGCGGAGCGGGGACGGCTGGTTTCCCTGCTCCTGGCGGGAGAGGTGACGTGCCCGCAAGGGCGGAGCCGGCTCAGCGCACCGACGAGCTACATAGCGCGGATGCGGAGTCTGCTCCCCTCGGTCTCGAGTAGCATGCGCGGCCTGCTGGACAAAAAGGTGTTTGTCCTGGAGGCCGAGACCATCGAACTCGTTGACACCCTCCTTTGCGGCGGCACCGTGCGTGTGGGCAGAGGGCCTCGGGGTTGGAGCGCCGGACCGGGGATGGTTTTGGGGCTTGGGAATGACATCCATCCCCAAGCCCCAAAACCAATTCCGATCAACGGGATCGGTCAGCAGTAAGATGGTGCGATGCGACATATCCAATTCGGGTATGTGAATGATGCGGGCGAAATAAGGGCTAATGATTCGCTCGGTGAGGCGGTTACATGGATGGGAGATGGGGGTTCGGCGGGTGCTGCTGCGGCGGGAGTTGTCAGCCCCAGGAGCGATACGGACATGGCGATGGCAGAGAGGGTGCGAAGGGAACGCATGTGCGAGGACTTCCTGACGGTTGTGGATCCGGTGGGATAGCCGCATCTTGCCCCACACAGCTGTGTGGGCTGTTCATCATTGAGTCCCCATGCGATTCCTCCTTTTGGGGGAACCCGACGAGACATGATGAGGAGGGGAGACTAGCCGCCGATGCCCCGCTTGTACGCCTCGGTGACGATCTCCAGTCGGCTACCCACCCCCATCTTGCGCATAAGCGATGAGACGTGAGTTTTGACGGTGGTCTCCGCAACGTTCATCTGGCGTGCAATCTGGCGGTTGCTGCGTGCCTGGCACAGAAGCCGAAGCACTTCCCGCTCTCGTCCCGATAGATCGAGCTCCGCGGTGGAACTGGTACTGGGGCGCTGGCCACGCACGTAGCGGTCCAAGACGCGGCTGGTGGGTCCGGGCGAGAGGACCTTACCGCCCCCGTGGACGGTCCGAATTGCCGTTGCGATCTCGGCGGCAGGTGTGCTCTTGAGAAGGAAGCCCGAAGCGCCGGCGGCGATTCCGCCATCGAGAAAAGTATCGTCATCGAAGGTGGTCAATAGGAGTACCCGGGTCTTGCCCCCGGCTGCGAGGATACGTGAGGTGGCCTTGATGCCGTCCAGCTCCGGCATCTGGACGTCCATGAGCACGACATCCACCATGCGTTCATGAACCAGATCGACCGCCTCGATGCCATTCGTGGCGGTGGCGATGATCTCGATGCCGTCCTCCTGGCCGAGGATCGCGGATAGTGTCTCGCGCACGATGGCGTCATCGTCCACGATGGCGACGCGGATCGGACTGGGCTGGGTGCTTGGGTTCACGGTTTGTCCTTAGCGTTGTTGGGTGTGAGGGGGAGGGTGGTGTGGAGGATCCATTGGTGGTTGGTGTGTTTGGTGGTGGTGGTTCCTCCGAGGGCGTGGGTGCGTTCTTGGATGCCGAGGATGCCGAGTTTGGATGAGGTGGCGGGGGTTGTGTGTCGGGTGTCGGACAGGGGGTTGATGGCGTGGAGTTCGGCGGTGGTGTCGGTGATGTCTAGTTGGATGGTGCACTGGGCGTCGGGGGCGGCGTACTTGATCATGTTGGCGACGCATTCGTCCAGGATGCGGGTCAGGGTGGTGGTCAGGGTGGGGGTTAGCCGGGTGGGGTCTCCTTGGTGGGTGACGGTGGCGCGCAGGCCGGCTGACTGGAGGTTGTGGCGGGCTTGGGCGAGGGTGGTGGCTAGGTCGGGTGTGGGGGTGCGGGGTCTAGGGGGGTGTTGGTGTCTTGTCTTAGGAGGCGCAGCATGGTGCGCAGGTCGAGGACTGATTGGTGGCCGGTGGTGATGATGTCGTCTAGGGCGGTGTTGATCTGGTTGGCGTGGTTGGGGGTGTGGAGGTGGGTTTGTGCTTGTTGGGCGCGTAGGACGATTTGGGTGTTGGCGCGGGCGAGGGTGTCGTGGAGCTCGCGGGCTATGAGGGCGCGCTGATCGCGCAGGGCCTGGGCGTGGGCGGCCTGGGCCCGGGAAACGTTGGCGTCCGCAAGCCGCAGAGCCGAGGCGATACCCAGACAAAGGACGAGCCACAACAGTTGGGTTGGTAGAGAGTAGTGCATGTCGTGACCCGCGTGCCAGGCCAGGAGGTTGCCGGCCACCATGGCCACCACCATCACAACAGCCTGCAGATAGCCACCCCGACGGATAAAGACACAGATTGCCGCGGTAGTGGCTATAACGGTTCCGGTGAACTGGTTGCTGGCTGTCACATGTACAGCGCTTAGTGCCAGGATGATGGTGGCGGTCCAAGGGTTGCGGGGGATCAGCAGCAGCGCCCACGGCACCACCAGACCCACCGCGTCAGCGAGAGTGAACCTCTGGAGCAGCACCGGCAACGCAGAGACAGCCAGACTGAGCGCTGTTAGCAACCAAAGTCGCCAATGCGTGCGCGACCAGTTCCGTGTGCGACCCCACCGATCCATGTTTCGGTGAGCGTCCGATGTGTGATGTCTAGGCTCGTCTTCGTTGTTGGGTGTGAGGGGGAGGGTGGTGTGGAGGATCCATTGGTGGTTGGTGTGTTTGGTGGTGGTGGTTCCTCCGAGGGCGTGGGTGCGTTCTTGGATGCCGAGGATGCCGAGTTTGGATGAGGTGGCGGGGGTTGTGTGTCGGGTGTCGGACAGGGGGTTGATGGCGTGGAGTTCGGCGGTGGTGTCGGTGATGTCTAGTTGGATGGTGCACTGGGCGTCGGGGGCGGCGTACTTGATCATGTTGGCGACGCATTCGTCCAGGATGCGGGTCAGGGTGGTGGTCAGGGTGGGGGTTAGCCGGGTGGGGTCTCCTTGGTGGGTGACGGTGGCGCGCAGGCCGGCTGACTGGAGGTTGTGGCGGGCTTGGGCGAGGGTGGTGGCTAGGTCGGGTGTGGGGGGTGCGGGGTCTAGGGGGGTGTTGGTGTCTTGTCTTAGGAGGCGCAGCATGGTGCGCAGGTCGAGGACTGATTGGTGGCCGGTGGTGATGATGTCGTCTAGGGCGGTGTTGATCTGGTTGGCGTGGTTGGGGGTGTGGAGGTGGGTTTGTGCTTGTTGGGCGCGTAGGACGATTTGGGTGTTGGCGCGGGCGAGGGTGTCGTGGAGCTCGCGGGCTATGAGGGCGCGCTGATCGCGCAGGGCCTGGGCGTGGGCGGCCTGGGCCCGGGAAACGTTGGCGTCCGCAAGCCGCAGAGGTGCGGCGATACCAATACAGATTACAATCCACAACGCCTGGCTGATGAACAGGTCATCCATCTTCGTTCCCGCGTGCCAGGCCAGGAGGTTGCCGGCCATCATGGCCACCACCATCACAACAGCCTGCAGATAGCCACCCCGACGGAAGAGGGCGTATGTGGCGAAGCACCCGGCCATCAGCAATCCGGGGCCTCTAGCGTCTACCAGCCCATGAGCCGTACCCGCTGCCAGGATGATGGTGGCGGTCCAAGGGTTGCGGGGGATCAGCAGCAGCGCCCACGGCACCACCAGACCCACCGCGTCAGCGAGAGTGAACCTCTGGAGCAGCACCGGCAACGCAGAGAGAGCCAGGCTGAAGGCCGTGAAGACGCTGAGTTCACGGCGGGCGCGCCACGCAGCACGAAGTCGCCTCGGCGCGACGTTGAGTGCTGGGTGGGGCAGGGCGAACATGGGCGGCCTTTCAAGACTGTTCACAGACTAGCCCACATCATGAGCCTCCTACCAAGGTAGGACAGGTCGTGGCGGGAAGCCGGAGCACTCACGTATCCCTGCGATGGCATCCTCGGACTGTCCGAAGGATCGCCTGGAGAGGAACGTGTTGTGCAGCCGGTGCTTGCTCGTGGCGTGTGTCACTCATATGCGGGACGCCAGGTGCTGCGGGATGTGGATCTGGTGGTGGAACGGGGGTCGTTCCACGGAGTTGTAGGTCCTACTGGTGCAGGTAAGACGACGCTGGTGGAGATCATCCAGGGCGCGTGTCGTGCCCAGGAGGGCAGTGTGGAGCTGCTGGGGCGGGCGCCGTTGCCGCGCGATCCGCGTCTGCTGGCGCGGGTTGGAATTCAGCCGCAGGCCACGGCCTTCTTCGCGCGCGCCACCGTGTGGGAGCACCTGTCGACTGTTGCCGCGATCTTCGGTGCCTCTGCCGCGCGTGCGGAGCAGCTCATTGAGAACATGGGCCTTGGGCATGTGCGCAACTCGCGTGTGGAGCGGGTGTCTCGTGGTGAGCGGCAGAAACTGGCGGTGGCTTCGGCGATGGTGCATCGTCCGGAGGTACTGTTCTTGGATGAGCCGACGGCGGCTCTGGACGCGGCGGCCCGTCATGATTTGGTGAGCATGCTGGTGTCGGCGCGTGAGGATGGCACGACGGTGGTCTACACGGCTCACTCCTTGGAAGAGGCCGAGCGCCTGTGCGACGTGATCACCATCCTTGATGGTGGCCGGGTGGTGGCCACGGACTCTCCGTCTGCTCTGGTTGCCGGTGTGGGTGGTGGTGCCTCGGTGCTGCTGCCCGGCGCGGTGCCGTACCTGGATGCGGTGACCGGTCTGGATGCGGTGACGGCTGCGACCGTGAGTGCAGACGGGCTGGTGGCTCACGTGCGTGATGTGGGCGAGGCGTTTGCGGCTCTCGGTGCGGCGGGTGTGCCGACCACGGGCGCGCAGGTGCATGGCCCGACCCTGGAGGACGCGTTTATGGAGCTCACGGGAAAGGAGCGCTAGTCATGACCCCCTTCAAAGCCCTAACAGTTTCCCTGGCGCGCACCAATCTGCGTGACCCGGCCACCATGTTCTTCTCCTACGTCTTCCCGCCGGCACTGCTGGTTGTCCTTGCCCTGACCATGGGCGACCAACCAGGGGTGGACGGTTATGACATCGTCGACTTCATCAGCCCCAACGTCACGGGCTTCGGAATTGCATTCGTCGGAATGTTCACCGGAGCCACAACTATTGTCGAGTGGCGGGAGAAGGGAGTCGGACGCGTCCTGCGCAGTGCGCCAATGACCGTGAGTTCGATACTCGCCTCAGCGCTGACCGTCGCCGTCGTCTCCGCGCTCGTGCAGGCGATGCTCGTCGTGCTCACCGGGCTTGTGCCGGCGGTCGGTGTGACGCTGACGCCGTGGGCGCTCCTCGCCGTGGTGCCGGTGTTCTTGGGGACTTTAGTCTTCTACTCCCTGGGCATGCTCGTCGGCCTGGCGCTGCCCACCCTCACTGCAGTCTCCCTGGCGGTCATGATCGTGGTCCTGCCCATGGCTTTCGCCTCCGGTGCGGTGCTGCCCCTGGAGATGATGCCGGGATGGATGCAGACGCTCTCTGACTTCCTCCCGCTGACTTACCTGCTCGACGCGCTGCGCTGGCCGTTGACGGGCGTGGCCGAGCTGAGCGACGCGCTGATCGGGCTCGGCGTTACCGGCACGACCGGAGCGGCCCTGTTTTGGGCCGCCACCAAGCTCACGCGATGGACGTGAGATGTTGAAGCGGTCCGACCTCGGCGTGGTCCCCGACCGGGGGTGCCGTGCCAAGACGGCGGGGCGCCCCACCTGCAAACACCACGTTCGTTCTTATGTCGGTGGAGGTCATGGCGGAGGATCCCATGGGCGCCTACGCGATCGCCGGTTACCAGGAGGCGCGCTCCAGCAGGTCGCCGACGCCGATCTCGGTGCCGTACTGCATGGTGCTGCTGGGGGACTCCTACTCGGCGGGCAACGCTGCCGGGGACTACTACGGGGATGACAAGAGCGCCTACCGCAGCCGCAACAACTGGGCGCACCGCCATGTGGACTGGGTCAATACCCAGAACGTCTCCGCCACTTTGACGGCTCTTCCGGTTTGAGGGTGTGGCGCTTCCGGCGTGGTGGCTTTGGTCCGGGTTGCGGTGTTCGCGGTGGACGTGGCTGGGGCGGTGAGGTCGGTGTGGGGCTGGCGGGGTCGTGCTCGGGGGCGGAGGAGGTCGATGTCGGGCTGGTGGGGTCGTGCTCGGTGGGTGCTGGTTTGCCGAGAACGTCCTCTTCATCCCCAAACCCTCCACGTTCGGGAGGGTTTCGGGCTTACGAGGACGTACTCGACCGGCGCAGGTCGTTGCCGGGCGCACAAGGACGTTTTCGGGCCGGCGGGGTCGTGTTCGGGCTGGCGAGGACGTCGTCGGCCCGGTGGGGGCGTCTTCGCCGCGGCCGGGCGGAGTGCTCGAGGACGCGGGTTGAACCTCCACGGCGCCGGCTCACCACGCCAGAACGCCAGGCCTGGCTGCCGACGGCTCCGGCGCCCGGGAGCGGGTTCGTCTGGAACGCCACTTCACCGTCTGCAACGCCACTTCGGGGTTAACAACGCTAGTTAACCGTCTGCTGAAGGCCTCTGGGGTATACAGCAGAGCGTTAAGTAGCGTTGTTAACGCCCAGCCGGCGCACCAGACACCCCACGCCACCCCATGCCATGTCCCAGGACATCGGCAGCACTCCTGCCGCAGCCCCAGACAACCACCACACCCCCAAACCGGAAGAGCCACTTTGACCAACCTGGCTCACAGCGGTGCGGTGACCGACGACCTGCTCGGGCGTTCGGGACAGGTGGCCGCCATGCCTACCGACACCGACCTGGTGATGCTGACCATCGGCGGCAACGACGTCGGATTCGCCGACATCGTCCAGAAATGCTTCATGCTGGGCATGCGTGACGCCAAGTCCTGCAAAAGTACAGTGGATTCCGCTAATGCCCTAGCTACATCCTGAAGAACCTCTTCGGCTCCTTCGCCTACGACGCCGGCACGGGGGTGCGTGCATTGAGCGAGACCGCCCGGACCAAGCAGGCCAAACTGGTCGCGAACTGGAATGCCACACATCCCGGCTTGAAGGTCACCTACATAGACGGCGTCGTGTCGGCCTTCAACGGGCACGAGCCCGATCCGGCCACCAACTCTCGCAACGACTACCGGTGGATCAACGAGTTCTTCGAGACCCGCGGCCGCCTGGCCGCCAACGGCAAGACGACCTCCACGCTCAGCCTGGACGCCGCCGAGTTCTACCACCCGAACATCATCGGCCACCAGCAGATGGCCAACCTCATCATCAACGGGTGGGCGTGCCCTCCAACGTCAAGCCCGCAAACAGCCCCGCGATCGCTCCTGCCGCGTATGCAATGAGCAGCACCGTCCAGGCTGATGGCGAGGATGCACCCGAGGCGTGGATCCAGGGCCCGTACGTTGCCCAGGAGGGGAGCACCCTGAGCCTGGATGCGCGCGGGTCCTATGCCGGTGACGGGACCATCACCGCCTACGAGTGGGACCTGGACGGCGACGGCGTCGGCGACGCCTGCGACCCCGACCCCGGCTACCCCACCGAGGACCAGCCCGGAGTGTGCGTCGTCGGCGATAACTGCCCCGACGACGACGCAGACGCCGCCCCCGCACCCACGCCCGACGGCGCGGGCGCCGCACCGGGTGCATCAGACCCGAGCGGATCGGCGACTGGGGCCGCAACGGCAGACACAACGAACCCGGAACCGGCCGCTCCCGCCCCTGATGCCGCGGGAGACGCGGCCGCCGTCGGCAACCAGCCGGCAATAGCCGCCGATAGTCCGACAGCACTGGGAACGGCCGCGGCGACTGAAACGCCGTCGTCGCCGTATGCGATACCCGCCAGCTCAACGGCACACGACACGCGTACCCGCCTGGCCAACACCGGCACCAGCCTCGTACTTACCCTCCTGGTTGCAGCAGCGGCCGCCACAGTCGGCGGCACGTCGCTTCTTGCAGCCACCAACCGGCGGCAATCACGACAAGACCGCTAGACCACAATCAGACGGTCCTAGAAGAAGCTCGGAGCGCAGGCCAGCCGCCGGGATGGTCACAGGCGACCCAGCAGTTCTGTTGCCTCCTCGGTTTTCCAGGAGGGATCCTCGGCAAGGACGCCGTCGGTCAGCAGGAACTGCATGTCGGCCTCCTGCGGTGAGGCGACCCGGATCTTGATGGCGTGCGGGCCTTCTGCCCCGTCGAATGCGCGCAGGATGGGCTCGGCCTCATCCAGCGTCAGGTCCTGCGCGTAGATCTCGATCCCGGGCAGTCCGTCGGCGTAGCCGGGGCCGACGGCGTCCAGCCTCACGCGCGGTTCGCGGGTGGGGTCCTCGGTGCCGTCGGGAAGTGCGGCGAGTACGGCGTCGAGCGGCACCACCGACAGGTCGACGTCGGAGGATGCACTGATCCTCAGGGACGTGCCGCCGATCTCGAGGCCGTCCTCGTAGGTCAGGACGGTGCCGTCGGCGGCCGCGGGCGGAGCCAGGACGACGTCAGCGGGGAGGGTGTCTGTCTGAACGTGTCCGATTGAGATTGCCTCGTCTGTCTCCAGCGGGATGCCCACGGCGCCGATGCTGCCCTGGTTCAGTCCGGCGGCGATGCGGAGCCGTTCACACTGGAAGTCGAGCTCTGAGCGCGGGCGCACCAAGTCAACGTCAATGGACGTGTGCAGGTCTTCACCGGCCGGTCCGGTGCCGTTCCAGCCGATGATCAGCGTGGCATATTCCAGCCCCTTAACACTTTCAGCCAGGTCGGTATGGGCGGACTGGATCAGGGTGATGGCGTCATCGACGGGCGTGTTCTGCTCGAGTGTGAGGAAGATGCGTACGCCCCAGGACTTCCGTGACTCCTTCTTGGTGTTGACGTTTGGCTCGCTTGTCACGGGGGTGCGGCCGCTGAAGTAGTCGGAGAAGGGCGTCGTGTCCGGTTCGGGCGCAGGTATCCGCATCCAGATGTGCACGCCGGCTCCGGTTAGGGTGACGGCAGTGCTAAGGCCACCGATGACCTGGCGGCGGGTGAGGCCGCGTCGCTTGGCAGGCTCAGCGGGTGCGGAATCTTCAGGGGCTGGGGTTGTCTGCGAATTCACCGCCGCAGATTATGGGCGGGGTCTGAACCGACTCAAGGCCCTGGCGTGGGTAGTGCTCCCCATCCCCGCCACTTCGACCGACCTCGATGGTCATATCAACCGATCTCGATGGTTATATCTACCGATCTCGAGCTACTTGCCGGCTCTACTTGCCGGCGTGGCGCAGGCGCAGGGAGTTGGTGACCACGATGACGCTGGAGGCGGCCATGGCGGCGCCGGCGATCATCGGGTTCAGCATCCCCACCGCGGCCAGCGGGATCGCGGCCACGTTGTAGGCGAAGGCCCAGAACAGGTTCTGCTTGATGATCCGCAGCGTGTCCCGGCTGACGCGGATGGCGGCCACCACCGCGTCCAGGTCGGCGCGCACCAGGGTGATGTCCGCGGCCTCGATGGCCACGTCCGTGCCCGAGCCCATGGCGAAGCCCAGCCCGCGCCTGCCGGCCTGAGCCAGGGCTGCGGCGTCGTTCACGCCGTCGCCGACCATGCCCACCACATGGCCCTCATCCTGCAGGGCGGCGACCACGTCGCGCTTGTCGCCCGGCAGCACCTCGGCGCGGACATCATCTGCGTCAATGCCGACCTCCCGGGCCACGCGCTGGGCGGTGCGGGCGTTGTCACCGGTCAGCAGCACCGGGCGCACCCCGAGTCTGCGCAGGGCGGTGACGGCGGCCGGCGAGGAGGGGCGCACCGTGTCGCGCACCGCCAGCACCGCGCGGGCGGCGCCGTCCACGGCGAGCACGACGGCGGTCGCCCCGGTCTCCTCCGCGGCGGCAACGGCGGCGGTCGCCTGCGTGGGCAGGTCCACCCCCTGCTCCGCCAGCCAGGCGGGGCGACCCACCCGGACCTGGTAGGCGGCGCCGTCCAGCGTCACCGTGCCGGACACGCCCCGCCCCTCATGGTTGGAGAAGTCCTGCACCGTCGGCACCTGCTCCAGGTGCTCCTGGGCGGCCTCGGCGATCGCCCGCGCCACCGGGTGCTCGCTGGCGGCCTCCACGCTCCCCGCCAGGGCGAGGGCACGCAATCGCCTGCTCTCGGGGCCGGGGCGGTGAAGCCCCTCTCGGCTACCATCCGCGATCCTCGTGCCTCGGATCGCTCCCGCCAGCCCCGCCACGCCTTCGAGCGGCTCCCCCGCCCCGGCTGACTCTGCCCCGGCGGTCTCGGCTCCAGGCTCTGGAGGCGTGCTGCAATCCTCCGCTGCGGCTTCCACCCCGCCCTCAACCTCGGCATCCCAGGTGATGATCCCGTCGGCGACGTCAAGGCGCATGCGGCCCTCGGTGACGGTGCCGGTCTTGTCCAGCACGATGGTGTCCAGCGTGCGCGTGGACTCCAGCACCTCCGGGCCCTTGATGACCACGCCGAGCTGGGCGGCCCGCCCGGAGCCGACCAGCAGCGCAGTCGGCGTCGCCAGTCCGAGCGCACAGGGGCAGGCGATCACCAGCACGGAAACGGCCGCCATGAGCGCGTGCTGGGCCGGGTGGCCGAGCAGCAGCCACACGGCCGCCGTGGCCACCGCCAGCACGATCACCGCGGGCACGAACACCCCGGAGATGCGGTCCGCCAGACGCTGCACTGGCGCCTTGCCGGCCTGCGCCTCGGTAACCATCGCGCCGATACGCGCCAGCGTGGTCCCCGCGCCCACCGCCGTCGCCCGCACCAGCAGCGCCCCGGAGGTGTTGACGCAGCCGCCGGTGACGGCGTCTCCGGGACCGGCCTCCACCGGCACAGACTCACCGGTGAGCATGGACGCGTCGACGGCGGAGCGGCCCTCTATGACCACCCCGTCGGTGGCGATCTTCTCCCCCGGCCGCACCGCGAACAGGTCGCCCGCGGCCAGGGCGTCGATCGCGACCGTCTCCTCGGCGCGGGTGGCATCGGGTAGGGGCGCGCCGTCGTCGTCGAGCACGTCGACGGCGTCGGTGGAGCCGGTCGGGGAGGTCAGCCTCACGCGCGTGGCCTGGGTGGCGCCGAGCTCCAGCAGCGCGCGCAGGGCGTCGCCGGAGCGGTAGCGGGCACGGGCCTCCGCGTAGCGGCCGGCCAGCAGGAAGGTGGTCACCCAGGCGGCGGACTCGAAGTACATGTGCACCTGGTGGCCCTGGGCGCGCGGGAGCAGCTCCATGCTCATGTGCGCCCCCAGCTGGCCGGCGCCGCCCAGCAGCAGCGCCCACAGGCTCCAGCCGGTCGCGGCGATCACGCCCAGTGACACCAGCGTGTCCATGGTGAAGGTGCCGTGCCGCAGCGCCCGGAAGGCGGAGCGGTGGAAGGGCCAGGCGCCCCAGGTCGCCACCGGCAGGGCCAGCGCGGCCAGCACCCACTGCCAGCCGGTGAACTGCAGCGCCGGAAGCATCGACAGCGCCATCACCGGGATCGACAGCACCAGGGAGACGATCAGGCGGGTGCGCAGGTAGGCGGCGCGGTCCGCCTGCGACTGGCCGAGCACGGGGGTCGGGTGCTTCGCCGATGCTTCGGCGGGCGCCGACTCCGCCGACTCGGCCGCACCCGACTCGGAGTCGGCGGCGGAGGCGCCATCGGACGGGTGCGCCGCAACGTCCAGCGGCGCGGCCGCGTACGGTGACGGCACGGTGGCGGGATCCGGTTCGGATCCGGCATCGGGCTGGGGCGCGGCGAAGTCGGCATCGTCGTCGGCGCGGAGCTCGATGCGATCGGTGACAGTGGCGGTGTAGCCCGCCCGCGCCACCGCGTTCACCAGCTCCTCATTGCTGACCGGTGCGGTCAGGGTGACGCGAGCCGACTCGGTGGCGAGGTTGACCGACGCCTCGACGCCGTCGAGCTTGCTCAGCTTCTTCTCCACGCGCGCCACACAGGAGGCGCAGGTCATGCCGCCGACCGCGAGGTCGACCGTGACGAGCGGTGGCGCGGGCGATTCGGCCTCGGGGGCGGTGGTGCGGGCGGGGTGAGCGGTATCGGGCATCAGGCGGCGTCGCGCTCGATGGCGTCGAGGGTGTAGGCGCCGGCCTCGTCGATCGCCTCGGCCAGGGCGGCGTCGGGCAGGACTACGTCAGAGACGACCGTGGCCACGGACTGGCCGCCCTTGTTGAGGATGACGGAGACGTTCTTGACGCCATCCAGGGCCTCCAGCTCCTCGGTGACGTGGGCGACGCAGTGCTCGCAGGTCATCCCCGAGATCCTCAGGGTGGTGGTGCGGTCGATACCGTCGGCGGTGAACTCGGACATGATGGGCTCCTTGACTGCGGTGTGTGGTTATGGGCTTGGCGTGCGGCGGCGGATGCGGGCAGGTGGCCACCTCACGGTGGGGTCAGGACCTGACCAGGCGGGCGATCGCGTCGGAGGCCTCGCGGATCTTGGCGCGGCCCTCCTCGTCCGAGGACTGTGCCGCGTGCAGTACGCAGTGGTTCATGTGGTCCTCGAGCAGGCCCAGGCTGACGGCCTGAAGTGCCTTGGTGACTGCGGAAACCTGGGTGAGTACGTCGATGCAGTAGGCGTCCTCCTGGACCATGCGCGAGATGCCGCGCACCTGCCCCTCAATGCGACTCAGTCGCTTGAGGTAGTCCTCCTTGGTTCCCGTATATCCGGCCACCGTGCCTCCTGCCAGTGCATGCCGCTCGTAGCGCCGGGTGATTCTGCCGGCGCCGCGCTTCACCATACCCCTAGGGGGTAGGGGTTGCAATGGCGGTGTGCGCACTGGTCGAGTGTCACGTCGTCCGTTCCGAAGCTCTACGCCCTGGCACACGGGAGTTTGCCGCGCGCCGGAGGGTGGAGCCTCGGAGCCGGGTGTGAAGTGTCGGGGGCGGCTGAATCGGCGGTCGGCGCCCGACGCCCGCGGTCCGGCCATCGGCGGCGACATCCAACGCGGGGATATGGCGGGACCCAAACAGACGGCATGCAGGTGGTGTCACTGAATGCACCACTTTCATCCGCGACGGCGTTGGGCCGACGCGATGATCCGCGTAATCATGCGGTTGTCCGCAGTGGCGCCTCAAGGTCTGTGCTGAAAGTGGTGCATTCTGTGACAGCGATCGGGGTGGGTCCCCGAATCGGGGCCCTCATCAGGGGGAAGGTGCGGGAGTGGTGGTTGTGGGATGCTGGTCACATGAGCGAGCAGCGCGCACCCGCGGAACAGAACGCCGCCGACACGTCCGACACGTCTTGGGCCCCGATCGGCTGGGAGCAGAGCGACATCGGCTTCGACGATGCCCCCTTCGGTACCGTCCTGGGTGACCCGCTCATGGGTTCACCCATCTTCGATGTCTCGGTGCTGGATGCGGCCCCCGCCTCCGACGGTAACGCCGCCGGCTCGGCCGTTGACGCAGACGACGCTCCTTCCAGTGCGCAGGCCGGAGGTGCTCGCCGCGCCACTGCGCAGCTCCACGCACGCGAGCAGTATCGGCAGGCCGTACGACCCGGTCGGCAGCAGCCACTCGCCGGGCCCCAGGTGCAGACTCCTGCCCCCGCGATAGCCGCCGTGGGAGCCCCGACGGTTGGGGAAGTCCGCCCACCGGTGCTGCGGGTCCCTGGAAATCCGTCGTTCAACCCGTACGCGGAGGCGCCGTCCGGGCATCCGCAGCCGAGCCCCTCGATGCCCCAGATCAGTAGGCCGGCGCAGGCGCCCACCGCCAACAGCGGACCGTGGGCATCGCAGCCACACGTGCCGGGGCAGGGCCCGTACGTGCAGGCTCCATCGCGGGGTGTCCCATCTACCTCCCGCCGGGAAGGTCAGACCGATGACGCTGAGGGGATCGGCGGTTTCATATCCGTCGGGATCTGGTGGGTGGTCGCCTTCCTGCTCCTGATCATCTTCTCCAACGTGTGAGGCGCCGCGGGGACGCGTCCTCCTGGGGTGCTGCGGGGGGACACGGTGATCAGGCGTCCAGGTGACGAACCAGGTGGGCGGCCATGCCGGTGTAGGTGGCGGGGGTCAGCTCCAGCAGCCGCGCCTCGACGTCCGCGGGCATGCCCAGGTCCGCGATGAACTCCCGCATGGAGGCGGCCGTGACCTGCTTGCCGCGCGTGAGCTCCTTGAGCCGCTCGTACGGGTCGGCCATGCCGGTGGCCCCGGCCACCGACGCCGCGCGCATGGCCTGCTGCACCGGCTCGCCCAGGACCTCCCAGGTGGCGTCAAGATCCTCCGCCAGGCGGGCGTGGTCGACGTCGAGCCCGGCCAGGCCGCGGCGAATGTTGTCGACCGCCAGCAGCGAGTGCCCGAAGGCGACGCCCACATTGCGCTGCGTGGTGGAGTCCGTCAGGTCGCGCTGCAGGCGGGAGGTGACCAGGGTGGCGGCGAGCGAATCCAGCAGGGCGCAGGAGACCTCGAGGTTCGCCTCCCCGTTCTCGAAGCGGATCGGGTTGACCTTGTGCGGCATGGTGGAGGAACCTGTGGACCCCTGCGCGCTCAGACGCTGGCGGAAGTAGCCCAGTGAGATGTAGGTCCAGGCGTCGGTGGCCAGATTGTGGGCGATCCGGTTGAAGCGGGCGACGTCGGCGTACAGCTCCGCCTGCCAGTCGTGGGACTCGATCTGGGTGGTGAGCGGGTTCCAGGTCAGGCCCAGGGACTCCACGAAGGCGCGGGCTATCTGCTCCCAGTCGGCGCCCGGCACCGCGACCACGTGCGCGCCGAAGGTGCCGGTGGCGCCGTTGATCTTGCCCAGGTACTCGGTGGCCTCTACCCGCTTGACCTGTCGGCGCAGCCGGTGCGCCAGCACCGCCAGCTCCTTGCCGAGCGTGGTGGGGGTGGCCGGCTGGCCGTGGGTGCGGGCGAGCATGGCGGCGTCGGCGTGCTCGCGGGCCATAGTGGCGAGGTCGTCCACGAGCCCGCGGGCCGCGGGCAGCCACACCTGCGCGACGGCGTCGCGGATGGTCAGCGCGTAGGCGAGGTTGTTGATGTCCTCGCTGGTGCAGAAGATGTGGACGATCTCGTGCACCTCGGGCAGCACCGTGGTGCCCAGGGCGTCGGGGGCGGCGTCCAGGCGGCGCTTGAGCAGGTACTCCACGGCCTTGACGTCGTGGCGGGTAACCGCCTCGATCTCTGCCAGCTCGGCGATCTCAGCGGCACCGAAGGTATCGACGACGCCGCGCAGGTAGGTCTTCTCGGCGTCGGACAGCGTGGGGGCGCCGGGCAGTACGCGGTGGTCGGTGAGGTGGATGAGCCACTCGACTTCCACACGCAGGCGCGCCCGGTTCAGGGCGGCCTCGGACAGGTAGTTGACCAGTGGCGCGGTGACGGCGCGGTAGCGGCCGTCGAGGGGACCGAGGGCGATGGCGGGGGAGACGGTGGCGAGGTCGACCATGACGCCGATTCTGCCAGGCGCGGCCGACGGCGCAGGCCGCCATCTCAGAGAACGTCGTCAGGTGCCGCACGACCGGAGCAGGACCTGCTTGCGGAGGCGCCGCGTAGGAGGCGTGCAGTAGGTCGCGATGCGGGCATGCCCGTCCGCCCCGAGCTCGATGTTGGTGCGTGCATTCTGGGACACCCACTCAACGGCCGCAGTGAGCATTTGCGGATTGGCCCGTCGATCCGGAGTCGGTCAGTGGCTCTTGGGCCGCCTTCATCGCCCACGCCCGCGGCTGTGATCGCCAGTGCAGGGAAGTGCCTCTGCGGGTAGTTCCCGAGGGCGTACAGACCAGCCAACGTGGCTGTGCCCTCCTCCGTCAGGATGTTCAGGTTGAGCAGAACCTCTGCGTCGGACTGATCCCTCAGCGCGGTAGAGCCCGCACGCGCGTTGCGCACAAAACCCTTGACCAGGTCCGCATCGAGGTTGTTAATAGACGTGTTCGGGATCGGGATGGTGTCTCCGCGGGGGGCGCTGATGACGTATCAGTAGTTGATGCTCCTCCACCGGGTTCTCGCTCACGCCCAGGAGGAGCGTGCCTCCACCGGGGAGATTGGCGAAAGCGGACAGGGTTGGGCCGAGTGCGTCACGGGAGTACTCGGAAAAGGTCTTTGCCTCAAGGTCCAGGCAGTCGCCGCCCTCGAGTTCGAGTCGGGCGAGAGCCTCCAAGAGGTCCTGCTCATCGACAATCATGTACAAGAGCCCGTGTTGAGTGTGCAAGAGGGGGAGTGTGACTGTACAAGACTGTACAGGAGTGTCTATGAGGCTGTACAAGAGCGTACAGGAGGCGTGCGGGTTGTTCGATGCCCGCTCCTGCGCCGTACGCCGTCGGCCCGGGCGGGTTGTGAACGCAATCGGGCCAGCCGACTAGGGCGTCTCAGCATGGGGCCGTGTCCGAGCAGGTGCGGCGGCTGACGACCGGTGACCTCCAGCGGTGAGATGCACGCATTGATGCGTGAGACCGCTGGCTTACCCGACGCGTCGGCGTCTGTCGCAAGCTGGGATTCCAAGTCGCACCGACGTTCGAGGACCCCCGCTGGCCCGGCGCTGCCCGCTACCCTCGCCCCATGAGCAGCGCGCGGCAGACCGAATGGGAGTCCCGCTACGCCGCCGAGCGTCTGTGGTCCGGACAGCCCAATGACTGGCTGACCCTGGCCGCCGCCTGGGAGCCGGGGCGTAGCCTCGACGTCGGCTGCGGCGAGGGCGCCGACGTGCTCTGGCTGGCCGCGCACGGCTGGCGGGCCACCGGCGTCGACTTCGCCCCCACCGCGGTCGCGCGCATGCTCGCCGAGGCCCGGCGCCGCGGCCTGGCCGAGCGTGTGCACGGCGCCGTCCTCGACCTGAACACCGACCCGCTGCCGGCCGGTCCCTTCGACCTGGTCACCAGCTTCTACGTCCACGGCGGCCCGGACCCCGGCGGCCTCGACCTGCCTCGGCTGCTCACGCGCCTGGCCGCGCTCGTCGCCGACGGCGGACGCCTGCTCACCGCCGTGCACTGCACCAACCCGCCCTGGCACCGCCACCACGCCCTCACCTACCGGCCCGAGCGGCTGGCCGACGCCGTCCTGGCGGCCGCGCCCGGAACCTGGGAGGTGGTTGCGGCCGAGGAGCGCTGGCGGGATGCCGTCTCACCCGGGGGGTTTCCGGGAAGACGGTCCGACGCCGTCGTCTGCCTGCGCCGCGGCGTGGGGCGGGCCTGAGCGGCCCGACGGCGGGGAGGATGGTGGCATGAGCGAGCCTGCACGCGGGCCCTCGCCCGAGCCGGGTCCCGCGGACGTGCCCCAGTGGATCAACGACCTGGTGCCGATCGCCGCCCACGCCCGCGCCCTGCTGCGCGCAGCCACGCCTGCCCTGCTGGCAGCCGTTGCCCTCGTCCTGGTGATCCCGCAGCTGGTGGCGCGCCCGGCACCCTGGATGGCGGCGGTGTGCATGGTGCTCGGCAACGTCGTCGCGCTGCGACACGGCGGACGGAACGCGTCGACGGACGACGCCACCGACGTCGGCGGCAATACCACCGGGTCGCGGGCGGCCGCCGACGCCCGGGCCGAGGTCGGCGCCCGAACACAGTCGACATCCGGGACTTCGGCCGTAATCGCGGCCGGAGAGCTGCGGCCCGGCGGTCGCACCGGCGCCCTGCTGGTGGTGCTCGATCTACTCCTGACCGCCACGGGTGTGGCCGCGCTGGTCGGCCGGGCCCTGGCCGGGACGGACCGGCCGCTGCTGGTGGCCGCTGCGGGAGCCGCCGCGGGCCTGGCCGCTGGCGTCGGCACGGTGGCCGGCCTGGAGCTGAGCGGACGACGCGCCCGCGGCGCGTTCGTGGTGCTCGGCGCGGTTGCCGTGGCCGTCATCGCCGCGGTGGTGTATGTCTTCAACCGCCTGGACCCCGCCTGGTGGTGGGTGCTGGCACTGGCGGTCGTCGCGGACGCGGTCGGCCTGCTCGCCCTGCGCGCGGGCGCCCGGAACGACCGTGCACCCACGCGTCCGGGCGTGCCCTAGGAGCCGCGCGTACCACTGGTGCCTCGACGCCGTCGTCGACTGCATGCCTGGCGGCAAGAACTGACGCACGCGTCCGGGGCGGCGATCCGCCGGCCCCGGTGCCCGCTCCGAGGCGGCTGCCGTTATCCACAGGGGCGGTTCGTGCACCCCTGCGCCAACCGCATTCACAGCCGTCCTGCAGGCTCGGGAGCCGGCCGCCTACCGTCGAGGCATGTCCTCCTTCATTCTCTCAATCGCCGCGGACAAGACAGCCATCGGCAGCGCCTTGGTTCCCGCCACCGTTCCTACCGACTGGACAGGGTCCGCCGCCTCGTCCTGCCAGACCACCCTCGATGAAGTAGTCACCCTCGTCGGCGGGCTCGATGCCCTCATGACCGACGCACAGAACGCCGTAACCGCCCTGGAAGCCGCACAGAGCGAGGAGGGGTAGCAATGACCGCCGCCACATCGAATGCTCCGTCCTCCCAGGACGGATACGCCCTGAAGTACTTGAACCTACGCACCCCTCTGGCCAGCTACGCCGACCCGAGCAGTGTCCCCATCGGCTCCACCCCGTTCGGGCAGCCGCCCGGCGGCGGCTCGACTCTCTTCGGCGCCCCCGCGCCGGGCGGGGACCAGGACGACATGGTGTGCACCCGCGGCGACTGGGCGCCCGGCGTTCAGCCTTCCACGGGCTCGGGCCCCTACACCACGGATGCTGCCCTGCCCTACCCCCTGACCTGGCCCGGCATGCCCGCAGGAACCGGTGTCACCGTCAGCGGCGGAACCTACGGGGTGAACACCAACGATCTCACCCGCTTCGCCGCCACCCTCGACACCGCCGCCGACTGGCTGGAGGACGCCCGCGACCTGGCACTGACCTGCCTGACGGACCTGCGCTGCGGCGGCTTGGGCATCGACATGGTCTCCCAATGGAATATCGGCGCCGACGGCTCATTGCGCATCGGCTTCGACACGACACATGACGCCATGACCTCCGGCGGGGGCCGATGCGTCTCCTGGTTGGCGGACACCTCCGACACCGCCGCCGAGCGCGCCACCGCCATCGCCGCCCTGGAGGCGCTCACCAGCGGGAGCGGCTCCCTCGACGACGCCGCCGACAGCCTGCGCACGCTCGCCACCGCGGTCACCCTCTGCACCACCACCTACACCGACGCCGAGTCGGAGTCCGACGGAGCCTGGCTCCGCATTCTGCAGGTCGCCCGCGTGGGAGCGATGCTGGGGATGGGAGGCGCCGGGGCGATGACGCTGCTCACGGGAATCGTGGCGATGCTGAGCGTGGACGGCGCCGCTCTGCCCGACGGCATGGACGACGTCCTTCAGAACCTCGAAATGCTCCTGGGCGATCAAATACTCGACGACTGGGCCCACACCGACATAATGATCGTCCTGGGGCTGGCCGTATGGGCGATGCAGGCCAACAGCGGACTGGAATCCACAACCATCGAGACCTACCTCGGGCAGGTCGCCGAGGAACTGGACCCCGCCGTCTCCGAGGTGCTCCCCGCTCAGGTGCAGGTCGGCAGCCGCATGGTGGACACCGATTCGCTGACTCCCATGCAGCGGGTCGCCTACTACCTGGCCATCTGTGCCGAGCAGTCGGGGGCGTCCCGGTACGGGGAGCCCACCGGCGTGACCGTGACCCCGCACGGCGGGCAGCCGGTCACGGTTCCAACCGGAGTGCGCGACCCCTTCGGGCTCGGGACTGCCGTTCCCGCCGTCGCCGCAGCGCTTCCGCCCTCGGGCACGGCCGGCCCGCAGCCGGGGACAGCCGCAGAAGTCATCCGCTACTCCAGTGACATGAAGGGCCGTGACGATGACGCCTCCTCCGGCGTGGTCTCCATCCTGCGCACCGACCACGCCGACGGGACCACCTCCTGGCTCGTCGTCGTGCCCGGCACCACCGACTGGGGCAGCGGAAACACCAACCCGCAGGACCTGCTGACCAACCTGCAGGCGGTCTCCGGGCGGCCGACAGACATGGAGACCGCCGTCGTCACCGCCATGCGTGAGGCCGGCATCGCACCCGGGGACAAGGTCGGCCTGTACGGGCATTCCCAAGGGGCGATAACCGCCTCCAACATCGCCGCCGACCCGGCAGTCAACGAGCAGTTCAACATCACCAACCTGCTCACCGCCGGCGGCCCGACCGCGGGCGCGGACCTGCCCGAAAACGTCAACGCCCTCCACCTGGAGAACACCGGCGACGCCGTGCCCGCGCTCGATGCGGCGCCCACTCCGCGCACCCCCACCCGCACCGTGGTCACCATCGATACCCACTCCGCCAACGTGGACGGGTACCCGCATGGGCCACAGGTCTATGCCGATGCCGTCGACGGCATATGCGGGAACCCGCAGATAGACCAGTGGACCGAGGAGCTCGGAGGCATCACCGGGGCCGGGGAGGACGGGGCGGAAACCACCGAGATCATCTTCGACATCACCCGCGACAGCCCCGACACCGTCTGGGAGCAGGCGGGACGTGACTTCGGCAAGCAGGGGTGACAGGGGCGGTGCGGTGGGGGTGGGCACGGGCAAGGCGCGGGCGGGGCCTTAGCGGTGGTCGCCTCAGCGCATGCCCGTGTTCGCCTCAGCGCTCGCTTCAGCGATCGCTCGGCCCCAGAATGCCGACGATGATCGCCGAGGCGACCGAAACGATCAGAGAACCCACGATCGCGGTGCCGAAGGAACCCACATGCAGCCCCAGCGAAACCTCCGTGCCCGCGGTCACCCCCGCCAGCAGATCCGTGATCCGGCTGGTCAGCATGAGCATCGCCCCGTTTACCACCAGGGCGAACAGCCCGAAGGTCATCACATACAGCGGGAAGGCCAGCACATGTGCCACGGGCTTGACCAACGAGTTGACCAGGGCCAGCACCAGGCCGACCACAAGCAGGTTGGCCACGGTCAGCGCCAGGCTCGGCGCACCCGGCACGGCCATGCCGTCCAGCAGCGCCACCGCCAGCCACAGGCCGGCCGCGTTTCCGAGCGTGCGAACAATCAGGTCCATGCCCCCATCCTCCCAGACCCGGGCGACAGCGGAAACGGGATGCGGATCACTAAGGCCCGCGACGCGTGCCAGGATGAGGGCATGACCGACGTGCACATCCGCCCCGCCGTCCAGACCCTGCCCGCCTATGTGCCCGGAGCCCGCTCCACCGGGGAGGACATCGCCAAGCTCTCCAGCAACGAGCTGCCCTACCCCCCGCAGGAGAGCGTGCTCGCCGCCCTGACCGGCGCCGCGGCCGACGTCAACCGCTACCCGGAGATGACCGGTGACGCGCTCGTGGAGGCAATCGCACGCAGGCACGGGGTCGCGCCGGAGCAGGTGGTGGTGGGCAACGGGTCGGTCGCCCTGATCCAGCACGTACTGGACACCGTCTGCGACGAGGGCGACGACGTGGTCCTGCCATGGCGCTCCTTCGAGGCCTACCCGATCTGCATCGCCGTGGCCGGCGCGCGTGCCGTCAAGGTGCCGCTGACCGCCGCCGGCCGCCACGACGTGCCCGCCATGATCGCCGCCATCACCCCCCGCACGCGCGCCCTGCTTGCCTGCACCCCCAACAACCCCACCGGACCGGCCCTCACCGCCGATGAGCTCGCCGCGCTGGTGGAGGGCGTCCCGGAGCGGGTGCTGGTGATCGTGGACGAGGCCTACCTCGACTTCGTCGCCGACCCCGCGGTCGGGGACGCGCTCAGGCTGCTGGAGAAGTACCCGAACCTGCTGGTCAGCCGCACCTTCTCCAAGGCCCACGCCCTGGCCGGCATGCGCGTGGGCTACCTGGTGGGCGAGCCCGGCATCATCTCCGCCATCCGCTCCGTGGCGACACCCTTCGGCGTCAACCTGCCGGCACAGGCAGCAGCCGTCGCCGCCCTCTCGCCCGAGGCGCTGGCCGAGACCGCCCGACGCGCCGCCGTCGTCGCCGCCGAGCGGGACCGGGTGCTGGCCGCGCTGCGGGAGCAGGGCTGGCAGGTGCCCGATGCGCAAGGGAACTTCTTCTGGCTGGCAGTCGGGGAGGAGACGAGCGCGCTGGCCGAGCACCTGCGGGCGGCCGGAATCCTGGCGCGACCCTTCTCCGGCGAGGGCGTGCGCGTATCCATCGGCACACCGGCCGAGAACGACCGCGTGCTCACGGCCGCGTCCGCCTGGCTCGCGCGCTGAGCCCCACGTCCCCGGCAACGGACGCCGACGGTCGGCGCAAGGCGAAGCGATCAGTCGGTGCGCCGTCGTCTGCCCGCCGACGGCTCAGCGGCTCTCCGGCGCGCACGCGCCCCGGACGCTTCTCAGGCGGCGGCGATGGTCAGCACGAACAACAGGCAGAAAACGATCTCGGTGATGCCCATGACCCGGGGGCGCAGCGGGGCCCTGCGGACGCGCACCAGATGCCACTGCCACAGTGGGATGGCCAGGGAGCGCACCGCCAGCACCACCCACAGGGCGGCGTGCACGACGGGCAGCCAGCCGCCGCGGGCGAGGTACACGGTGACCGCGGCGACCAGCACGTGCCAGGCGACCGTGCCCGCCAGCAGCGGTCGGTTGAAGCGCTCGCGGATCATCGACTTGATGTAGGGAACCGTGCCGCAGAAGTAGGCGGCGGTCAGCGCCGTCACCAGCCACATCCACGCCCAGCCGGTGAGTTCTCCATTGGGCGAGGCGCCGGGCAGGCTCGTGGCCTCGGCCCCCAGGCCCAGGAAGCCGCCGCGACCGCCGACGCCTAGTGAGTAGGTGACTGCCGCTATGAGCGACGTGGCGGTTGTAGTCGCCAGTCCCGACACAAGTGAGCGTTCCTGGCCGCGCCAGGACTCCCACAGGGCGATTGCGAACAGCGGGGCCAGCGGCACCGCCCACTGCAGCAGGTAAGGGGCGACTGCCAGCGTCAACACGCCGAGCAGTGCTGTCCACGTGGTGTAGACCGCCAGCGGCGGCAGTGCCAGCGCCCGGCGGCGTGGGGAGCGTGCGCGCGCCCACTGCGACCAGGCCCAGTAGGTCAGGTATGCACAGATCCATGCGGGGATGAACAGCAGGTTCACCCAGCTGAACCCGCCCACGATCCAGCCCATGATCGGCGGCAGTGCCAGCATGTAGTGCGCGCCGTGCTGGTTGGGCAGCCAGGCCCGGCGCCCACGCTGACCGCCCGGACGTGCCGGGGACGAACCAGGCCGCGGAGAGGCCGACCTGGCGCCGGCCCCCGCAGAGGACGGGCGCACGGGCTCCCCGGTCGCCAGGAGGAGATCATCCTCGGGTCCGGGGCGTGACTGCTGGTGCGGGATGGAGCGGCGCGGGCCGCGGGCGGTGGAACCCGCCGAGGTCGAGCCGGCTGCGGCGGGGTCAGTGTTCGCGTCTGACAGCCCGGAGACGTACTCGATGTGGCGGTCGGATGGGTCCGAGGGGCGCTGCTGTGTCACGCAGGTCAGCCTAATTGGGGCGGATCTGTCATGGAATGCACCACTTTCGGATGTCCCCCGGCTTCGTCGCTGCACCGATCCGCATGATGATGCGCCTGGTCTTCCGACTCGCGGCTAGGGCGGCCAGAATGTGGTGCATCCAGTGACACCGATGACGGTTTTAGCCGGTGGATGTGTCTGCCACGGTGGGCTGCCGGTCCGGAGTGGACCGAGGGTCAACGGGTTTTCCACAGGCTGTGACTGCTTATTGAGTATTGTTTGTGCTGTTTGACAGTATTTGGTTGTGGATCGTGTTGACAGAGAAGGTCGTCTCCTGGTTGACCTCGGCCGCTGCGGCGGCGCGGCGAGGCGTGCGAGTCTGTGCCGTGACCGCTCCGACTGGCGTGCCCTCTCAGCATTAGTGGAGGGAGGCAAGGTCAGTTCCTATCCCCAGGGGGTCGTCGCCCTCCCGCAGGCCGACCGGGCGAAGGTTGTGGCCAGGCGCGTCGGCGGGCTGCTGACTTGCGGGCACGCTCTTGCCCGCTACGGGATTCCCCTCCGCGAGGAGCCGGCTGCGGTTCACGTCGCGGTTCGGCGCGGGCGCAGTCATATCCCGTCCGGAGTGGGGCGGGTCGTCATCCACCGGGTCGAGGGGCTGGCGCCGCGTGGCCCTCTGGAGCCGCCGATCGCCGATCCCGAATCCGTTGTGCTGACGGTTATGCGGTGTGCAGACGAGCTCGATGCGTTGATAGCGCTGGACGCTGCGCTGAGGGTTGGCCTGGTTCACGAGACCATGCTGTTAGCGAGGTTGGCAGGTCCGCGCAATGGTCGCCTGCGGTCGCTGCTGCGGCGGGCTGATCCTCGGGCTGGTTCCCTCCTGGAGACGATTGCTCGGTACGACCTGCAGGAGGCCGGGCAGGAGCCGGAAGTCGCTGCCGATCTCGGCTTCGAGGTGGACCTGCTGATGGGGCGCCTGGTCATCGAGACGGACGGATACGCCTACCACGGCGACCGGGACTCTTGGGAGAATGACCATAGGCGTGACCAGTCGCTGCTGCGGCGCGGTTATGTGCCGCTCAGGCTTACCAGCGCCCAGGTGCTCTCGCGTCAGACGGTGGGGCTGGTTGAGCCGGTGGCCCGCCGCCTGGGCTGTTGGCGTGAGAGCTGAGCGCAGGCCGGGTCTGTGGGGAATGAAGCCGTATGGGACTCATGTCGCCCGGATGCCTTGGGTGATCCGGTGGAAGAATGCGCGTGCATGAGCGATGTGGAGGTGCCGGCCGTGCCTCTGTCAGAGCCGAAGGTAAGAGCTGATCGCGCCCTGCGCCGGCTGCTTGGCGCGGATTGGGGTGTGGTGTGCCCGCTGTTGGTGCGGCCCGGGTGGGTGCGGCCGAGTTGAAAGGCGTCAGCCCGCTTGCGGCATCAGCCGTCCTTGGCGCTACTGCCGGACATTGTTGTCTCGCTGGGCTGGCAGGTCGCCTGCGGGCGGGGGTCAGGATGGTGAGCGTGGTGGAGTCGGTGAGAGCCTTTGGCAGGTCGCCTGCGGGCGGGGCTGAGTGACCTGCGAGGCTGGCTACTGCAAAAGTGAGGGCGGACTGCACTCCAGCTTGCTTGCTGCACATGCGGGGTCCGGCGACGGGGGCTGACCCCCGTCGCCGGACCCCGGCTGTGTTGTGGCGCGGTGCTGTGCCTACCGTGCGGCGGCCTGGTCTCAGGCGCCGAGTGCGGCGGAGACGACCTGCTTGGCCTCCTCCTGGACCTGGGCCAGGTGCTCGGCACCCTTGAAGGACTCGGCGTAGATCTTGTACACGTCCTCCGTGCCCGAGGGGCGCGCGGCGAACCAGGCGTTCTCGGTGGTGACCTTGAGCCCGCCGATGGGGGCGTCGTTGCCGGGGGCGCGCACCAGGCGGTCGGTGATCGGCTCCCCGGCCAGCTCGGTGGCGGTGACGTCCTCTGGCGAGAGGGCGGCCAGCTTGGCCTTCTCCTCCTTGGTGGCAGCGGCGTCGATGCGGGCATAGGCGGAGGCGCCGAAGCGCTCCACCTGCTCCTCGTGCAGCTGGGAGGGGGTCTTGCCGGTGACGGCGATGATCTCGCTGGCCAGCAGGGCCAGGATGATGCCGTCCTTGTCCGTGCTCCACACGGTGCCGTCCTTGCGCAGGAAGGAGGCGCCGGCGCTCTCCTCGCCGCCGAAGCCGACGGAACCGTCCAGCAGGCCGGGCACGAAGTGCTTGAAGCCGACCGGCACCTCCACCAGCTTGCGGCCCATGGCGGCCACCACCCGGTCGATCAGGCTGGAGGACACCAGCGTCTTACCGACCGCGGCGTCCGCGGGCCAGCCGGGCCGGTGGGTGAACAGGTACTCGATTGCGACCGCCAGGTAGTGGTTGGGGTTCATCAGCCCGTCGGGGGTGACGATGCCGTGGCGGTCGGAGTCGGCGTCGTTACCGGTGGCGACGTCGTAGGGGGTGTTGCCCTCGGCGTCGGGGGTCATGGCATTCCTCAGCGACGCCATGGCGTTGGGGGAGGAGCAGTCCATGCGGATCTTGCCGTCCCAGTCCAGGGTCATGAAGGACCAGGCCGGGTCGACCTTCGGGTTGACCACGGTCAGGTCCAGGCCGTAGCGCTCCCCGATGGCGCCCCAGTAGTCCACGGAGGCGCCGCCGAGCGGGTCGGCGCCGATGCGCACGCCGGCGTCCCGGATGGCGTCCATGTCGATGACGTTCTCGAGGTCTGACACATAGGTCTCGAGGTAGTCGTGCTTGATGACGTAGTTGCCGTCCAGGGCCTCGGCGATCGGCACGCGCGGCACGTCCCGCCAGCCGTCGGCCAGCAGCTCGTTGGCGCGGGCGGCGATCCAGCTGGTGGCGTCGGAGTCGGCGGGGCCGCCGTGCGGGGGGTTGTACTTGAAGCCGCCGTCGCGGGGCGGGTTGTGCGAGGGGGTTACCACGATGCCGTCGGCCAGGCCGGGTCCGGTGGTGCGCACGCCGGACTCGGTGCCGGCGCCGTTGGCCAGCAGGATCGAGTGGGAGACGGCGGGCGTGGGCGTGTAGGAGCCGCGGGCGTCGACGGCGGTGGTGACGCCCGCGCCCGCCAGCACCTCAATGGCGGTGCGCCAGGCGGGCTCTGATAGGGCGTGGGTGTCACGGCCGATGTAGAGCACGCCGTCGGTGCCCTGGGAGCGGCGGTACTCGACAATCGCCGCCGTGGTGGCAACGATGTGGGCCTCGTTGAAGGCGGTGTCCAGAGACGAGCCGCGGTGTCCGGAGGTGCCGAAGACGACCTTCTGCGCCGGGATCGCGGGGTCAGGGACGAGTTCGTAGTAGGCGTTGACGACCTCATCGACGTCAATGAGGTCCTCTGGTTGGGCGGGAAGTCCTGCGCGTTCGTGCATGGGTGCAGTGTGTCACGGACCACGGAGCGTGTCCTGGGAATCCCGGAGATCGGACGTATTGGTTTTGGCGATGCGACGCAGCGTCCCCAGATGACGCCGGGTGACGCGCGGCGGCGGCCGCGTGCTTAGGATGCCGCCATGTCGACCGCTGCACAGACCGCCATCGCCACCACCAGCGCCCCGGCCGCCGTCGGCCCGTACTCCCAGGCCGTGTCCACCGGCGTGGGCAGCGGCGCCACCGTCTACATCTCCGGGCAGGTGCCGCTCGACCCGGCCACCGGAAAGCTGGTCGACGGCGATATCGCGGCCCAGGCCGAGCGGGTGCTGGCCAATATCGGTGCGATCCTTAAGGCCGCCGGCCTGGGGTACGAGCACGTCGTCAAGACCACGGTGCTGTTGGCCGACATCGCCGACTTCGCCGCCGTCAATGAGATCTATGCGCGCTTCTTCACCGGCGCGGTGCTGCCCGCCCGGGCGGCCTTCCAGGTGGCGGCGCTGCCGCTCGGCGCGGGCGTGGAGATCGAGGCCGTCGCGGTGCGCCCATGAGAGGTGTCGCCGACGCCGCCGCGGCGCCTGCTACTGACAAGCTACTGACAACTACTGCTAATTTCTTTACAGTAGACGCATGGATGTGATCGGTAGAGAACCTCCAAGCAGGATCGACTTCGAGTCACTGGTAGCGGCAGATCCGCGACAGCGCGGGGTGATGCTCGTTGGCGCGCCGGAGAACCAGTGGTTCGAGCGCAAGTCGGTTCGCGTCGACGCCAAGCGGCTCGCCGCCGCACTGATCGGGATGGCCAATGCTGAGGGCGGCATGGTGGCTGTGGGGGTCAGCGAGGGACGAATTGAAGGCATTGACGGCGAGACCCGCAAGGTCAACCGACTGCGCCGGGTCCCGGTTGATCTCATCGATCCGCCGCTCGTACTCAGAGTGGAGGAGATGCCGGTCGAACGCTCCGACCGCACGCAGGACCATGTCCTGGTGTTTCTGGTGGAGCCGAGTCGTCACGCCCATCAGCGCACCGACGAGGAGGCCTTCATACGGGCGGGTGACTCGACCATCACGCTGAGTCGGACTGCCTGGCAGGAACTCGTCTACGACCGTGAGGCCGATGCCTATGAGGCGCAGCCCGCTCCAGTCGGCCGCGAGGGTGTGGACTCGGCTCGTGTAGATGCGCTGCGGGAGGCTATTGGCGCGGTAGGGGATGACCTGCACGTACTGCGCGCACGCTCTCTGGTAACCCCCGATGATCGATTGACGGTTGCCGGACTGCTCCTGGTGGGGGTGCACCCGCAGCGATTCCTCCCGCAGGCACTCGTGCGCGTGCTGCGATACCAGGCCGATGAGACCGGTGTGGGATCACGCCAGACAATGGTTGCCGACGGTGATCGCCGCCTGGAGGGAACGATCCCGGAGATGATTGAGGCCGCATTCTCCTTGGTCGAGGAGTGGGCTCCGCGCCGTCGTGCACTCGGCGTAGATGGCAAATTCGGTCCGGTGGATGTCATTCCTCGCGAGGCGTGGATGGAGGCGATCGTCAACGCAGTCATCCACCGCTCGTACTCGATGGCTGGGGACCACATCCGGGTCTCGATCTTCCCGCATCGTATTGAGGTCTCCTCGCCGGGCCGTTTCCCCGGTCTGGTCGATCCGTCCCGACCGCTTGAGATCGCCAGATATGCGCGTAACCCGCGTATCGCGCGCGTCTGCTCGGACCTGGGATTCGCTCAGGAACTGGGTGAGGGGATTCGTCGCATGGTGGGGCAGATGCGCCAGGCAGGTCTCGGCGACCCGGTGTACCGGCAGACGTCGACGAGCGTAATAGTGAGTCTGGATGCCGCCTCGCGAATTTCGACGACGGTTGCCGACCGACTTGGCCAGCCTGCGCTCGATGCCATGGCGTTGCTGCGCGGCACCGGTCCGCTCGGTACTGCGGACATTGCTGCCGCGATGGGTGTCACCCGCCAAACGGCGCTGAAGCGTCTCAAGGCTCTGGAGGCCGAGGGATTGGTGATGCGCACTGGCAGGTCGCCGCGCGACCCGCGATCTACGTGGGTCATCCCCGGGGCGTGACCAGCAGGTGGGTACCGCCGAAGGTGTAGATCCCGCAGGCACCTGCTACTGACAAGCTACTGACAACTACTGTTAAGAAATTAACAGTAGTTGTCAGTAGCGGGCAGTCCTGGTCAGTGGGCGCCGACCTCAGGCCCAGTCCTCGATGTCGGTGGTCACGTCCCGACCGGAGGCGGCGGCCTCGTCGATGGCGCATGACAGCAGGTGGTCCTGGCAGGCCTGCGCCAGCGGGTAGGGGGCCGGGCCCTCGCCGCGCGCCCACCGGCCGGTGTCGGCAAGGATGGTGGCGGCGGCGAGGTCGTCCTCGCTCATGCGCGTTCCCACCCACCGGTTGCGGTAGAGGACCCGCCCATCCAGGCCGGCGTGGACCAGGTCGTTGCCCTCGAGGTTCAAGTCGCACCCAGTGCGCCGGTACTCGATCCGGCTGGTCACGGGGCCCGCGTCCGGCACCCAGCGGGTGACGGCGTCGTCGACGATCTCCCCCAGGGTGCCGCGCACGAGCACTCGCCGGGACAGCAGCGGGTTGTGCCACTGGTTGGAGGTGAACTCGTAGACGCCGGTGCGGCCGCCGTCGAAGGCGAGGGCGGCCAGCACCGTCTCGCCCGGCTCGACCGCGGGCACTGCGCTCCAGCCGGCGCGGTCGAGGGGCTGGAGGAGTGGGGCGGGGAAGCTGCGGGCGGTGACGGTGACGGGGCCGGCCAGCGGGGCGCCGTCGTCGGCCAGGAAGTGCCGCAGTAGCGAGACGGCGTGGTAGCCGTGCGTGGAGGAGACCTGCGCCCAGGTGGGGGTGCCGATGGTGCCGGCGCGGATGGCCGCGAGGCGGGCGGCGTGGCCGGGCATGCGGGTGTACTGCTCGGCGACCTGGACCAGGCCGGAGGCGCCGACGTCGCGCCACAGGGCGCGCAGCGAGTCGGGGTCTGGCGCGGGCGGGGTCTCCGACAGCACCGGGATGCCACGGTCCACCAGTTCGCGAACCAGGTCCGGCATGGCGGCCCAGCCCACCGACGGCACGACCAGCTCGGGGGAGCGGGCTCGCAGGCCGTCGAGGGAGTCGGTGGTGACGACGCCGAACTCCTCGGCGAGCGCCTGGCGCGACTCGGCGCGGCGGGCCAGGGCGCCCACGCACTCCAGGCGCTCGGGGGCCATGGCGGCCAGGCGCAGGAAGAAGCGGGCCCGCCAGCCGGCGCCGACGACGCCGAAGCGCACCGGCCCGTCCGGCGGCGGGGCCGGGCTCTGGTCGGGCATGGGGGCGCTGTAGGGGCGGGTCGGCTCGGGCGCGGCGGGGTGGCGCGGGTATCGCGGCGGCGGCGTGGGGGCTTGGTCGGTGGTGTGGGCGTCGCTGCTCACGGCGGTCTCCTCGGGCTGCAGACTTCATCGCCGAGACGGCAACGACGCTATACCCGGGGCGAGGAAGGGGCAACGGGGCTTATCCCTTGACGGCGCCCTCCGTCATGCCCGAGATGAACTGCTTCTGCAGCAGTAGGTAGAGCACGACCATCGGCAGCGCGACGAGTACCGCGCCGGCGGCTAGCAGGGTGGAGCCCTGCGTGTACTGCCCCTGGAAGAAGGCCAGGCCGAGCGGTGCAGTGCGCATCTTGCCGGAGGGGGACATGACCAGCGGGATCAGGAAGTCGTTCCAGGTCCACATGAAGGTCAGCACGACCTGCGTGACGATCGCCGGTCGGCCGAGCGGGAGCAGAATGGAGGTCAGGATGCGCAGGTCCCCGGCGCCGTCAATGCGTGCGGCCTCGAGAATGGCGGGGTTGACGCCGCGGAAGAAGGCGCGCATCCAGAAAGTGCCGAAGGCCAGGGACTGCGCTGTCTGTGGCAGCGCCACCGCCCAGATCGTATCCGTCAGACCGGCGTCGCGCAGGTCGAAGAACAGCGGCAGGACGATTGCCTCGGAGGGCACCATGATGCCGAGCAGGAAGACGTAGAAGAGAATGTCGCCGCCGCGCGGCCGAAGAATGCCGAGCACGTAGCCGCTCATGAGCGATAGCACGAGCGCGAGGGAGACCACCAGCACGGCGATGATGACCGAATTGGTCATGTATTGGGAGAAGTGGCCCTGCTCCCAGGCGGTGGCGAAGTTCTCCAGGTGCCAGAAGGAGTTGTCCCCGATCCGCTCGGGTTGAAGTGCGAGCACGAGCACATAGAGGATCGGGACCAGCGCCTGCGCGGCGAAGGCGACGAGGACGACGTAGTTGAGGACCTTCTCGGTCGTGGAGGCCCGCATCAGTCGCGCTCCCCGAGGAGGTTGATGGTGAGGTTGATGGCGAAGATGACCAGGGTCAGGATGACCGCCAGCGACGAGGCCGTGCCCACGCTACCGAGTCGGAAGGCCTGGTTGTAGACCTCGTAGGAGGGGACGGTGGTGGAGGTCCCGGGGCCGCCGGAGGTGGTGACGTAGACGAGGTCGAAGGTCTTGAGTGCGGCGATGACGGTGAGCGTGAGCGAGACGAGGATCTCTGCCCTGACTCCTGGGATGGTGATGTGCCAGAAGCGTCGCCACCAGCCGGCGCCGTCGAGGGTGGCCGCCTCGTAGTAGTCCTTGGGAATGTTTGAGATTCCGCTCATGAGCAGCACGGTGACTAGCCCGGTGCTGACCCAGGTGCCGATGAGCCCGACGGCGATGAGCGCCGTCGAGAAATCGCCCAGCCAGGTGCGGGTCAGCGCGCCGAGCCCGATGCCCCGGAGAAGGGAGTTGAGCAGGCCGTCGGGTGCGTAGATGCGCCGCCAGGCGATGGCCAGGACCACCATCGCGATCACCTGCGGCAGGAAGACTACCGTGCGGAAGAAGCCCAGTCCGCGCATCTGGGCGCGCGTCAGCAGGGTGGCCAGTACGAGGCCCACGGCCAGCGGGATGACGGCGTAGAAGATGATCAGGATGAGCGCGTGGAGGAACGCCCCCAACAGGCGGTCGTCGGAGAAGGTCTTGACATAGTTGTTCACACCGACCCATTCCCCGACGCCGAGGCCGTCCCACCGGTAGAAGGACAGCATGAGCACTCGTCCCAGGGGATACAGCATGAACAGGCCGTAGACGAGTAGTGGCAGGGCGAGCAGAACCACCGAGATCACCGCGCGTCCCTGTCGCTTGTTGAGAAGGCGCCGAGGTCGTGGGTCGCCCGCGTGGGGTGACTGCGGCGTCGCGGCGGTGCCGGGCATGATGGGTGCGGTCATGATCAGCCTTGGTGAGAGATGGGTGAATGCCGACATGGTTCCCGTTCGCCGGCGGTTCCGGACCGGACTCGGAGTCCGGTCCGGAACCGCCGTGGCCGGAAACAGGGGGTTGGCTCAGTCCCCGGTGAACTCGGTGTAGGCGGCCTCCAGTACGTCGAGGAATTCCTGAGGGGTGGACTTGCCGTCGAGGAGCTCTTGGAGCGCGTCCCCGAGGACCTGGTCGAAGGTGGGAGTTGCGTAATCGAGGTACGGGAGTACGTCACCGGTGGTGGTGAGCGTGTCGAAGGCGGTCATGACGTCGTTCGTCACACTGGTGGTGTCCGTGGCGAACGAGGCCGTGTCATTGACGGGCACGTTGCCGGTGTCCGCCAGCACCTGCATCGCGTCGGCGTTGGTGATGAAGTCTATGTACGCGGCGGCGGCATTCGGCTCCTTCGCCGCCGAAGTGATGGCGAAGGGCAGCCCGGTGCCACCGGTGCTGGCGACCCTCCCGGTCTCGGACGACGCCGGGGGCAGCATGAAGACCACGTCGTCGCCGAGGACGTCGGCCAGGTCCGGGGCCAGCCACGAGCCGGCCATCAGGTAGATGCCGGTGCCCTTGGCGAAGTCCTGCCAGACGGTGTCGTAGTCCAGGCCGTTGAATCCCTCGTTGAAGTAGCCCTTCTTCGCCCAGTCCTGCAGCTCGGTGGCGGCGGCCAGGTTCTCGTCGGTCACCCATGAGGCCCCGGCATTCCCGAAGCCGAGGTCGCGGATCTGCTCGGCGGGGACGTGTGCCCCCTGGACGGGACCGAAGACGTGCAGGGCGGGCCACTTCTCGACGTTGCCGAGCATGAGGGGGGTCTGGCCGGCGTCCTTGATCGTCTGGAGCTGCTTGCCGAAGGCCTCCCAGGTGGTGGGCGGTTCGAGCCCGAGTGCCCGCAGTCGTGAGGGGGAGTAGTAGATGCCGACGGCCTCACCCACCTGGGGCAGGCCCCACAGTGATCCCTCCCCGAAGACGCTCCCGTCCTCCGAGTAGGAGGAGTAGGAGAGGATTGCTGGACTGTAGCTCTGGTCCCAGCCGTAGGCGCTGATCCAGGGGTCGAGGCTGATGAGCTGGCCCGCCGGGACGAATTGCCCCATGGTGTTGCGGCCGTTGTTGGCTTGAACCACGTCCGGAGCGTCATCGCCCGTTAGCGCCAGGCGCAGAGTGGTCTGCAGGTCGTCGAATGACTGCGAGACCCGGTTGATGGTGATGTTCGGGTACTTCTCCATGAACGCGGCGTTGAGACGCTCCATCTGCTCGTTCTGTCCGCCGCGGGTCTCCTGGTCCCAGACGGTGAGCGTCTGCTCGGGCAGGCCCGAGATGTCGGTGGACACCTCGACGGCGTCGGCGGAGGCGGTCGAGGAACCGCCGCCTCCGGGGGCGCAGGCGGTCAGGATCCCGAGGGTGGTGAGTGCGCCGGATCCGATCAGGAGACGACGACGGGTGATTGAGGTCCGACCCATCGACGTTGATGGGGTGGTGCGGGGGCGCATTGGCCTTCTCCTTTGCTTGATGGTTGGAGTCGTGTCGGTTGCTACGGCTGTGGCGGGCGTTGTCAGGTCTTTGTGGGTGCGTCGGGGATGGCTCCGTCGCCGATCAGGTCCAGGAACTCGGCGTCGAACCCGTCGGGCAGGGGCGTGGCGCGGACCAGCGCCGCCACCTGGACAAGTGCGGGCGCGTTGAGCGAACCGCCCGGACGCCCCAGGGTGGCGGCGGCCGTGGCGGAGGCCAGGCTGACGGCCGCGCGCAGCCCCAGGCCGTGCAGGCGGGCCCACACGAGCCCGGCGGTGAAGGCGTCCCCGGCGCCGGTGGTGTCCACCACGGGCACCTCCAGGGCCGGCAGCGCGAAGGGATCCCCGCCGGCGCAGGCGATCACGCCGTCGCGCCCGCGGGTGACCACCACGACGGGCACCCGCTCGGCCAGCAGCCGGGCCGCCTCGGCGGCGCTGTCGGCCCGGGTGTAGTGGAGCGCCTCGGTCTCGTTCGGGGTGAACACATCCGCAACCTCCAGCGGGGCGAGGTCGTCCGCGCTCCAGCGCCCGGTCGGGTCCCAGGCGGCGTCGGCGAAGACGGCGGTCGGGGTCGCCTCGGCGCGCCAGCGGGCGCGATCGTCTCCCCGCCCGCGCGGACGGCCCCCAGGCCCGCCACGAGCGCGGCGGGCGCGGGAGCCCCCGCCGGCAGGCCCGGGGCGGCGTCGCTCCCGCAGGTGGTCATGGCGCGGTCGCCGTCCAGGGCCAGGGAGACGGTTACGCTCTGCCGCGGGGCGGTTCGCGCGCCGGACAGGCCGATCCCCTCGGACTCCAGCATGTCGCGCACCAGGCGGCCCGCCGGGTCCGCGCCCAGGTACGTGCACAGCCCCGTCGGCAGACCGAGGCGGGCCAGGGCGACCGCCTGATTGGCGGCGCCGCCCGGCATGAGGGCGCAGTCCTCGACCCACTGCTCCTCGCCGGGGGCGGTGGCGTGGCTCAGGCCGCTCATGACGACATCGAGGAAGGTCGGGCCGACGACGAGGACCGGTCGAGCGGGGGTGGCGGGTGTTGCGCGATGCGGCATGTGACCTCCTCGTCAGACGCACAGATTGCTGCGACGTGCACCACTATACGTGAAGTTGCGTGAAGCTGCGCAATCTTGCGCACAATTGATGCCAATGCGATAGACTGCTCCCATGTTGGCTCAGCAACGCCGCTCGGCGATCGTGGAGATGGTGAAGGAGAGCGGCGGCGTCTCGGTCACCGATCTCGCCCGCGCGCTCGACGTCTCCGCCTCCACCATTCGCCGCGACCTGAACGCCCTGGGCCGCGAGGGCAGGCTCCAGCGAGTGCGCGGCGGAGGCACGATCGAGGCGGACGCCCAGCCCTTCGCCCACGTCGCCGCCCGGGCGGCCGGGGAGAAGGACCGCGTCGGTGCGGCGGCGGCCGGGCTCGTGCGCGATCGGGACGTCGTCCTCATCGACATCGGCACCACGGGCGCCGCCGTCGCCCGGCACCTGCGGGGACGGGACGTCACCGTCGTGACCGCCTCACTCGCCGTCGTCGACGTGCTGCGGGAGGACCGGCACGTGGAACTCATCGTGCTGGGCGGGGTGCTGCGCCCCTCCTACCTGTCTCTGGTGGGCGGGCTGACCGAGAACGCCCTGGCCCAGATCAGCGCCGACATCGCCTTCATGGGCACCTCCGGGGTGCGGGCGGACGGCACGGTCATGGACTCCACCGGCATCGAGGTGCCGGTCAAGCGCGCGCTTCGGGCCGCGGCCGAGCGCACCTGCCTGCTGGCCACGGCCGACAAGTTCCCCGGCTCGGGGCTACTGCCGGTGTGCCCCATCAAGGAACTCGAAGTCGTCATAACCACCGCCGCTCCCGGCACGGCCCCGCTGCCGGACCTGGCGGGCACAGCTACGGAGGTGCTGTTCGCATGAAACTGCTCATCGTCGGTGGCGGCGGGTTCCGCGTGCCGCAGGTGATCGAGGTGCTCGCCGCCGCTCGGGCGGGCTCCGGCCCCCACCCGGGGCTGGTGGTGGATGAGGTGTGCCTGTACGACGTCTCCCCGCGGCGCCTGCACGCCATGCGCGCCGTACTGGCCGACCTCGACTTCCCGCACGCACCCGCGCTGACATCCACCACAGACCTGGAGGAGGCGGTGCGGGGGGCCGACTTCATCTTCTCCGCCATGCGAGAGGGCGGCACCCACGGGCGCGTGCTGGACGAGCTCGTCGCCCTGGAGCAGGGCGTGCTCGGGCAGGAGACCGTGGGGGTCGGCGGCTACGCCTACGCCTTCCGCACCATCCCGGCGGCCATGGAGCTGGCGCGCACGGTCCGCGACCTGGCCCCCGAGGCCTGGGTCATCAACTTCACCAACCCCGCCGGCATCATCACCCAGGCCATGCGCACGGTGCTCGGCGGGCGCGTCGTCGGCATCTGCGACACCCCCATCGGGCTGGTGTGGCGGGCAACGACGGCGGTCGGCGAGGATGCCGCGCGCGCGTCCCGGGTCGGGCCGGGGGCGGGGCTCGACTTCGACTATGTGGGCCTGAACCACCTGGGTTGGCTGCGCAGCCTCGTCGTCGACGGCCAGGACCGACTGCCCGGCCTGCTGGCCGACGACGCCGGGCTCGACCACCTGGAGGAGGCGCGCGTCATCGGCTTCGACTGGGTGCGCGCGCTCGGGATGCTGCCCAATGAGTACCTCTTCTACTACTACCTGGGCCGGGAGTCGCTGGAGCGCATCCGCGCCGAGGCGGAGACCCGCGGCCAGTTCCTGGAGCGGAGGCAGGGGGAGTTCTACGACGCCGTCGCCGCCGATCCGCAGCGAGCGGGGGAGCTGTGGCGGCGCGCGCACGCCGAGCGTGAGGCCACGTACATGGCCGAGTCCCGCGACGCCGCCGACCGGGCCGGGCGCCGCGCGGAGGACATCGCCGGCGGCGGCTACCAGCAGGTGGCCCTCGACCTGATGACCGCCGTGCACACCGGCGTGCCCGCCCGCATGATCCTCGACGTCGGCAACGCCGACGCGTGCTCCGCCGGCGGCGGCCTGCTGGTGCCCCAGCTGCGCGAGGACGCCGTGGTGGAGGTGCCGTGCGTCGTCGACGGCTACGGCGTGCACCCGCAGCGGGTGGGGGCGCTCGCGGGCGCCGAGCTCGGGCTGGTGGCCACGGTCAAGGGCTGCGAGGAGCTGGTCATCGACGCCGCGCTCAGCGGGGACGAGACCCTGGCGTGGCGGGCGCTGGCCGGTCATCCGCTCATCGACTCCGTAAACGTTGCGCGCCGCGTGCTCGACGGCTATCTGGAGTGCAACCCGCTGGTGGCCCGGACGTTTGGGCGGTGAGGGCAGCGGAATCTCCTATGCGTCCTCGTCCCGTCGACGAGCGCGGTCAGAAGGCGAGCTATGTTCTCTCCGGTACTACACGTGAGACCAGTGCTGAAGGCGCGTATTGGAGTATCTGAAGTGCTGCCGCTGGTGGGCCTGCAATCTCTAGGAGTGCTTGGACTAAATCGGCACCGGTGGTGTGTCCGTAGGCAGGTGCATGGGGATTCAGTGCTACGGCAATGTCTCCGAGGTCGGCTTGTGGGGCACCTGTGGCGTCTCTGACGACTGCGGCGAGATACTCCATGTCGGTGTGTTCGGCGGCCAGATCGGCGATGGTGCGCGGGATGGTGGTGATAGAGATTCCGTCGATGACCGTGATGGCGCTATCGTCGAGCCGAGCTCGTCGGTAGCAGATGTCGGACTGACGAGTCTGCTTTCGCGTGGGAGCCGTGAAAGTATGCCGTGCCGGTATGACTTCGCCGATGCCGTGCAGGGCCGCCGCGGACGCGTGGGACACGGCGGGACTGCTCGGGTCGTGGGCGCGTTCGTCCGCGAAGCGCTTGGGATCAGTGCCGAGCCAGGCGGCGCGAAGATCCTGATGGGGATCGTGATCCGAGCCGGGCAGCGCGTACACGCCGTGGCGAACACGCGTCAGCGCTTCCGAGGTGGCCAGGCGGGTGAGTGTTGTTCGGTCGATGCCGACCCGCGCTGCCTGGGCCGTGGTGATCAAGCCACGTTGCGAACCGGCGGCAGAGGACAGTGTGCGGAGCGCATCCGCGGTTCTCATGCAACCTCCTGCTGCGTTTGCTACATCAACAGTGTAGCAAACGCAGTGCGCCGCCCGAGGCGGCAGGATGCGTGTAATGGATCAGTCCTTTGTCGCAGGGCGGCGTTCCGCGCCGTCCAGACGCCTCATCAGGTACGACAGGATGCTCAAGGCGTCGAGGCAATCCTTGTAAGTCAGGGAGCCCGTCTTGAGCAACTCCACCTGCTCTCGTGGTCGATGGTGTTACGGAAGGCGCTGAGAACGCCGAGTGAAAGATTCTGCTGGCCACGGTCGACGTTGTCTGCGGTCTGCTCGGTGAATCCTCCGTTCCTCATGTGTCGGGAGAATACCGGCTCTTCCGGTTTGGGGGTGTGGTGGTTGTCTGGGGCGGCGGCAGGAGTGCTGCCGATGTCCTGGGACATGGCATGGGGTGGCGTGGGGTGTCTGGTGCGCTGGCTGGGCGTTAACAACGCTACTTAACGCTCTGCTGTATACCCCAGAGGCCTTCAGCAGACGGTTAACTAGCGTTGTTAACCCCGAAGTGGCGTTGCAGACGGTGAAGTGGCGTTCCAGACGAACCCGCTCCCGGGCGCCGGAGCCGTCGGCAGCCAGGCCTGGCGTTCTGGCGTGGTGAGCCGGCGCCGTGGAGGTTCAACCCGCGTCCTCGAGCACTCCGCCCGGCCGCGGCGAAGACGCCCCCACCGGGCCGACGACGTCCTCGCCAGCCCGAACACGACCCCGCCGGCCCGAAAACGTCCTTGTGCGCCCGGCAACGACCTGCGCCGGTCGAGTACGTCCTCGTAAGCCCGAAACCCTCCCGAACGTGGAGGGTTTGGGGATGAAGAGGACGTTCTCGGCAAACCAGCACCCACCGAGCACGACCCCGCCAGCCCGACATCGACCTCATCCGCCCCCGAGAACGTCCCCGAGAACGTCCCCGCCAGGCCCACACCGACCTCACCACCCCAACCACGACCACCGCGAACACCGCAACCCGGACCAAAGCCACCACGCCGGAAGCGCCACACCCTCAAACCGGAAGAGCCAGAATACCGAGATCGACCCGTCCTTCCCGAAGGACTTGGACAGCATGCGATAAGGGTCATCTCGCGGAATCTCGGATTTCGTCGCTGTCGCCCCAACGTATCTCTTCACGGCCTCGTCGACCGCATGATAATAGTCACCTCGCTCGTAAAAACGCGCGCAGCGTCCTGAATCTCGTGGTGGAGCCTGCGCCAAACGTAGTCCGTGTACGGCGGTGCGAGACAGTGTTTTTCTCATTCAGGGCCGCTTCCTGATCCGCCGTCAGGTTGAGGCCCTCAGAACTCACGTACTCGAGTACCGTTTCGGCCGCCGAGCGGCTCTCCTCCAACTGGATTTACGCTGTCCAGTCCTTCCTTGAAATCTCGGCACTTCGCTGTCCGCGAGTCTTGCGCTTCTGCGACCGCCAGGCCCTCCATTCGCGACCCACCCGAGCGGCGCGGGCCGGGGGCTCCTGGGCATCCTCGCCGGGGGTGGTCAGATCCATGCGCTCCAACACGCATCGGGACACGCGGCCGGAACTCGCGATCCGGCACCTGCTGCACGCCCGGGGGCTGCGTATCTGGGAGCACGTGCCGCCCGAGGAGGCCGTGCGGCTCATCGTCCGGGCGCTCGAGGCGGACCGGGACGAGTGACGCATTGACGGGGCGCACGACTCACTGCTCTCAGTGGCACGCTCACCCACATCACTGAGGTGCTCACTTTATAGAGTGACGCCCTCACTCTAGAAAGTGAGACTATCACTGACGTACACTGAGGTCGTGACTGACGAAGAACTCCAGGAGCACGTCGCCCGCATCTGGCGGCTGGGTGCGGATGACGCCCGCGTCGAGGTCAAGGCCGCGGTGCGCGACATCCCCAAGGGTATCTGGGACTCCGTATCCGCATTTGCCAACACGGAGGGCGGACTGATCATCCTTGGGCTCGACGAGAGCCTGGGCTTCACAGCTGCCGACGGTTTCGATGCCTCGAGGATAGAGAATGCCCTCATCTCCGGCCTGGACGACGCAGAGCGTGCCAACCCCAAGGTGAGGCCTGTTCCGCAGTACCAGGTCGACCGCGCCGAGATCGATGGCGCCCAGGTCGTTTGGGTTCGCATTGAGCCTCTCTCGGCCACCCCGGACAGGACGGCGCCCTGTCATGTCGTTGCGCAGGGCCTGGAACGGGGAAGCTATAAGCGAGTCGGTGATGCGGACAAGCGCCTGACCACGTACGAGGTACACCTCCTGCGGACGCGGAACGTCAACGAGCATGCCGATCGCCAGCCTGTTGACGGGCACACCTTCGCAGATCTCGATCCGGACCTGGTGAGCCGCACGGTGGAAAGGGTGCGGGCAAGCGGCTCGCGTGCACTCGCCGGGCTCGCTCCGGATGATCACGTATCTGCATTACAGAGGCTCAACGCTCTTACGGCCGACGGCACTCCCACCCTGGCCGGCTATCTGGCTCTCGGAATTTACCCACAACAGGAGTATCCCCAGCTGACCATCGATGTAACCGTTCATCCTGGTACCGCCAAGTCTCAGGACCCCACCGTCAGATTCGTAGATCGCCGTAACTGTGATGGTCCACTGCCGCAGGCGATTGACGATGCCGTACGCACCGTCATGCGCAACCTGCGCACGCGTCGAATCGTTGAAGGGACCCGTGGCACTGACGTTCCCGAGATTCCGGAGGATGTTCTACGAGAGGCCATTGCCAACGCGGTCATGCACCGCGACTACTCCCGCTTCGTCACCGGGCAACAGGTTGCTGTCAACGTGTACCTCGATCGCGTAGAGGTCATCAACCCCGGCGGCTTCTGGGGCGATCGCACCAAGGAGAACGTCACCGATGGTCACTCTGCGTCCCGAAACGAGGACTTGGCCCGCCTGCTTACGGTAGTACCCATGCCTGACAACCGCTCCACGGTCTGCGAGAACCAAGGGTCGGGGGTCGTTCGCATGGTCAACGAGATGCGTGCTCACGGCCTGCCCACTCCTGACTACAGCACATCGACGATCGACCACGTAGTCGTTCGCCTTGATCGCTTCGGCCTCATGGATCCGGAGACGGAGGAATGGCTGGGAACGCTGCCCGGGCGATCCGGCTTCTCTCGCAACCACGAGGCCGCGCTCGCCCTGGCCAGACGGAATGGAACCGTGAGTGTGGTCGATCTGCGCGACAACCTGGGACTCGACTCTGACGACTGCCGTGGTGTTCTCGCGCAGCTTGTGGCCGACGGTCTCCTGGTGGGCATGAATGACGGCCCCTATGTGATCGCCGATCAGACAAGGAGCGTTGAGAAGACAGGAGCTGAGTGGGAGATCCTTGCCGTCCTGAGTGCGGACGAAGCTCTTTCCATTCGGGATGTGGCAAAGGCCACCGGTAAGACGCTCACTGCGCTTCGGCCGGTGCTGCGAGGACTCGTCGAGCGTGGACTGGTGGTCGCGACGGCGCCGCCTACGAGCCGCAGCCGTAAGTACCTGCTTGCAGGCGGGTAACAGGGGCGACAGTCGCCCAAGGTTCGCACTGGCCGGTGGGGTCGGGTTGTCTCTCCCGGCCCCACCGGCCTTGGCGGTGAGGTGGCCGCGTCCGGGGTTTCCCGGCTCTTCGTGTTTGAGAGTTTGGCGGTTGGCGGTGCGGGCCTCCGCGGTGGCGCGGCCCGGAGGTGCTGGGAGCGTGGAGCCGAAATGCTAGGACTGCGGAGCCGTGGGGGTGTTGGGAACGCCTCTTCGGCGTCTACTACGCCGGTTAGCCCTCTGTTGAAGACTCCATAGCCCTTCAGCAAACACCTAACCGGCGTAGTAGAGCACGAACCGGCGTAGCAGACGACCCCGGCCATGGGCACCAAGACGCCGTCGGCCCCGCTCCCGCTGCCCGTCGTCCTCCTGGAGCGCCAGACCCCACAGCAATCTCGCATACTGGCTCGGCCTGAATCCAGTCCGGACCCAGACCCCGCACGCACCCTCACAGTGGCAGACCCGCCGGCACCCACCACCACACCCCCAAACACGAAGAGCCTCTTTCACCGCTGCGTTCTCAGCAGGCCGGCGCGCAGTCGACGCCGGGCGGGCCTACATCCGGCGGTTTCCCTAATCGCTGTGCGGCCTTTCCGCGGCGCCACTCAGTAGTTCGAGAACCGCGCATCGCGCTCAAGCGCCGCCATCCGCGCCATCTCGGCCTCCGTCAGCTCGAAGTCCCACACGTCGTAGTCCTCGTTGATGTGCTGCTGGTTGGAAGAGCCGGGGATGCAGACATTGCCGACCTGCAGGTGCCAGCGGATGATGACCTGCGCGGCGGACTTGCCATGCGCCCGGGCGATGTCGCTGATCGTCTCGTCGTCGAAGAGCGTCTGGGTATTGCCGCGCCCACCCAGAGGGAACCAGCTTTCCAGCACCGTTCCGTACTGTGCGATGTGCTCCTTCATCTGTCCGCTCTGGTGGTACGGGTGCGTCTCATTCTGCAGGAGTGCGGGGCGGATGCTGGTCGCCTCCACGAGCCGGTCGAAGTCCTCCGGCTCGTAATAGTTCGACAGGCCGATCGACCGCAGCCGACCGTCCCCCACCGCGCGTTCCAGCGCCTGGTAGGCGTCCACGTCGTTCGCCGGCTGACTGTGATGCAGGATCATCAAATCGATGTAGTCGACGCCGAGCCGCTCCAGGGAGGTGTTGATCGCCGCGTCGGCGTCGTCGTAGTCGGTGGTCCATATTGTGGTCGTGATGAACACGTCCTCGCGGGCGACGACGCCCTCGTCGATGGCCCGCTGCAGGCCCCTGCCGACGCCGGTCTCGTTGCCGTAGATCCGCGCGGTGTCGATCAGCCGGAAACCCGCCTTGAGGGCCCAATAGGTCGAGTCCGCCGCCTCCTCGTCCGACAGGGAGAAGGTGCCCAGGCCCAGGATCGGCATCTCGTAGCCGCTGTTCAGGGTGACGGTCCGGGTGTCGAAGTCGAAGGCGGGGTAGCCGGACACGGCCGGGCCCTGCGGGGAGGCGCCAACAACTACACCGCCGGCGTCACCGCTTTCGGTCTCGGCCCCGCTTCCGCCTCCGCCTGTGGCGCTGCATCCGGCGAGCGCCAGGCACAGCAGCAGGAGGAGCGCGGCCAGACCTTCCCCTGCCCGCTGCCGCCGGTTCATCGTCTGAAGCCGCGGTGTCCGTGCACCCGCAGCGTGCCGAGCTCGGCATCGAGGGCCCGGAACTCCGCGTCGGTCAGCTCCACCCGGCTCGCGCCCAGGTTCTCGATGATGCGTTCCTTGTTCTTCGAGCCGGGGATTGGCACCGTGCAGGACCACTTGTGCAGCATCCACGCCAGGCTGATCTGCGCCGGGGTGGCGCCCTTCGCCCGGGCATATCGGCTCACCAGCTCCACGATGGGCCGATTGCCGCGGAGGTTGCGCCGGGACAGCTGCGGCACCCAGGTGCGCACGTCGTCGAAGGACTCGAACTCGGTGCTCTCGGTGACCTTGCCGGACAGGAGCCCGCTCGCCACGGGACTGAACGCCACCAGGCCGATGCCGTGCTCCTCGCAGTAGGGCAGCACCTCCGCCTCCACGTCGCGCTCCACCATCGAGTAGATGTTCTGCACGGCCGTGAGCGGATACGCCCCGTGGGCGCGGCGGATCACATCGACGTCCACCTGCGACAGCCCCCAGCCCCGGATCAGGCCCTCCTGGGCCAGCCGACCCATGGCCTCCGCGACCTGTTCCACCGGCGTGGAACCCAGGCGATGCAGGTAGTACAGGTCCACATAGTCGGTGCGCAACCGCTCCAGCGACGCCTCCAGGTGGGAGCGGACCTCCCCGTAGACGGAGCCCCGCCCGCCCGAGGCGAACAGCTTGGTGGCCAGCACAACGTCGTCGCGCACCTCTTCCAGCGCACGCCCCACGATGCGCTCGTTGTGCCCGACGCCGGACAGCCCCGGACTGTAGATCTCCGCGGTGTCGAAGAAGGTGCAGCCGTGCTCGTAGGCGCCGCGGATGGCCTCGAGGCTGTACTGCTCGGGCGGGATGCGGCCGTAGCCGTGGCTGAAGGCCATGCAACCCATGCCCACCTCGGAGACGGTCAGCTCGCCGATCCGGCGCGTGTTCATGCCATGTCTCCTCTTGGTGTTCTCTTGCCTTTGAGCGGTGTTCCGCGAGTACGACGACGCCGTGGGCGGTGACGAGGCGGCTCGCCACGCCGCGGGGGGCGGCGCGTCGCACCCGGCATGATCGGTACGGGCGACCACGCCGTACACTGTGTTTTGCAACTCGCGTTACTTATCCTACGAAGGGCGCGTGTCGGCAACAATGGGCGACTCCGCCGGGAAGGTGGCCTAGGAAACCCCGATGCGGCCCGGGTTGCATATCTCGTGAAAGGAAGACCGTGCGCACCACCCCCGCCAAGGATTTGCGCGTCACCAAGACACTCGAGGCCATCGACCGCACATTCCGCGCCATGATGCTTCAGGGCGGCTACGGGTCTATCACCGTCAAGGCCCTGTGCGAGCGGGCACGCATCAACAAGAAGACCTTCTACCGCTACTACGAGACGCTCGACGACCTGCTGGCCGAGGTCATGTCCGCCTACGCCTCGGCCTGGCGCGAGCGCACGGCGCACCTGGGGCGGGCCTCCGACTTCGCCCAGATCACCCGCGAACTCTTCTACTTCGGGGCCGAGCAGGATGAGCTCTACGACGTCATCACCTGTGACCCGGCCTGGGACGGGATACGGCGGCAGCTGCAGGACGACGCCAGCGGCGAGCATGCGGAGAACGTGCCCGCGGGCTTCACCCCGGAGCTCTGGCATCTGCTCTACGCATATGTCTCGCAGGCCGGGCTGGCGATGTACCGCGCCTGGGTGGCCGACGGCAAGGCCATTCCTCTGCCGCGGGCGGCCGAGACGGCGGCCAGGCTGGTGTGCCAGGGGACCGATGCGCTCACCTCGGAGTGGTCGGGGGCGTCCGGCCGCAAGTGACCGGTGCTGGTGCCGCGACGACGCCGCCGACGAGTCGCAGCCGTAAGTACCTTCTCGCCGCTAACTGAGAACTGCCGAAACGTGTTTTGGCCGGTGGGGCCGGGTTGTCTCTCCCGGCCCCACCGGCCTTGGCGGTGAGGCGGCCACTTCCGGGGTTCCCATCCCCGGGGGCTCTGCCTCCTTCGCCGGAGCGTACCGGCGCGGGCTCCCATGTACCCGGCCTGGTTCTCGGTGGCGGTTCGGTCTTCGGGGTCCCCAACCCTCGCGATCCGTACCGTCCGGCGGCAGGAACCATGTAACTCGTCCCGCCTGGACGATCACCCCCAACCCCCCTGAGAAAGTCCGGGGAAGCTCGGCCGTCCGGGGTCGGTCCTGGTGTAACGGTCCCGTGGGTCGCCCCGTGGTGCTGGGTGGGCGTGCTTGGGCGGGCGTGCTGCGAGCCTTTGCCCTCTGTTGCGATGTTTTGCACCCTGGTGCACGGCGAATTGCCGTGCACCAGGGTGCAAAAGCTCGTGGTAGAGCCTTGAGACCGTGTCATAGGCCGGCGGCGGCAGTGTTCCCGCCGTCGTCCACTTATGACCTCCGGTTCGCGGCCTCCTGCTCACGCGTGCTGGACGACGGCGCCAGCTCGGAGCGGGCCGCCCGCGGATCGCGGCCCCGCAGCCGGTTGATGTAGCGCTGGTACCAGGCCAGTGCCAGACCGAGGAACACGACCACGCCGCCCACGTTGTACACCAGCGTCAGCCACAGCGGCTGATCCAGCGGCGTCGTGCCGGCGATGAACACGAAGGCGAACACGGCCAGCAGGAACACCGCCACCGCCAGCCCCACCGGCCGTGAGCCCATGCGGAACTCCCGGGGCGCGGCGTCGTAGCGCAGGCGCAGCACCAGGTAGGCCAGCAGGATCAGCAGCGGCGGGATGAGCGCCGTGGCCGCGGTCATGTTGATGACAATCCCCAGCAGGTCGTTGATGTTGCTCGAACCCAGCGCCGGGATGATCAGGATCGGCACCACGATGGCGAACTGCAACCAGGCCGCCCGCCACGGAATGCCCTGCTCATTGAGTTCGACGATCTTCCCGCCGAACACACCTCGGGGGATCTCGGAGAAGAAGATCTTCACCGGGGTCGAGGTCCACATCAACAGCGAACCGAGCGTGGCCGCGAGCAGCACCAGCCCCACCACCCGGAAGGTGAGCGCCGCCGGCACCCCGAAGTGCTCGCCGACCGCCCCCATCACCACGAACAGGCCATTGGAGTAGTCCAGGCCCCCAGTCGGTACGAACACGTTCATCAGCAGAGAGGCCACCGCGTACAGCAGGCCGATCATCAGCCCGGCCGCAACGATCGTGCGCACGAATGCCTTCACCCCGCCGCGCAGGTCGTTGAGGAACACGCCCACCGACTCCGCGCCGCCCACGCCCTGGATGATCCAGGCCAATGTCCCCAAGAACGCCCAGGTAGTGGCGAAGGAGGATGTGTCCGGACGCAGTGCCCGCAGGGTGATGGGGGAGGCGGGCTCCACGCCGCCGATCAGGGCCGCCAGTGAGGCGACGATGAACACGCCCGTCAGCACCAGCACCGCCGACGCGCCGATCGAGGTGATGGTGCCGATCCACTTCGCCCCCTTGGTGGACACCCAAGTGGCCAGGGCGAAGATCGCGATGGACAGCACCGTGATCAGCCACGGTGACATCTCCCTGTCCCCGCCGGTGAGCAGGTAGGAGGTGAACACCAGGATCAGCGGCAGCAGGGAGGCGAAGTAGAACAGGTTGACGAACCAGTAGCAGAACGCCGTCATGAAGGCCCAGCGCCCGCCCATGGAGGTCTTCACCCACTGGTAGACGCCGGACTCCGAGGAGCGGTTCATGGCCACGAACTCGGCGATGATCAGCGTGAATGGAACGAAGTACAGCAGTGTGGCCAGGAAGAAGGCCGGCGCCGAGGCCAGGCCGATCGCAACGTTGTTGTTGATGACGTTGCGGATGTTGAAGACGGCGGAGACCGTCATGGTCAGCAGCGCGAACTGGCCGATCCGCGCCCGAGTGTCGGAAGACGAAGACATGGTGCAGTCCCTTGTTCATGTGGATAAGTGCGGCCCCACGGCGTTACTCGCGTGTCAGGCGGGTCCACTGGCGACGACGAGAGGTGTCGCCTCGTCGCGGCGTCCGGGCCGTCGGCGTGACCAGGAGGTCGCGGCCAGAGCCGCGCCGCAGGAAAAGCGTGGGGTTTGCGGTTGATAGGACGGTGGATGCACGGCGCCGACGGCGCCTCGGTTCGGTTACTTGTTGGGGAAGGAGGCCTCCTCGACGGTGACGCGGATGATGGCGGCGTCGCCGCTGCCGGGAAGCAGCCGGAACGCCTCGGAGACGTCGACCACGCCGATCCCCCCGGCGGGCACGGTCACCGTGCGCAGCGTCTCGGCGGCCTCGTGCACCTCCCGGTCGGTGAGGTCGTCATAGGGGGTGCGCACGGGGGCGATGGCGACCGGCGCCACCTGCACGGTCAGATCGGCGTCGACGGCGTGCAGCACGTTCAGGTAGCGGCGCGAGGCGACCAGGCCGTCACCGGCGTCCCAGGCGGCCAGCAGGCGGGCGGCCGAGTCCCTCCAGTAGGTCAGGGAGTCGCCCACCGAGTACGCCACTGCGGGCCGGATTGCCGGTAGGCGGTCTATCGCCTGGCAGACCCGCCGCCACTTCTTGACGGCGCCGCGCTCGCGGGCCAGCGAATCGAGGTCGCAGAAGACTCGCATCGGTTCACGCTCCTGTTCCGGGGGCTGCGGGGGTTGTGGAGGACTCGGTTGCCGTGCCCGTCCCGGGCAGGCCGGATGCGGACTCGCCGGCCCCTCCGGTCGGAGCCGCCCCGTCGGCGTCGCCGCCGTCCAGGGGGATCAGGTCGAAGGCGAAGGAGAAGTCCTCCAACCGGGTCCGGTAGGCCTCCAGCACCTCCGAGCCCCACGAGTTGGATCCGAGCCCGAGTACACGGTGGTTGACGTTGACGGTCACGTTCTCCCGGGGCACCAGATCGGTACGGTGGCGGGCGGCGTCGATGTCCTGGCACGTCCAAGGCCACACCGAGAAGTCGAAGTCCTCCGGCGGCTCGCAGGCGCCAGGCAGCGGGGTACGGGCCAAGGCCAGGCCCGCGCCGTCGGCGTCGGTGAGCGTCAGCCAGCGCACCCCGCCCCGGTTGGCGCAGTCCTGCGGCACCACGTAGGGGGTCTGCATCTCCTCCACGGTGGCGCTCCAGCGGCCCACGACGGCGGCCGCGCGGGAGTCGGGGTAGTTCTCACCCGGGCCCAGCCCCAGCCACTCGACCGTCCGGGCGTAGCCGGGGGCCTCCAGGGTGAGGCCGATGCGCGGAATGATGTCGTGGTAGTCGCCCCAGGCGCGACCGACGGCGCCGACGCTCACCGTGGAGCCGGTGACCGTGTAGCTCAGGTCCACCTCGAAGCCCAGCGCCTGCGCGGGCGGACCGATGATTTGCGCCACCTCCACGACAACGGCGTCCCCCTCCCGCCGCAGCACCACCGACCGGGTGGAGGTCTGCATCAGCTGCAGGTGGCGGCCGGACCACAGCGCATCGAACTCCTGCTGGTGGTTGTCGATCAGCGGCGTCCAGAAGCCGACTGCGGGCGGCGCCGCCAGCACCCGTCTGCCGCCGCGCACCCAGGAGGTCAGGGCGCCGGTGACGATGTCGAAGCGGAGCTCCTGCTCCACTCCGAAGATGACGAACTCGTCCCCCTGGGCGCGCACCTCCATGCGGGAGGTGGCCGGGCGCAGGTGAACCGCGGCGTCGGGGCCGGCGTCGTCGGCGACGACGAACTGGTACACGCCCAGCTCATATCCCTCTGGCGCCCAGGGCGGGCGGGCTGTGGAGCGCACACGCACCCGCAGGTGGGTCAGACGCCCCGCCTCGACATCCACCGGCAGGACCTGGCGCATCTCCTGCTGCGGTGCCAGCGGCCCCGGCGCGAGACGACCCAGCGGCTCGGCGACGCCGTCGACGACCCGCTCCAGGTCCAGGACCACATCGGCGGCGTCGGTGAAGAACCGGCCGTTGCGCACCCGCAGCTCGCCCTCCTCCCAAACCACGCCGATCGGGCAGATCACCTGCTTGTACTCGGCCAGGCCCGGGCTCGGCTCCTGCCAGGGGAAGACGAGCCCGTCGATGCAGAAGTTGGAGTTATGCGGGTAGTCGCCGTGATCGCCGCCATAGGAGTGGTACTCGCGGCCGTCCGCGGTCTGGGCCACCAGCCCCTGGTCGCACCACTCCCAGATGAACTGGCCCTGGATGGAGTCCCAGCGGTCGATGACCCTCTGATACTCCGCCAGGCCGCCGGGGCCGTTGCCCATGGCGTGGCCGTACTCGCACAGGATGCGCGGCTTGGGGTGCGGGTGCTCGCCGAAGTCGTTCATCTGCGACACGCGCGAGTACATGGTGGAGACCAGGTCCACGCATTCGGCGTCCCGGTCCTCCTCGTAGTGCACCGGCCGCGCATCCAGCTGCTTGCAGCGGGCGTACATGGCGCGGATATTGCAGCCGAAGCCGGACTCATTGCCCAGTGACCAGGCCACAATGCAGGCGTGGTTGCGCTCCTGGATCACCAGCCGCTCGATGCGGTCCACGAAGGTCGGCTCCCAGGCGGGATCGTCGGTGATGCGGGCGATGTCGCCGGTGTTCTCGAAGCCGTGGGTCTCCAGGTCGGTCTCGGCCATCACCAGCAGGCCCAGCTCGTCGCACATCTCGTAGAAGCGCGGGTCGTTGGGGTAGTGGGAGGTGCGCACCGCATTGATGTTGTGCAGCTTCATCAGCTCCAGGTCCCGGCGCACCCGTGCCATGCCGACGGCCCGGCCGCGGCGGTCGTCATGGTCGTGCCGGTTGACCCCACGCATCTTGAAGTAGGTGCCGTTGAGCAGTAGGCGGCCGTCCTCGATGCTCACTTCGGCAAGGCCCAGGCGGTGCGGTACGGTCTCGGCGACGGTGCCGTCGGCGTCGTGCACAGACATGACCAGGTCGTACAGGGCGGGGGACTCCGGGCTCCAGGTGCGCGCCTCGGGCACGTGCAGGGTGCCGGGGGCGTCGTCGTCGGCGATGCCCTCCAGGCGGGTGCCGTCCGGGCCGGTAAGGGTCAGGCGGACGTTGCGGGCGGCGCGGGTGCGCACCGCCACCGTCACCTCCGCGCCGCCGTCGTCGCTCAGGCGGGTGGTGACGTGGAAGTCCTCCAGCCGCGCGGCCGGGCGGACCATCAGGTAGACGTCGCGGAAGATCCCCGACGCCCACCACATGTCCTGGTCCTCCACATAGGTGCCGTCGCTGAACTGGAGGACCTTGACGGTCAGCAGGTTGGCGCGCCGGGTCAGCAGTTCGGTCACGTCGAACTCGGCGCTGAGCCGGGATCCCTTGGTCATGCCGACGAAGGCGCCGTTGAGGTAGATCTCCGCGTAGGAGTCGACCCCGTCCAGGCGCAGCACCGCCTGCTCGCCCGGGGCCAGGACGGGTCGGAGCAGTTCGCGCTGGTACACGCCCGTCGGATTGTGCGAGGGGACTTCCGGCTGCCTGACCGGAAAGGGGAAGCCCTCGTCGGTGTACTGCAGCGGACCGTGTCCGTCCACCTGCCACAGGTGAGGGACGCGCACCCGCCCCCATTCGGGGTGGGGTACGGCCAGGTGTTCGGCGCGCACCCGGCGGGGGGAGTCGAACAGGCGGAAGAACCACAGACCGCTCAGGTCCGTGAATCCCCGGGAACGTGCCCGGTCCCGGGTGGCGGCCGCCTCGGGGGAGTCGTATCCGAAGAAGTAGGCCCGTGCCGGCAGACGGTGCCGATGGGGCAGCCCCGGGTTCTCCCAGTCATTCGCATGCACCATTGACGTGCTCCTTTGACGATGGAACCGCTTCCACGCTTTTGTGGAAGCGGTTCCACAATGTAGGGGTACGTTGCACGGAGCGCAAGTGGGATGCAAGAATCGATATGTTCGAGCAAGATGAGCCCGTGACTTCTCCGGGCAGGCGCGTGACCATCGCCGACGTCGCCCGCGCCGCGGGCGTGGCGCCGTCGACGGTTTCGCGCGCGCTGAACGGTTCTCCCAAGTGCAAGCCGGCCACGCGCGAGCGCGTCATGCGAGCCGTGGAGCAGACGGGCTTCGTCGTCAACCGGCGGGGGCGAGCGCTGGCTGTGGGCCGCTCGGAGGCGATCGCCCTGCTGTTCACCGACCCCTTCGCCGAACTGTTCACCGACCCCACCTATGCGCGCCTGTGCGATGGGATCGTCTCGCGACTCGCGGACGGGCCCAACCTGCCGATGATCCTGGAGGCGGCCACGCCTGCGGAGCGTGAACGTGTGCTTGAGCATGTCGGGCGGGGCGCCGTGGACGCCGTCATCGTCATCACGCCTTATGCGGGCCGTGAGTTGCTGGACCGACTCGCCGAACTGTCGGTGCCTGTGGTGCTGTGCGGCCAGTTGGAGGGGGATCCCTACCGGGGGGTCTTCTCCACGGTCTACTCCGACGACGTCATGGGCGCCGCCCTGGCCGCCCGGGCGCTGGAGGAGGTGGGACGAGAAGCGCCCGTCAGCGTCATGGGTCCGGCCGACAACCCTGCCTCCGTCGACCGTATCCGCGGCTACCGGCGCGTACTCGGCTCCCGCCTGGGCGATGAGCGGGTTGTCCACACCGGCTGGGACCAACTCAGCGGGCATCGGGCCATGCGTGAGATTCTCGCCCGCGGCATCGGTTTCGACGCAGTGCTGGCGGGATCGGACCGCATCGCGGTCGGGGTCATCGAGGCCCTGCGGGAGGCCGGACGGGATGTGCCCGGCGAGGTGTCGGTGGTCGGATTCGACGATCACCCCCTGGCAGCTCAGTATGAGCCGGCGATCACCACGGTGCATCAGCCGCTGCGGGAGGAGGGGAAGCGCGCCGCCGAGATGGCGGTGGACATGATTGACGGCGTGGAAGCCCAGACGGTGGTCATGGACATGTACCTGGTGGAGCGGGACACGGTGTGATTGCCGGCCAGGTGGGGCCGGGTTGTCTCTCCCGGCCCCACCGGCCCGTGGCGTCGAGGGGAGCCTCCCCGGGGTTCCCATCCCCGGGGGCTCTCGCCTCCTTCGCCGGAGCGGACCTGCACGGGCTCCCATATACCCGGCCTGTCCTCGGTGGTGGGTCGGTCAGCGGGCTCCCCAACCCTCGCGACCCGCACCGTCCGGCGGCAGAACTCATATAACTCGTCCCACCTGAACGCTCGCCCCCGACAGACCTTGGAAAACGCGGGGAAGTTCGGCCGTCCGGCGCCGTCCCGTCCCTCCCGCCGCCTGCCCCTGTCGCGGCGCGGGCAGCGCTCCCCATGGCCCCGGCCGCGCCCGAGCCGTTACTGTTCTGCAAGAATGCTCCGGAGGTGCCCGTGTCCGATCTGATTGTCCGCTGGGGCGGCCTGCGCGCCGTCGCGGCCCTTGCTGTCAAGATTCTGATCGTCATCGTGCTGGCTCTCGTGGTACCGCTGCTCGCCCTGGACCCGTTCGGCGCCACGCACGCCCCGGCGGTCGAGATCCATGATGAGGCCGAGGTGGTCGACGACGAGGCCCTCCGGTCCTCCCTGGAGGGCATCGGCTTCCGGCGGGACATCCGCCTGGCCGTGTTCACCACCGACGACGTCGACCCCTACGCCAAGTCCGACAACGTCTTCAACGACGCCGTCCTCGACTACGCGCTGAATCGGCAGCCGTCCTGGATCTCCACCACAGACCCCGACTACTGGGCCGACGGCCTGGTGATCCTCGCCGTATCTCCGCAGGGGCGCTGGGTCGGCTGCTACTTCGGTGAGGACGTCAAGGTGGACCTGCGCACTCAGCAGCAGATCCAGGACGCCGCGAAGGGCTCCTTCCGCGTGGGGCGCTGGGACGTCGGCTTGCAGACCATGGCGCAGCGCACCGCCGACTCGCTCGGCAGGCCCATAGCGTCCACGGAGATGACGGTGTTCGTGGCGTTCATGAGCCTGGCCGCCGCCCTTGTACTGCTGGCGTGGATGTTCTGGTCCCGCCACGAGGCGCGCGACGCCTACACGCAGGCACGCCGTCACTTCACCCGGATCACCACCGACTACGACGCCACCCAGATCCGTGCCGGCACCATCCCCGCCGACGACGCCCACGGAGCCCAGGTGCTGGCCCGCTTCGCCTGGTTCGAGGAGCGCTATGCGGGACTGGCGCGCCTCTTCGGCGACTTCGGCTCCCCGCGCGGCGCCCAGTGGTTCATGGGCGGCCAGCGGCGGCGCGCCCAGGTGCTGGCCGTCAGCGCCAAGGAGTTGGACAAGGTCGACGACGTCATCGCCGCCGCCTCCGCCTTCCTCACCCTCGGCCCCGGCTGGGACAAGGCCTGGGAGAACGAGAAGGGGCCGGTGCGTGAAGACCTCGCCTCCTACACGGACCTGTGCACCTCCGTTGCCGAAAGCACCCGGCTCGCCCACGTGAGCTTCGACGTCGAGGCCGACCGCGCCTGGATCCGGAGCCGTGAAGACCGGCTCGCAGCGATGACCTTCGAGCTGGTACTGCGCAGGATCACGCCGTCGGCCGCCCTGAGTGAGCTCGACGTGATCGCCGCGGACGTGCATCACCGCTGCGAGAGCCTGGCCCGGCGCGCCCTGGAGGCGGACACCTCGAGCCTGGGCCAGGAACGGCTCAACCGCTACGAGCGTGCGCGCCGGGCGGACGCCTACCGCAGCGGTGGCTCCGACTACCAGGGCTGGTGGTCCACTTCCCGCAGCGGCCGTGTGCAGTACAACCCCGCCACCACAATTCGCGTCAACTCCAAGTCGGCGGGCCTGCGTGCCCCGGGCCTGTTCGCCTCCGGCACCGGCCCGATGCCGGGGTTCTCCAGCCCGGTTGCCGGCCTGGTCACCGGCTACAGCAAGGCGTCCACCTACACGCCCCCTTCATCGAGCGGGGGTGACTTCTCCGGGTCCGGCTCCTCCAGCCACTTCAGCGGTGGTGGTATCAGTGGCGGCAGTAGTTTCCACGGCTCCGGCTCTTCCTCCCGCTTCTGAGCGGGCCGGCATTACTGGGGGTATCCGTGTCCGATCTGATGGTCCGCTGGGGCGGCCTGCGCGCGGTGGTATCGCTCGCGGTCAAGTGCTTGGCCGTCGTTGCGCTTGGCCTGGTGATTCCGCTGTACATCGTGGCGCCGTTCGGCGCCACGCACGCCCCGGCGGTCGAGATCCATGATGAGGCCGCGGTGGTCGACGACGAGGTCCTCCGGTCCTCCCTGGAGGGCATCGGCTTCCGGCGGGACATCCGCCTGGCCGTGTTCACCACCGACGACGTCGACCCGGATTCCGAGGTCGACACTGTCCTCAACGACGCCGTCCTCGACTACGCGCTGAATCGGCAGCCGTCCTGGATCTCCACCACAGACCCCGACTACTGGGCCGACGGCCTGGTGATCCTCGCAGTGTCCCCGCAGGGGCGCTGGGTCGGCTGCTACTTCGGTGAGGACGTCAAGGTCGGCAAGTACACCGAGGGGAGGATCCAGGACGCCGCCAGGGGCTCCTTCCGCACGGCGCAGTGGGAGGCCGGCCTGGAGGCCATGGCCCGGCGCACCGCCGACTCGCTCGGCAAGCCCATCGCCTCGGCGCGGGCGGCGGTAGTCGTGACCTGCCTGAGCATCGCCGCCGCCCTCGCCCTGCTCGGGCTGGTCTTCTTCTGCCGCTACGCGGCGCGCGGCTCCCAGCGGCGGGCCCGGCGGTACTTCGCCCAGGTAACCGCGGACTACGACGCCACCCAGATCCGTGCCGGCGCCGTCCCCGCCGCCGACGCCTACGGCGCCCAGGTGCTGGCCCGCTTCGCCTGGTTCGAGGAGCGGTACATGCAGCTGGTGCGGCGGTTCCGCGAGTTCGGTGAGCCCCGTGGCGCCCAGTGGTTCACCTTGCGCTGCTTCACGGATGCCGCGGAGCTGGAGGGCAGGGCGGAGGAACTGGACCGGCTCGACGACGTCATCGCCGCGGCCTCCGCCTTCCTCACCCTGGGCCCAGGTTGGGAGAAGGCGTGGGAGAACGAGCTGGGCCCGGTGCACGAGGACCTCGGCTCCTACGCCGCCCTGTGCGCCTCCGTGGCCTTCAGCACGCTGCGGGCCAAGGTGAGCTTCGACGTCGGGCCGGACCGGGCCGTGGTCCAGGAGCGGCGCAACCGGCTGGCGGGAATGACGAGCGACTTGGCCTCCGGGGCGCTGACGCCGTCGGCGGCCCTGGACGAGCTCGATGCGATCGCCGTGGACGTCCACTACCGCTGCGACGACCTGGCCCGGCGGGCACTGGCCGCCGACACCTCCAAGCAGGGGCGCGAGCGGCTGGCCCGCTATGAGCAGGACTATGCGCGAGGCAAGTACGCCGACGGGGGCGCCGAATACCAGGGCTGGTGGTCCAGCTCGGCGCGCAGCGAGCGCCACTACTACGACCCGGCCACCACCATCCGCATCAACTCCAAGTCAGTGGGCCTGGAGGCCCCGGGCCTGTACGAGTCGGTTGTGCGCGGGCGGGGCGTGCCGACCGCGGGCCTGTACGGCGCCGATCAGCACTCGCCGGGAGCGGGCACGCCGAGCGCCGGCGCGGCGCCGCTGTTCTTCCGTCCCGTCGGCGCCCTGGTCACCGGTTACAGCGAAATCGCCTCGCCCGCGGCCGGGTCCGCCTCCGGCGGCTGGTCCGGCTCCTCAAGCGGCTACGGCGGCGGCTTCTCGGGTTCCGGCTCCAGCTCCCGCTTCTGAGGCCGACGACGGTGCTGCGCGGCCGGCCGGGAGGGCGCGCGTGGAGCCGGCCGCCTCTGGTGCGGGCGCGGCGCCTGCCGTAGGCGGTTGCCGCGGCCCGCAGGGGTCGGGCGGTCGTTGCCGGTCCCACCCGGTAGGCTGGCGCGCATGTCGAAGAAGAACCGCCAGCGGCGTCGCGACGACCGCAAGGCCGCCAAGAAGCAGCAGATCCCCTTCGTGGCCCGACCCTTCGAGGGGCTTGCGGCCGAGCAGGACCTGGTGGCGATGATGCAGATCATCCCCGCCGCATCCCTGACGGTGCGCCTGAACGCCGACCACGGCGGCCAGGAGGTCCAGCTGGTCACGCTCCTGCCGGAGCTGGCCCGCTCCCTCAAGCGCGCTGACGGTCAGGTGCTCGTGGCCATGCAGACCACCGTGCACTCCGGGGATGCCAGCCGTGACGTGGCTGCCGCCCTGCTGGACGCCCTCGACCTCGAACCGGGAACCGGCCTGCCGGCCAGCGGCCTGCCCGAGCCGGGCGAGCGCCTCCAGGACATCCTCGATCCCGATGACACCGCGCGCATCCGGGTGCACGAGTCCTTTGACTTCTGGCTCACCGCCGAGCAGGCGGAGCAGCCCGAGGCGGCGCAGATCGTGGAGGATGCCAAGAGCGAGATCGCCCCGACCGTGCCGGTGCCCGGCGTTGAGAACGCCTACTGGTGCCGCATGAACGGCAAGGAGTTCGTCCGCTGGGTGCGTGGCGAGGATGAGGACGCCTTCTTCAACGCCTTCGCCCGCATCCACGCCGCCCGCGCATCCGACCTGGAGGAGGGGGCCCGTTTCCTCGGGGCCTTCCGCGCCTGCGGCCTGGCCATCCCCGTGTGGGAGCTGGTGCCCGGCACCGAGGCCGAGGAGCTCACCGAGCCCATGCGTGCCATGGCGCAGCGGCTGGAGGCCGCCCTCGCCGAGGACGGCCCGCTCGACGCCGAGGCCCGCCGGGCCAAGGCCGGCATCATCTCCCGTCAGGTGAACCTGTAAGTGTTAGGCGCGCGGCGTCGGCCTCAGGCGTAGCGGCGGGCCACCGCCACCGCCTGCGGCCCGTAGCCGCCCCCGAACAGGAACACGTGGATCATCAGCAGGTGCAGCTGGTGCAGTCCCACGCGCTCGCGCCAGCCATCCGCCAGCGGTGAGGCCTCGTGGTAGCCGGCCACGATCCGCTCCAGATACGGCTGCCCGAACACGCCCAGGGCCGCCAGGTCTGTCTCCGCGTGCGCACCCTGGGCGAGCGGGTCGATCAGCACGCCCACGGTTCCGCCCGCCCCATGGTCCGCGCCGGCGGGAGCCCAGTCGGCGACTTCCGCCGTCGGCACCCACAGGACGTTGCCGGTCCACAGGTCGCCGTGCGTGCGCGCGACGGCGACGGCGTCGCCCCGCGCGGCGGCGGCGTGGCGGGTGAGGCGGGGCTGGGCGGAGTCGAATTCGCCGTCGGCCAGGCGCTGGCAGACCCGCTCCAGGACGGCGGCGTCGGCGGCGGAGAGCGTGCCCGCATCCCGTCCCGGGCGGATGTAGGGGGCGATGCGGTCCGCGGCGTAGAACTCGCCCCAGCGGCGCGGCGTTCCGGAGTCGACCGCGTGCGGGCGCAGGCGGATATCGCTGCGGCCCATCTGGGTGTGCCCGTCCCAGCCGGGCGGGGCGCACCCGAAGGCCGGCGCCCCGGCGGCGTGGGTGACGGCCAGCGCCCGCCCGAAGGCCTCCGCCGCCGCCGGCGTCACCCGAGAATCGGTGAGCCGCGGCTCCTCGATCCAGCCGTCGCCGACGCGTGCCGGGACGACGCAGGCGCCGCCGTCGGCCATGGCCCGGCCGAGCCAGGCCAGTCCCTGCGCCTCCAGGCGGGTGGCGCCGGGCAGATCGTCCTGCTTGCGGATGGTGGGCCGGTGAGCGTGCACCCGCCCAGCATCCCACGCGGCCGTGCTCAGGTGGTTGAGGCCCGGTAGACCTCGGCGATCGAGGCCTCCAGGGCGGCGTCGAACTCCGCCTGGGTCTGTGAGGCGTCCAGGCCCTCCAGCAGGGCGCGGGAGAAGCTGGCGATCAGGCCCCGGTTGCGGGCCAGGCGACGGTTCGCCTCGGCGCGGGTGTAGCCGCCGGACAGGGCCGCCACGCGGGCGACGCGCGGGTGGCGCATGAGCGCGTGGTAGAAGTCCGTGACCGAGGGGATGGTCAGCTTCAGCACGACGTCGCGGCCGTCAGGCAGGTCATCCAGGTGGGCGTTGAGGGATGCCAGCAGGAGCAGCTCGATGCCGGTCTTGTCCGGGGCGTGGATGTCCACCTCGGGCTCGATGATGGGGGTGAGCCCGGCGTCGAGGATCTGGTTCGCGATCTCGAACTGCTGGTCGACGACGGCGGCGACGCCCTGGGTGTCGGCGTGCAGGATGACCGAGCGCATCTTCGTGCCGAAGACATGCTTGTTCACGGCTTTGGCCAGCGTGTCCTCCAGGTCCGGGATGGGCTTCATGGTGCGGGCGCCGTGAGCCTCCTCGGCCAGGCCCTTGTCCACCTTCAGGAAGGGCACGATGCCCTTGACGTCCCACAGGTAGTCGGCGGTGGGGCGGGCGTCGACCTCCGAGTCGAGGGTGCGCTCGAACAGGATGGCGGCGAGGATGCGCTCAGAGGTGAAGGCGGGGCTGGTCATGACGCGGGTGCGCATGGCGTGGACCAGGTCGAACATCTCCTCCTCGCTGCTCCACGCGTTGGGTTCGATGCCGTAGGCCTTCAGGGCGCGCGGGGTGGATCCGCCGGACTGGTCGAGGGCGGCGATGAAGCCGGCGCCGTGGCGGATCCGTTCCATCTGCTGGTTGCTTCGTTCGGTACGCGGTTGGGTGGACATGGCGTGCCTCCTGGCTGGATTGTGCGGGTGCTCGGGACGACGTTGTCGCGGCGTTGGCGGCTGTGCCAGCTCGGGCACAAACCATTATATGTGAGAACGGTTCTCATATAAAGGGGGTGGCGGGGTGGGCTGCGCGGTGGGCGCGGCTGCGTAGATGTCCGCCGTCCGAGGGAATGCGAGGGTGACCGCGCGCCCCGAAATACGGCCCGGTCCGTGCTCGTATGGGGGAATGTGAGGGTGACCGCGCGCCCCCGAAATACGGCTCGGTGTGTGTTCGTGTGGGGGGAATGCGAGGGTGACCGCGCGTCCCGAAATACTGCTCGGTCCGTGCTGGGGGCTGTTGTGCGAGGTCTGCTCAGGCGGCCGCGACCGATGCGGCGCGCGCGGTGGGCAGCACCTCCGCGGCGAAGACCCTCCCGGGCTGCCCGAGTATGCCTTCCCTCCCGCAGAATCCCAGGGTGAACCAGATGGTCTCCACCGTGCCGGCGAGTCGCTCGCCACAATCCCGCCGGGAGTCACCGCGGGATGCCTGCACTGACCGCCTCCATGCCATGTACTCGGCCGGCTCGCCATTCGGGCCGCCCAGGATGTTCAGCTCGTAGTCGCCCAGGTCTTGCTGTGCCACCTGCTCGATGTCGCCCCATGCGGTGGGGGCGCCGTCGGCGCCGTTCGGGGCTCCGCACGCCGCCGCCCAGTGCGGTGCCAGTGCCTCCACCAGCCCGGGCACGACCGGGTCGGTGCTGATCCGGCCCAGCCATACGGCGACCTCCTGGCTGGGGCTGGACGAGGAGAGGCTGAGGGAGTCGAATACGGCGTCGTGCATGGACAGCAGGTCCGGGCGGGAGTCGCTTGCATCGGTGGTCGGCGTCTCCCACCGTCCTCGGGTGTTCAGGGCGTGAAGCCCCAGGGCGAGTTCATACAGACGCCCGAGTCCGACGGCGAGTGTGGTGGTGACGGAGTCGCGATTGGTCTCAGACAGGCCGCCTTGGCGCAGCACACGCACTCCGGTGGCAAGCAAGTCGCGTGCTGTCACGGATCGGAAGCGGAGTTCGAGGTCCTGCTGTGCCGATAGCGTCAGGGCGGTCATGACGTGAATGTTATGTTCTCGATGCGGGATCGTGGTGAGGCGCGCCGGGGTGTCGGGTGCTCGGGCGTGTGCCCGCCGGCCTCCGGTCCGGTTGCCCTGCTGCGGGCAGTGTCTCAGCACGCCTGAAGCGCCTTGCGCGGCGTGTGGCGAGCTACCATGGCGGGCAGGCCGACCGAATCGTCTCGTGTCGGGAGGGAAGCCGGTATGGCTGAGGCCAGCAGGGTAGGAAAAAGCGATGGCGGTGAGCCCGCTGTCCCGGACGCGTTGCACGCTCCGGAACCGGGCCGTGAAAGGTCAACAAGCGTGGCGGTTAGCGCGCCGCGCTATGCGGCGCTGCCCAGTCGCGACACGGCGCCAGAGGTCGCGCTGCGCCGCGCGTTGTGGCGAGCCGGCTTCAGATGCCGGGTGCAGTATGTGGTTCCGGGGCTACCACGAAGAAAGGTGGACATTGCCTTCACCAGGCAAAAGGTGGCGGTTCAGGTCGACGGCTGCTTCTGGCACGGGTGCCCGCAGCACTGCGTTCCGCCGACGAGGAACCCGGACTGGTGGAAGTGGAAGATCGCGCGTAACCAGGCCCGGGACAGGGACACCGATGAAAAGCTTGCGGCGCTGGGCTGGGATGTTGTGCGCGTGTGGGAGCACGAGCCGATCGACACGGCATTCGCACAGGTAGTTGCGCGGCTGGTTGGCCCTGCATAAGGGCACGTCCAGTACCGCATGCCCCATGCCGCGGTACTACGCGCCTGTCTACGCCAACGCTCCATCAGGCTTGCGCGCGCTGAACCACGGCGGGCCTGGCGTCGGCTCGAGGGAGTCCCCGCCGGCTCTACGCGTCCTCTGACCGGCAAAAACGTGCACTTCCGGTTTGGGGGTGTGGGGTTGTTGTGGCGGGCCGATCCGGGGTGTGGGCCGTCGGCCCTGTTATGTGGGTGCTTGGGTGGCGGTGTGCGGTCGGGCGTCTGCGTGCGTGGCCGTTGAGCCTGCCAGTTGGACCGCTTGTGCCCCCGTTGGACCGCTGTGCCCCCGTTGGACCGCCGTAGCCGCTGGTTACAGCGGTCCAACCGCGCGTGAGCGGTCCAACGGGGAGTGGGCGGTCCAACGGGGGCGTGAGCGGTCCAACGGGGCGGCACAAGACCCCGCCCGCCCCCTTCGGCTGCCGACAACCAGGCGCCCGGCACCGCGGGAACGGCCCTGGACGCTCGACTGCGCACAACAATCCTCACCGAGCACACGGGCCAGCCCGCCCGGAGGCACCCACATCGCCGGCACCGCCCCACCAGCGCAAACGACTCGCACAACACGGCGTAGCGGGGTGTCCAGATTCGGCGCGGGTGGGCCCGGCGTGCGCGCGCCGCACGCTCAGTCGTGGCGCTCTTTCAGAGACTTGGCGGAATCATGCGGAAAACACCTCAGCCGGTGAACGGGGTGCTCGGCTCCGGCGTGCGCCGACCCCTGCGGCGCACGCCGGAGCCGTTGGGGCTCCTTCAGCTCAAGGTCAAGAACGTTGAGATACCGGGCAAAACTCGCTGTCCTGCCGGAGCGGCAAGATGGCTGAGCGAGCGCTGTCCCCGGGAGTAGGCACCCGACCGGACCCTAGCCACCCGCCAACCACCCAACACCAACACCACCCACACCCGCGCCCAGCCACCCACACCCGCGCCCAGCCACACCCACCACGCCCCCAAACCGGAAGAGCACCAAAACGTCCTCGCCAGCCCGAAAACGACCTCGGACACCCGAGCACGACCACCCGCGGGCCCGAACCACCACACCCGCAAACGCGAAGAGCGGTGAAGGGCGTGCGGGGGCTGTGGGCATGGCGACGGGCGGGCGGGCACGGCGGACGGGCGGACACACGTGGTGCCCGCCCGCCGTGCCCGCCGCGGTTGCCGCCGCTGCGCCCGCCGGGTTTGCGCGCCGCGGTTGCTGCCGCTGCGCCCGCCGGGTTAGCGCGCCGCGGTCGTCTGCGCGCGCGCCTCGTCGCCGCCGGCGCGCAGCCGGTCGTTGGAACGCTCCACATCCAGGCGCGAGAGCAGGAACAGGATGATGCCGTTGACGATCGCCGGGATCCACAGGTACATGAAGTACAGCATGTTGATGGCCGACTCAGGCTGCACGGGGGCGTTGGCGATGTAGCCGCTCGCGGCCAGCAGCCAGCCCGCCAGCGCCGTGCCCAGGCCACCGCCTACCTTCACGCCCAGTGAGGTGCAGGAGAACATCAGCCCATCGATCCGCTTGCCCGAGCGCAGGAAGGTGTGCTCGGAGGCCTCCGCGATCAGCGCGTTGACGGTGCCCTGCAGTGGGCTCATGCCGATGGAGGCGATCCCGGAGCAGATCAGCATCAGTGGCAGGCTGCCCGCGTACGCCGCAGCCACCACTCCCAGCCGGCCGAGGACGGCGATGATGTAGCCGACGATATTCACCCGGTACATGCCGCCCACCCGGGACACCACCCAGGGGGTCACCAGCAGGCCGACGATAAGTGGAATGTTGATCGCCCAGGCGAATACGCCCAGCAGGTTCGCATCGCCCAGGATGTAGGTCATGAAGTAGATGCCCATGTTCAGCGTGGCGGTGAAGATCTGCGTCATCAGGAACACCACCAGGATGATCAGGTAGTACTTGTTGGCCAGCAGCAGCTGCATGGACTCCTTGAACGGGAGCTTCTCGGCGTCGGCCCCACTGGCGTCAGCGGCCGCGGCGCGCTCGGCGTCCTCGGCGGGCATGTCGGAGCGGTCGGCCAGCTCCTCGGGGGACAGCTCCCGCACGGACATCACCGACAGCGTGTTCACTGCCAGGCCGATCAGCGCGTAGATGATGGCGATGGTCCGCCAACCCTCGGCCCCGCCGCCCAGCAGCTCCACGCCCTTAACGGTGAAGGTCTGAATCAGCAGGCTCGTGCCGAAGGCGAACATGAACCGGATGGAGCCCATCTGCACCCGTTCGGCGCTGTTCTTGGTGATCAGCGCAGTCAGCGAGGAGTAGGCGATGTTGTTGGCCGTGTAGAACACCGAGTTCAGCAGCGTGTAGGCGATGAAGAACCAGGCGTACTTGGCGGTCTCGCCCAGGCTGGGCGGGATGGCGAAGACGGCGATGATCATCAGCGTGCAGCCCACGAATCCCCACAGCATCCAGGGGCGGGCCTTGCCCATGCGGGTGCGAGTGCGGTCCAGCAGGGTGCCGAAGAGGATGTCGGAGAAGCCGTCGAAGAACTTCGACAGCATCATGAGCGTGCCGATCACGCCGGGGTTCAGACCGGCGGTGTCGGTCAGGTAGATCATGACGAACGCGGACAGCAGCGCGTACACCACGTTCCCGGCCACGTCACCGGAGCCGTAACCGACCTTGTTGTACCACTTGAGGTACTTCTTCTCTTGCATCAGTTGACCTCACTGTGAGTCGTACCCGCGAGCGCCGATTCGCCGCGGGTGGTGGATGGAAGGAGGAAGAGGTGAATGCTGAGGTCCGTCAGGCGTGACGGGTCCACCCGGTAGACGTCCCGCAGGGCGGGGCCGCAGGAGGCCGAGCCGATGCCGGCCATGGCCCAGTCAAGGCACAGCACCGTGGCATCGCAGGGCCGCAGCTCCACATCGTGACGGGCGCGGGTGAGCTCCTCCTGGGTGTACCTGGAGGCGTTGAAGGACAGTGGCTGGAGGCCGGCTGCGGTCAGGCAGACGGCGTCGTCGCCGACAGTCACGTAGTCGCAGTCGGCGCGGCTGCCGCCCTCCTGCGGGCGCAGGTAGGGCACGTGCAGGCCGTCGACGTCGGTGCGGAAGGCGCCGTGGTAGGAGGCGCGATGCTTGTCCACGTAGCTCTCGTGCGGGCCGAGCCCGTGGTAGGCGACCGTCGTCATGGACGGCGGCAGGAACAGGCGCAGCCCCAGGCGCGGCAGCGGCGGGAAGGCCGGGTCGAGCATGACCCGCGCCTCGAGCTCGAGCAGCCCGGTGGGGGCGATGGTCCAGGTGCCCGCGGCCCGCAGCACCGGCTGCACCGCGGGCGCACCGACCGATGCCTCCACGTGCACGACGACGGCGTCGCCCCGCTCCTCGGCGTCCATCCGGTAGGTGCGGGTGGTGGTGCGGTGGTACTGGGCGGTCTCCCACTGCTTGCGCACCTCGGCGTCGTTGTCCGTGGGGGCGCGCCAGGTGTTGACCTCCATGGGCCGGGTCAGTAGGTTGCGTCCGCCCACGATGAGCCGGCTGGGCAGGCCGGTGCGGGCGTCGAACTCGTAGTTGAAGGACTCTCCGGCCACCACCAGTCCGGTCGGGCCCGCCGTCGTCAAAGTGGGGCGGATCGCCGTCGTGCGCGACGACGCCGCACCGGACAGCGCGGCCAGCCGGTCCAGTACGTGGTGGCGCGGGTGGGCGGTGGGCAGCGGCACCTCGTCGAAGCCCAGCTCGTGCCCGGCCTCCAGCAGCGGCACCGCGGTCTTGAGCCGGTAGGAGACCAGCAGGTGGCAGCGGCCGGACGCGGGCGCCTTCGCGGCGCAGGGGATGGTGACGGCGGTGTGCGGCGGCACCGAGCCCGGCAGCGGCAGGTCGCCCGAGTCGACGACGACGCCGTCGCGCCGCACCTCGTAGCGGACCTCCAGGTAGTCGGCCAGGTCGGTCGCGTCCAGGTCGTTGCGCAGCGTGAGGGTGCCGGCGTCGGCGTCGAAGCCGGTCACGCGCGCGGGCCGCTGCACGTTCTTCAGCTCCAGCAGTCCGGTGTGGGGGACGCGGTCGGGGGATACCAGCCCGTCCACGCAGAAGTTCCCGTCGTGCAGCTCCTCGCCGCTGTCCCCGCCGTACAGGTAGACGGGGCGTCCGTCGTCGGCGGTCCCGGCGCGGATGGCGTGGTCGCACCACTCCCACACGAAGCCGCCGCACATGCGCGGCTCGGCGAGGATCAGCTCCCAGTACTCCTCCAGGTCGCCGGGGCCGTTGCCCATGGCGTGGCAGTACTCCACCAGCAGGAAGGGCTTGTCCGGGTTCGCGTCCAGGTAGGCGTGCACCTCGTCCAGCCCCGGGTACATGCGCCCGTACAGGTCGATGCCGGAGTAGTCGTAGGTGCGCTTGGAGTCGCGGTAGAAGGCGCTTTCGTAGTGGGTGACGCGGGTGGGGTCGGCGGCCTTGATCCAGGCCAGCGCCGCCTCGAAGGTGCACCCGTAGGCGCACTCGTTGCCGGCCGACCAGGAGATGACGCTGGGACGGTTCTTCTCCCGCTCGACCATGGCGCGCACCCGGTCCAGGGTGGGCTCGGTCCACTCGGGGTTGTCGGCGATGGGCTCGTTCCAGTGCTCCACCTGGCTCTCCCAGGAGGAGTCGGCCAGGACGCGCACCTGCGTGCCGTGGGACTCGACGTCCGCCTCGGACATGACGAAGAACCCGTAGGCGTCGCACAGCTGGTAGAAGCGCGGGTCGTTGGGGTAGTGGGCGGTACGCACCGCGTTGATGTTGTGCTGCTTCATCAGGCGCAGGTCGCGCAGCATGTGCTCGACGCCGATCACCGGCCCGGTGACCGGGTCGGACTCGTGCCGGTTCACGCCGCGCAGGGTGACGGGGGCGCCGTTGACGTATAGGACGGCGTCCGCGGTGGTGACCTCGCGCAGGCCGACCTGCTCGGTGATGACCTCCCCGGGGGTGGCCAGGTGCAGGGTGTACAGGTAGGGGTCCTCCGCGCTCCACAGGTGCGGGGAGGCGACGTGCAGGACGGCGGTGTGGGTGTAGTGGGAGCCGGCGTCGGCGTCGTCCGCCGTGACTGCGGCGTCCGGCGTCGGAGCCTCCTGCCGCGGTTCCAGCTCCGCCGTGGCGACGACGGCGCCGGCGGCGTCGCACAGCTGCAGGCGGGTGGGGACGGGGGCGGCGTGGAAGGCGCCGCGGACGGTGACGGCGGCGGCGTCGTCGCCCAGTGCGGTGGTGACCGCGTAGTCGCGCAGGTGCGCGGCGGGGCGGTCCAGCAGGTAGACGTCGCGGAAGATGCCGCTGGTGCGGAACTTGTCCTGGTCCTCCAGGTAGGTGCCGTCACACCACTTGAGCACGAGCACGGCCAGCCGGTTGGTGCCGGGGATCAGGAAGTCGGTGACATCGAACTCGCTGGTGGCGTGGGCCACCTGGCTGTAGCCGAGGTAGCGGCCGTTGAGCCACACGTAGAAGCAGGAGTCGACGCCCTCGAACACCAGGTGGGTGAGTGGGGCGGCGGCCGGGGCGGTGTGCTCGAAGTCGAGCAGGTAGGTGCCGCAGGGGTTGTCCTGTGGGACGAAGGGTGGGTCGAGGGGGATGGGGTAGCGGAAGTTGGTGTACTGGTGACGGTCGTAGCCGCGGTGCTGCCAGCTGGAGGGGACCGGTATGCGGTCCAGGCCGGTGGTGGGGGCGTCGGGATCCCAGAAGCCGTCGGGGACGGCGTAGGGGCCCGGGTAGTAGGCGAAGGCCCAGTCGCCGTTGAGCAGGTCGAAGCGGTCGGAGGTCTCCCGCTGCCAGGGTGCGGTGCTCGCGGGGGCGGAGGCGGGAATGTAGTAGGCGCGTGGGGGCAGGACGCCCTCGTGCAGGACGTCGAGGTTCTCGTGGTGCCCGGGAAGGATCATCGCTGACTCTCCTGTGTGCGGCGGGCCGGGCGGGCTCGCCTGGGTTGATGCCTTCACGGCGTCCGCGGACGCCGTCGGGGCGGGGTGCCGTGGAGTCGGGCAACACTGCCCTGGCGCCCCGTCAATGTCGACGTTAACATACAAGTGGGCGGGTGTGGAACACCCGACAACCCAAATGGACAGTGTGATGAGGAAAATAAGAGACGAAGGAGGTGTGTTCTTCGTGGCGACGTTATCATTACTGTGCGGGTGGGGTGGGCTCGCGCTCCTGCCCGGGCGGGCTGCTAGGCTCACCAAGATGACTGGGACACGACGCGGTAGAGGTGCACCCTCGGTCGCGGACGTTGCCCGGCTGGCCGGAGTGTCCTCGCAGACCGTCTCGCGCGTGTCCGCCGGAGCCACCAACGTGCGCCCGGCCACCCGGGACAAGGTGCTCCAGGCCATGCAACAGCTCGGCTACACGCCCAACCGTGCCGCCCAGGCGCTGCGCAGCGGCAGCTTCAAGGCGATCGGCGTGCTCACGCAGCAGATCCTGCGCACCGGCGAGGCCCAGACCACCGACGGCGTGCTGCAGGCTGCCTGGGACGCCGGCTACACGGTCTCAATGGTGCAGGTGGACCGGCCCCAGTCGGAGGACATGGGTACGGCCGTGCACCGGCTGACCGCACAGGCGGTGGACGGGCTCGTCGTCGTCCAGGCCGGTCGGGCCGGGCCCGAGCACCTGGTGCTGCCGGCCGGGATGCCGGTGGCGGTGTCCGACTCGGCGCTGGTGGGGTACTACCCCTCGGCATCGGCCGACCAGGTCGGGGGCGTGCGTGCCGCAGTGGGGCATCTGCTTCAGCTCGGGCACCGCACCGTGCACCACATCACCGGCCCGGCCGACTCCCAGTCGGCACTGATCCGCTCGGCCGCCTGGGCGGCCTGCCTGGAGGAGGCCGGGCGGGAGGTTCCCGAGGCCGTCCCCGGAGACTGGGACGCGGCCGCCGGCTACGCCGCGGGCCGGAGACTGGCTGCGGACCCGGAGGTCACCGCGGTCTTCTGTGCCAACGACGAGGTCGCCATCGGCCTGGTGCGGGCGCTGCACGAGGAGGGGCGGCGCGTTCCCGAGGACGTCTCCGTGGTCGGCTTCGACGGGCTGGCGCTGGCCGAGTACTGCTTCCCGCCGCTGACGACGATCCGCCAGGACTTCCACCGGGCCGGCGTGGAGATGGTCAACCTGGTGCTGGAGCAGGTCGCTCACGGCGTGCAGGACGGCAGGCGGCGCATCATCATCCCCACCGAACTGGTGGTACGCGGCTCTACCGCCCCGCCGGCCCGCTGAGCCCCGGATCTGGCCCCACTGCGCTTGGACCGCCGGGCTCTACTTGGACCGCTCACGCCCCGTTGGACCGCTCACTTCCCGTTGGACCGCTGTAACCCGTGGCTACGGCGGTCCAACGGGAGCTCAGGGGTCCAACGGGGGAACGGGGGTCCAACGGGGGCGCAGGGGTCCAGTCTCGGGTACGTGGGGTAGGGGCCGACGATGTTGGCGACGACGATTCTGGCATTGGCGTGACCTCGGGTGCGCGGCCGCGCGCTCCGAGACGCGCTGATCCCGGTGTCACATGGTCAACCGCTCGTCGAGCAGATGCCGGGCGGGCACTCCCAACGCCCGGAGCGTGTGCCGCATCGCCAGTACCGCCGGTGCGGGGCCGACGACGACGAAGCGCCCGTGGGCGAGCAGATCGGCGTCGAGGAGCGCGGCGAGGTCGGCGCGCGTGTAGCGATGCCTGTGATGGTTGTAGTGGAGGGTGGGGTGGCGCCGGGCCAGGGAGCTAAGCACGTCGTCGTAGTACAGGTCCTCCGGGCGGGAGACGGCGTGCAGCACCATCACCCGGCGGGAGGCGGCGTAGGCCTGGGCGAGTCCCACCAAGGGCGCGATGCCGGTGCCCATTCCCAGCAGGACCAGGGGACGACCCTCGGCGGCGATGACCCGGTTGAAACGGCCGAAGGGGCCCTCGAGCGTGACGTCGGCGCCGACCGGCAGCCGCGACAGTTGGGAGGTGAAGTCGCCCGCCTCCCGGATCGTCAGGACCAGGGGCGCGGGGCTTGTGGTCGTCGGACTCTCCGCGGCCGCCGAGGCCCGGGCGTACTCCGGGGCGAAGGTCACCGAGAAGGGGTGGGCCTGGGCGGGCAGTCCGGGGGTGTGGAAGGTGACGAAGCAGAAGTCGCCGGGCTCGTACGCCGTCGCGCCCGCCGCCGGCGCGATCACCACCTGGCGGGTGGTGTCGTTCAGGGCGGTGTTGGCGACGACGGTGCCCCGCCGACCCGGCGCAGCCGGCGCGATCAGCTTGCCCCACAGGTATACGGCCAGTGCGGTGAGGGTGTACAGGTCGAGGGCGATGACGAATCCGGTCGCGGCGCTGACACGCGGAATGACGTGGACGTGCAGCACCACCAGGCCGATCATCACGAAGTTGAGCCGGTGGATCCACACCGAGGCCTCATGGGTGAGGAAACGCCCGAGCCACCTTTTCACGGCCGCCGCGCGGGGCAGGCGATCCACCAGCCAGCCGCTCATGAGCAATGCCGCGTATACGACGCCGAAGATGGCCAGATACCAGGCGACTCGCCCCGACCAGTAGATGATCGGGTGCATGGTGAACAGGTTGAGTACGTGGGCGGAGGCGAGCAGCAGGGCGAGCACGCCGAGCACCCCGTGCAACTGGTAGAGCGCCGGCAGCCCGATGCGCCGGTCCAGGGCCGTCGGCCGTGTGCTGAGAGCGACCGAAACCAGCCACCACGTGTAGGCGGCCACGCCGCAGTCGTACAGGACCAGGTCCCGGGTGGGCGCCAGCAGCTGCGTGTTGAGCAGGAGGATGAGCGGCGTCGGCGCCGCCAGGCTGACTGCCCAGGCGGCCCACCAGGACGGTGGGCGCAGCGCGTCGCGCCGTCCCCGCCGACCGCGCGGCCGTGTCCGTTTCGGCGCGCCATCCTCCTGCCGCGGCGGTGTCATCGCGGCAGCGGGGCGCGCGGCCCGACGGCTCACAGGCCCAGGCCCTCGAGCCACGCATCCACATCCGGCTGGGCGTCGGCCGCCTGACTTCCCCGCACCGCCAGGCCGTCCAGCACGGTGGCCTGCGGGTACTGGGCCTCAAGCTGCTGTTGGGTGTTGCCCAGGCCGGAGCCCTCGTGGGTGGTGAAGGGGATGACGGTCTTGCCGTTCAGGTCGACGGCGTCCAGGAAGGTGCGCACCACCATCGGGTACTCGCCCCACCATATGGGTGCGCCGACGAACACCGTGTCGTAGCCGGACACGTCCGGCAGCGGGTCGCGGATCTCGGGTCGGGCGTCGGCGTCGAGCTCCTCCTGGGCGACCTCGGTGGTCTCCTGGTAGTCACTCGGGTAGTCCGCGAGCGGGACGATCTCGTAGGAGTCGGCACCGGTGCGGTCCTGGACCATCTGGGCAATGCGGGCCGTGTTGCCGACCGTCAGGTCGCCCCCGTAGACGCCCTCGGTGCGGGAGAATGCGGGAGAAGTAGACGACCAGGATCGAGCTGTCGCCCGCCGGGGTGTTCTCGGCGTCGGCGGTCGGCCGCTCGGAGGGCGCCGCCGGGGCCGCCGAGCGCGATGCGGACGTAGACGTCGTCGCCGAGGGCCTTACTGCCAGCTCATAGCCGACGACGGCGGCCACGACCACGGCGAGGGCGCTAACGAGTGCGACGATGCGGGCGCGCTGGGACATGGAATCACTCCCCGGTGGTGTTGTAGGAATGCCCAGGGCCAGAAGGCCTACGCATGAAGACTATTGAGGGCCGGCCCGGTCAGGGAGGTCCGGTGAGGGCCTGGATGACTTGCATGAGTCGCGCGGTTAAGCGTCGCGTGGAGGCAGTTCTGCTGAATACGCAGGGGCCGCGTCGCGACAGCGCCTTTTCGACGTCGGCGTCTTAGGCTGGCCCCATGAGCGAGTACTTCGGGGGCAAGCGGGACCAGGCCGCGCCACGGGGACTCCCGGAGAGTGGGAGGTCAGAACCCTGGACTCCCTTCCCGGGGCGCCGACCGGATACGGTTTCCAGCGCCGAGATTCCGGGCCGGTCCCGGCCGCGGGAACGCTCGCACGGCCGTCATGTGGCACCGCCGGCGCCCGAGCACGTGCGCTTCGGGATGCCGTTCAACGACATCCTGCCCCTGTGGCACGACGGCACGGATATCACCTGGCACCGCCCGGTCGACGACGTCGACTTCGCCTCGATCCTGGGTCTGGGTCACGTGCAGACCGAGCCGGGCCCAGCAGTCGCGCCCGGCGGCTGGCAGGAGCTGGTGGAGACCGCCACGCTGCTGCCCGCGGCCCCGCAGTCCGACGACGGCCCGGTGCTGCGGTTGCGCGCGGCCACGCCGTCGGGGCGCCGCGCCATCAATGACCCGGGCGACGGCGTCGCCATCCGCCTGTCCAAGGCACTGCCGGTGGAGGAGGCCATGGGGGCGGGGAGTGGCTTGGACGTCGTCGGCTTCTCCGTTCACATCGGCCGCCTGATGCTGCGGGCGGCGCGTGACGGGGCGATCCTGCTGTTCACGCTGCGTGCGCCGCGGGACCCGGAGGCGCACCACCTGCTGTCCGTGCCCAGCGAAGTGGACTCCCGTCAGGTGATGCACTTCCACCTGGGCACCCTGCTGGACATGAGCGACGGCGCCTGGGCCCGTGCCAAGCACGCAGACAACATGACCCTGCTGGACCTGGACGTCCCTTACCAGAGCCTGCTGGGTGGGGGAGGTGCTCAGGGGGCGCAGGGACTGGAGCTTGAGCGGCTGACGGAAATGGCGCAGCCGGTCGTGGAGTGCCTGCTGCGTCCGGGCTTCCCCTTTGCGCTGGGGTCTTCTGTGATCATGCCGGTGGGGCGGCCGCGCTGAGTTCCGTGAGGACGGCGTGCCGGGGCCGTGGCTCGCATCGAACAGGGCGCCGAAAATGACCTCGTACACCCGAGCACGACCACCCGCGGGCCTGAGCCACCACAGCCGCAAACGCGAAGAGCCAAAGGGGCTCTTGCGGTTTGAGGGTGTGGTGCTTCCGGCGTGGTGGCTTTGGTCCGGGTTGCGGTGTTCGCGGTGGTCGTGGTTGGGGTGGTGAGGTCGGTGTGGGGCTGGCGGGGACGTTCTCGGGGGCGGATGAGGTCGATGTCGGGCTGGCGGGGTCGTGTTCGGGCTCAGGGGGTCGTGCTCGGTGGGTGCTGGTTTGCCGAGAACGTCCTCTTCATCCCCAAACCCTCCACGTTCGGGAGGGTTTCGGGCTTATGAGGACGTGTTCGACCAGCGCGGGTCGTTGTCGGGCGCACAAGGACGTTTTCGCGCCGCCGAGGACGTCGTCGGGCCGGCGAGGTCGTGCTCGGACCGGCGAGGGCGTGCTCGGGCCGGCGAGGTCGTCTTCGCCGCGGCCGGGCGGAGTGCTCGAGGACGCGGGTTGAACCTCCACGGCGCCGGCTCACCACGCCAGAACGCCAGGCCTGGCTGCACCTGGCTGCCGACGGCTCCGGCGCCCGGGAGCGGGTTCATCTGGAACGCCACTTCGCCGTCTGCAACGCCACTTCGGCGTTAACAACGCCAGTTAACCGTCTGCTGAAGGCCCCAGAGGTATACAGCAGACCGTTAAGTAGCGTTGTTAACGCCCAACCGGCGCACCAAACACCCCACCCCACGCCACCCCACCCCATGCCATGCCCCAGGACATCGTCAGCACTCCTGCCGCAGCCCGAGACACCACACCCACAAACCAGAAGAGCCGCGAAAGGCCTCAACGTCGCTGGCTCCGCCTCGGCTTGAAACCCCGCCCCGAGTCGGTCAGGCTCCTGCCATGAACGCACGCCCAGGCTCCACCGCCAACACCGGCTCGCCCGCGCCGCGCCCTCCCGCACCCCGCGATCCGTCCGGGCCATACGGCGTCGTCATGGTGTGCACCGGCAACATCTGCCGCTCCGCCATGGCCCACGCGGTACTCGTGGACCGGCTCGCAGCCGCCGACGTCCCCGCCGTCGGCCCGGGCGCAGTCGCCGTCACCTCGGCGGGCGTCTCCGACGAGGAGGCCGGCAACCCCATGGACCCGCGCGCCCGCCTAGTCCTCGCCGAAGCCGGCTACGGCACCGGGACCGACGCCGCCTCCCTCGCCGTCGCCGCCGTCATCGGCACGCACGCCGCCCACCGCATCAGCGACGCCGAGCTGCGCCGCGCCGACCTCGTCCTCGCCATGACCGCCGCGCACCACCGTGCCCTGACACGCCGCGCCGAGCGCCTCAACGTCGATCCCGCGCGCATCCGCATGTTCCGCGAGTTCGATCCCGACGCCCCGGACGCCGCCACCGCATCCGCTCCCTCGCCGAGTCTCGACGTGCCCGACCCCTGGTACGGCACCATGGCCGACTTCATGGACACCCTCGACGTCGTCGAGCGCGTCAGCGACGCCCTGGCCCCCGGACTCGCAAAGCTGGTAGGCGCCTCCGGCACACGGTGACCGGCGCCGAACGCAGAGTCGTCAGCCCCGAGTCGTCAGCTCAGCGCTCAACCCAGCCGCTGGACCAGCCACCCGGTGACCGTGGACAGGTAGTCCGCACGCGCCCGCGAGGGGGACAACGCCAGGTCGTGCACCCCGCCGGGGATCTGCACCACGGTCACGTCCTCGCCCAGGAACCTGGAGCGCTCCACGATCTGCTCCACCGACAGCACCGTGTCGCAGCGCAGCGCCTCCTCGCGCGAGACGTCCGGCCCGCCCGACGCCGTCGAGCAGCACACCAGCACCGGCACGCCGATGCCCAGGCCGTGGCGCACCTCCCGCTGCAGCCGCCGAATCCCAGCCAGGAAGCCCGCCCGCACGGGGAACGACGGCGACGGCTTAAGCGACAGGTCCCAGTCCCACTCGCCGCCCCACCGCCGGTGCAGAGTGCGGGCGTACACGTCGACCTCAACCGGGCCGGGATCGGCGTCGACCGGGATGGCGGTGGCGGCGTCGTAGCCCTGAGCGCCGGGCGCGGAGCCCGCCGCGGACGCTCCGGAATCCCCGCCGGTGGGCGCAAGCTCCTTCTTCTCACTCGGGTTATCGATAATGCGGTCGGGGGCACGGCGAGAGAGCAGGTCGATGAGGGCCGAGCCGTAGGATCGCACCAGCGCGGAGGAGTTCAGCTGCAGCCACGGGGAGTTCAGGGTCACGGCCTCGACCGACCCGGGGTGATCGGCCGCCCAGATCACCGCCTGCAGGCCGCCGGTGGAGTGCCCGTTCAGCACGACGTCGCTGTGCCCGTGCTCCTCGCGGATGATCCGCAGGGCCTTGGTGATCTCCTCATCGTGCACGCGCAGGTCGCGCACATCGTGCGGAGACCGGTAGCCCACGCCCGCCCGGCCGCAGGCGCGCAGCTCCAAGGCGTAGAACTCAAAGCCGGCGGCGAGGAACGCGCCGGCCAGCCACGTCTGGAAGAAGTAGTCGTTGCGCCCGTGCAGGTACAGGACGGCACGCGCGTGCCGGGGTCCGCTCACTTGCCCGTCCGGCCCCGGCGTCGGCGCGGCCCGGCGCTGATGCACCAGCACGGCGTGGTCCGCCCCCGGCGCGGCGGGGGACTCGGTCACCGGGATTGTGCGGGCCACCCAGGGTTCACCCAGGATATCGGTCACCAGCGGCGCGGGCGGCACCGCGGTGGAGGAGGCGCGGTCGGCCGGTTCCGACGGCGGCTGCGGGGCTGGGGGCGTCGCGTTCATGGGTGCCATGGCTGCATCCTGTCACGGGCATCGTCGTAGCGGCCGGTCATGACGGGTCACCGGTGTCGGGGTCGATGCGCAACCTCAACCGACCTCGGTCGTGGTAACCAGCGCTTCCGGTTTGGGAGTGGGGTGTTCACGGGCTGGTCGGGAGCCGTGGTCCGGGGGGCGGGTGCGTGAGTGGGCTGGGGTGTCTGCTGCGCCGGTAGGGCGTTAACAACGCTACTTAACGCTCTGCTGTATGGCCCGGAGCCCTTCAGCAGACGGTTAACTGGCGTTGTTAACCCCGAAGTGGCGTAGTAGACGCGATGTGCGTGGTGGTTGGACCCGCTTGCGGGCGCGGGGTTGGTGGCGGACTAGTTAGGCGTGGTGTTCCGGTGCTGTTCATCGGGTCCCTCAGGTTGAGACATACCGGTCTGATGCGCCACGTTCGTGCCGGTGGCTGTCGGGCCTCGGGGTTTGTTGGGGGCGTTGTATCTGGTGCCGGTGGTTGCCGGCTTGGGGTGGTTGGTGATGGTCTGCTCGCCGACGTCCATGGCCTCGAAGTCAGCCTCGGACTCAGCCTCAGCCTCGGACTCAGCCTCAGCCTCGGACTCAGCCTCAGCCTCGGACTCAGCCTCGGACGCCGACGGGGGCTCGGGTTCGGACGCCGACGGGGGCTCGGGTTCGGGCTCGGCGATGGTGTCGGTGGCGGTGCCGCTTGCGCTGCTCCTATGTTCTGCACGACCTGGGGCCGTGTTCCACGACCTTGGTGTGTGTTGCACGACCCCGGGGTGGTCGTGCAACACACACCAAGGTCGTGCAGAAGCACCGGGGCCGTGCAGAAGCACCGGGGTCGTGCGGTGTCGCCGCCCCCTACGCTCCACCGGGCAGAGGCACGCGCTCATCTCCACCGGGCAGAAGCGCGCACTCATGCCGACGCCGCGGCCTAAGGTGCCACGCTCGCGCCGGCAGCCGGCTTATCCGGTCCCCGGGGGTGTAGTGGCTGTTGTCTGGAGCCTCCGGGCACGGATGCTGACAGTGTGCCAAGACACCCCAGCGCTGCCGCCACATGGGTCAGGCTCATGAGTTCCATACTGGTGTCCCGCACGCCCCGGTCCACTGCCGCCAGGGTGAGGACGGCCCGCTTGGCGGCGGCGCGAGACGCCTCCTGCCACCCGCACGCGTTCGCGGCCCTGGCGCCGCCACCGCCGCAGGCGCACCAGCAAGTGCGTGGGCAGCCACCCCACCGCCACACCTCCAACCGGAACAGTCCGGTATCGACCGACCTCGGTACGTAAGATCTACCGACCTCGGTACGTAAGATCTACCGACCTCGGTACGTAAGATCTACCGACCTCGGTACGTAAGATCTACCGACCTCGGTACGTAAGATCTACCGATCTCGGTGTAGTGATGCGCGCGTCGTTTTCGGCGACCGGCTTGCTCCGGGCGCCGCTTCCCGCCTAACGTAGGCGCCGACCATCCAGAGCAACCGAGAGACCTGGCTCGTCGACGTTGCAGCAACCCCCGTTCGCGGTGAGGGTGCTACCGCCAGGACCGATGGAGGATCACGTGACGCAGCTACCTGCATCCGATGCACCGGGCCCCGGGCGGCCGGGCGCGGACGGCGTGGCGTCCGGTGCCCAGACGCCGGAGCCCATGATCTCCCTGCGCGATGTCCACAAGGTCTACAAGCTCCCGGGCGGCAACACGGTGCGCGCCCTGGACGGCGTCACCCTGGACGTGCACGCCGGCTCCATTCACGGCATCGTCGGCACCTCCGGCGCCGGCAAGTCAACGCTGGTGCGCTGCCTGACCAGCCTTGAGCGCCCCACCTTCGGGGAGGTGCGCGTGGCGGGCAAGAACATGACCGACCTGTCCGCCCGCGACCTGCGCGAGGCCCGCCGCGCCATCGGCATGGTCTTCCAGCACGCCAACCTGCTGGACTCGCGCACCACCGCCCAGAACGTCGCCTACCCGCTGGCACTGGCCGGCGTGCCCAGCGGCCAGAGGCACGACACCGTCGCCCGCATGCTGGACCTGGTGGGCCTGGCCGACCGCGGCTCCTCCTACCCCTCCCAGCTCTCCGGCGGCCAGAAGCAGCGGGTCGGCATCGCCCGGGCGCTCGCGGATCAGCCCGCCGTCCTGCTGTGCGACGAGCCCACCAGCGCCCTGGACCCGGAGACCACCCGCCAGATCCTCGGGCTCATCCGGGACGTGCGCGACCGGCTCGGCGTCACCGTCGTCATCATCACTCACGAGATGAGCGTGGTCCGCCAGATCTGCGACTCCGTCAGCCTGCTTGATGCGGGCCGCGTCGTCGAGTCCGGCCCGATCGAGGCGGTCGTCTCCGACGTCGACTCCCGGCTGTCCCACGAGCTCGTCCCCACCCCGGAGATCCCCGAGGGGGCGCTCGACGACGGCGATCTGGTCATCGACGTCGCCCTCACCGCCCGGCACGGGCAGCCCGCGGCGGCCCAAGTGCTGGCGCTCGCCGCCGAGCAGGGCGCCGACGTCGCCGGCGGCCTGTTCGAGACCCTCGGCTCGGCCCAGGTCGGGCGCCTGGCCCTCACTGTCCGCGCCGAACAGGCGCCGGGCACGCTCACCGCCCTGCGCGAAGCGGGCGTTACCGCGGAGGTGCGCGCATGAACACGCTGATCGGTTCCGGAGTCCTCGCCCTGGCCGCCAGGGGCGACGACACCTGGTTCAACAACCCCGCCATCCAGCGCAAGCTCGGCCCGGCCACCCTGGAGACCTTCCAGATGCTGGGCGTGTCCGGGGCGCTGACCATCATCCTCGGCATGCTGCTGGGCCTGGCCCTGGTCAGCACCGGCAAGCGCGGGCAGCACGCCAACCGGGCCGTCTACGAGGTGCTGTCCCAGATCGTCAACCTCGGGCGCTCCATGCCATTCATCATCCTGATGGTGGCGCTGATCCCCTTCACCCGCATGCTCGTGGGCACCTCCCTGGGCTGGGGGGCGGCCTGTGTGCCCCTGACGATCGGCGCCATCCCCTTCTACGCGCGCCTGGTCGAGACCGCGATCAACGACGTCGACCACGGCAAGGTCGAGGCGGCCCTCATGATGGGCGCCTCCGGCCGCCAGATCACCTGGGGCGTGCTGGTCCGTGAGGCCCTGCCCACCCTCATCCAGTCGGCCACGGTCACCCTGATCACCCTGCTCGGCTACACCGCCATGGCCGGGACCGTGGGCGGCGGCGGCCTGGGCGACCTGGCCATCCAGTACGGCTACCGGCAGAACGCCTCCGACGTCATGGTGATCGTCGTCGTCCTCATCGTGCTCGTGGTCGCCGTCATCCAGGTGTGTGGCGACATGCTCAGCCGGCTGGTCGACCACCGCTGAGCCTCGACCAGCCGGAGTCCCGGGGCGCGGCCCCGAAGGAAGGCTCGGCTCGCATATCCACCCCGGCGACGGCGCTCCTGGCGTGAGCGCCTCACCGCCCACCCCGAATTCCGTGCAGCAACCACTGCTCTCAAGACAAGGAACCACCATGACCACCACCATTGCTCGCCGCACCGTACTGGCCGGCGGACTCGCCTCCGTCGTCGCCCTGACCCTGGCCGCCTGCTCCGGCAACTCCAGCGGGGTCGACGGCATCAGCGTCGACGGCGACACGGCCACCATCAAGATCGGCGCGTCCTCCCAGCCCCACGCCCAGATCCTCCAGTGGGTGCAGGACAACCTCGCCGCCGACGCCGGACTCAACCTCGACATCGTTGAGATCGAGGACTATGACATCCCCAACGCCTCGCTCTCCGACGGCTCCCTGGCGGCGAACTTCTTCCAGACGCCCAACTTCCTGGAGCAGCAGAATGAGGAGAAGGGCTACGACCTGGTCGCCATCGCCGACGTGCACATCGAGCCCATGGGAATTTACACCGACAAGGGCTACAGCTCCGTCGACGAGGCCGCCGAGGGCGGCAAGATCGTGCTCAACAACGACCCCGCCAACACCGCCCGCGGCCTGAAGCTGCTGGAGTCCGCCGGCCTGATCACGCTCGACCCCGACGTCGAGGTCCCCACCACCCTGGACGTCACCGAGAACCCCAAGAAGTTCGAGCTGATCACGGTCGACGGCGCCCAGACGCCCCTGTCGATGGCCGATTCCGAGCTGGCCGTCATCAACGGCAACTACGCGCTCGCCGCAGACCTGAACCCCAGCGAGGACGCGCTCGTCCTGGAGCCCAGTGGGGAGTCCCCCTACGCCAACCAGCTCGTGGTCCGCAGCGCCGACAAGGACAACGAGTACCTGCTCAAGCTCGCCGGACTGCTGAACACCGACGAGCTGCGCACCTACATCGAGGAGACCTGGACCGACGAGTCCGTGGTCCCCGCCTTCTGAGGCGCATTCGCGCCACCCCCTCGCGCGCCATCACCTCCGCCAGGCCCCGCCCGGCCACCACCACGCGCTCAAGCCGAAGCGCCGGCAATTGAGTCGCGGGTGGCGGCCGGGCGGAGCCCCGTCAGGAGGCGGGGCGGTAGCCGGCTAGCGTGCCGGTGGCCGGGTCGTAGCCGACCACGTAGTCCTCAGCCACCAGGTCGAAGAGGGCCCCCGAGTCCGTGTCCATCCCGGGGAACGCGATCCTCTCCCCGGAATCGACGTCGTACATCAGGCGGAAGGTCTGGACGTCCTGGGCGTCGGCGGCTTCCGGGCCGGCGGTCAAGACGGTGCGATCCGCGGAGACACGGACCGAATACAAGCAAGTGGGGGCGTCACTGAACTGCGCCAGCGTGATCGTTCGCTTGTCAGTGACCTCGACCGACTGGGCGCAGTCGTTGCTGTCGCGGTTGACGATGCCCAGCACGGTCTGGGTCGAGCCGTCGGCGAAGCGCGCCTTGAAATCGGCCAATGAGCGTGGCGCGGTGGCGCTGATCGCCGCCTGGTTGTCGGCGACGACGGTGACGTCGTCGTAGGAGTCGACCGGCTCACCGCCCTCCGGGTCGTATGCGTAAACGGTCGTCCGGTTGTCGTAGGCGGTCAGGTAGATCATCCACCCGTCGGTCGCCGCATAGGCGGCGTACCCCATTATCGTTTCGGCTGGAACCGGTATGGTCAGTGGAACCCGCTCCCCGGTGTCGAGGTTGTGGATGGTGCGGGTACCGAGGATGCAGTACCGCTGCCCGTCGCGCACGAAAACCGTCTGGTAGAAGTTCGACGCATAGTTGAAGTAGCGGTCGGGGTACTCCATGGTCGCGCTCCACAGTGAGGTTTCCGGCTGGTCCTCTCGATACGCGGTGCAGTTGCCGTCGGCGGTGCAGGCTATGGCGACGTCGTCGGCGACCATCACGCCGTCGCTGGAGGACCAGGGGATCTCACGGGTTTCGCCGGTGTCCAGGTCGTACAGCGTGGAGTCGTGGATGAGGGTGCGCTCCCCCCACTTGAGGTAGGCGGGCTTCGTGGCGACATCGAAGTCGTCGCTCGAGTCGCCCGCGTCGGCGGAGGCGTCCACCTGCGCCGACCAGGACTCGGTCACGCCGGAGTCGGTCAGCGCGTACGCGGTCAGCGTCGCATTAGCGGGATCGTCCCCGGTCTCCAGGGTCAGCAGATAGCCCGGCACGGTTATGACCTGGGCGCCGGCGGCCACGGTGGTATCCCAGGCCTGTTCCGCCCCGGCCCGCCACTTCGAGGACGGGGAGTTGGTGACGACCTGATCCGTCGCAGGAGCGACCGCGTAGTTCCTGCCGTGACTGAGTGCCAGCCCGCCACCCACGACGACGCCGAAGGTGAGCAGTCCAGCCAGAACGACGGTGCCGATGGCCCGGGGGCTGAACCGGTCCTGACGTGCAGGCGCAGGGGCGGACTGCCCTGGGAACGGCGTCGGGGAAGTCATGGCCCGATGCTAAATGGTTCGGCTACCTCGTAGAAGCGCGCACCACGGGGAGTGCTGCCCACGGTCGCCGTCGCCCCGCCGGGAGGGGCGCCCGCCGTCTCAGTCGACGATGCCGTACAGGCGGTCCCCGGCGTCGCCCAGGCCGGGCACGATGTAGGCGTGCTCGTTGAGGCGTTCGTCGCGAGCGGCGGTCACCACGGTGACATCGGCCCGGTCGCCGATGGCCGCCTCCAGGGTGGCGATGCCCTCCGGGGCGGCGATCAGGCAGATGGCGGTGACGTCGCGGGCGCCGCGCTCCAGGAGGTAGTTGATGGCGGCGACGAGGGTGTGCCCGGTGGCGAGCATGGGGTCGATGACGAAGCACTGGCGGCCGGAGAGGTCATCCGGCAGGCGGTTGGCGTAGGTCTCCACCTCCAGGGTGTCCTCGTTGCGCTTCATGCCCAGGAAGCCGACCTCGGCGGTGGGCAGCAGCCTGGTCATGCCCTCGAGCATCCCCAGGCCGGCGCGCAGAATCGGTACCACGATCGGCCGCGGCTCGGCCAGGTGCCGGCCGGTCGTGGCGGCTACCGGCGTCTGGATGCGGATCTCCTCGGTGCGCACGTCGCGCGTGGCCTCGTAGGCGAGGAGGGTGACCAGCTCATCGACGAGCTGACGGAAGACCGCCGAGGTAGTCTTCTCGTCGCGCAGGACGGAGAGCTTGTGGTCAATGAGCGGGTGATCGGCAACGTGCAGGCGCATGGGCCAAGCCTACGACGTCCGAAACGAGCCGAGGGTGGAGTAGGCCGGAGCCGAGTGGCGGATCGTGGTCCCGTCCGGATGTCGGCAGTCTCGCAACGCTAGATACGAACGCGTTACAAGCGATAATCTGGCTGTTCGCCTTTGTTGGTGTGGTGTTTCGGGCTGACGGGGACATTCTCGGGGGCGGGTGAGGTCGATGTCGGGCCGGCGAGGGCGTTGTCCGCCGAGCAGGGGCGCCCTCGCCGTCGTCGGCTGACCCATGTCCTCGAACAGCCCCCGCCAGGCCATCCGGATTGGCTCTTGGCGCTGGTGGGTGTGGTGGTGGCCGGCGCCTTTTCGCCGTCTGTAACGCCACTTCGGGGTTAACAACGCCAGTTAACCGTCTGCTGAAGGCCCCAGGGGTATACAGCAGAGCGTTAAGTAGCGTTGTTAACGCCCAGCCGGCGCACCAGACACCCCAAGCCACCCCACCCCATGCCATGTCCCAGGGAATCGGCAGCACTCCTGCCGCAGCCCCAGACAACCACCACACCCCAAACCGGAAGAGCCAGTAAACCCCGCACCGGCGTAGTTAAACACCGAACCTGCGCAGCGGACGACGCCAGCGCAAAGCGCGCCGGCGAGCTGGCTCCCGGCTCCACTCACACCCTCAAACGCGAAGCGCCGGTTATGTGGCAGTAGTGGCGTGTGCCCAGTCGAGTTCGCAGAGGCGGGCGCGCCATGCCTGGAGGGCGGTAGCGGCTTGGGTGAGAGTGATGTCCTGGTCTGGCGGCGGTTGCATAGGGTGGCGAAGAGCTCGTAGCCATACGGGCGACTGTGAACTGGCGTAGTAGACCAGCAGACGGCCGCGTGGCGGGCCTTGAACTGATCCTGTCGCTTTCCCGTGGGCGCTTTTCCGCGGGCGGGTGCGCGGCTTCGGCTTCGGTCTCAGACGGTCTCGGCGGCGCCCAGGTACTCCAGCCAGCGCTCGTAGTGGTCCAGGACGTCGTGGGCGACCTGCTCGCGCGACCAGTCCATGACGTCGTAGCCCTGGCCGCCGCCGCGGGGACGCACCTCCAGGCGGACGGTCAGGTCATCGGCCTCGTGGACGACGATGCCGAAGGCGGGCACCGGCGCCTGCACCATGCGCACCGCGTAGCGGAAGCGGGAGGGGGCCACCTGCTCGCCCTGCGCCGCAGCGATCTGCTCCGGCGACTGGGGCGGGGTCACCACGAGGGTGGCGGAGCCCAGGAAGTTGCGCTCGTCGTCGGGATCCTGGGCCTCGGGCCCGGCCAGGACCACCTCGGCCACCAGGTCCTCCTTGCGCAGCTCGTCGGCCACTGCCTCGAGCGCCGGCACCACGCGGTTGGCCATGGCGCGCCGGGCGCGTGCGGGGGAGACGATGTCGAAGGTGTGGGACAGGCGGTCGCGCCAGGGGATGCGGTTCATTCCGGCGGCGGTGCCCGTGGCGCCCAGCAGCCGGTTGCGGTTGGCGATACCGCGGGCCTGCTCACGGCTGGCCTCGGTGCGCATGGCCCGCCACAGGCCGGCCATGACGGCGATGATGACGAAGGAGAACGGCAGTGCCATGACGATGGTCGCCTGCTGCAGGATGGGGATGCCGCCTGCAACGAGCATGGCGATCGTGAGCACGCCGGTCAGCGCCGCCCAGAAGATCCGCAGCCAGGCGGGGGCGTCCTGCGGGTCCCCGTGATAGCGGGGGCTGGTCCGGCTGGACAGGTTGGCCATCACCAGCGCCCCGGAGTCGGCGCTGGTCACGTAGAACAGGATGCCGATGAACAGGGCCAGGGCGATCAGCATCCTGCCCCCGGGAAGGTGCCCGAGCAGCGTGTACAGGCCCTGCTCCGGCTCTGCGACGGTCAGCTGGGCGAAGTCGAGATTGCCGGAGCGGATGAGCCTCAGGGCGCTGTTGCCGAAGATCGAAACCCACATGGTGACGTAGGAGAAGGGCAGCACCAGGGAGCCGATCACGAACTCGCGGACCGTACGCCCCCGGGAGATACGTGCCAGGAACATGCCGACGAACGCGGCCCAGGTGATCCACCACGCCCAGAAGAACAGGGTCCAGCTGTTGAGCCACTCGGTCGGGCGGTCGTAGGCGTAGGTCTCCAGGGTCAGGCCGGGGAACTGGGCGATGAAGTCGCCGATATTGCCCACCAGTGCGTCGATGAGGAAGGCGGTGTCGCCCGTGACCAGCACCCACAGGGCGAGCCCAACAGCCAGCAGCACGTTGATGTTCGACAGCACGCGCACGCCGCGGTCCACCCCGGAGACGGCGGAGATGGTGGCCATGACGACGCTGAGGGCGATCAGGCCGATCTGCGTGGAGGTGCCCTGCGGCAGGCCGAACAGGAGGGTGAGGGCCACGTTCAGCTGGACCACCCCCACGCCGAGAGAGGCCGCGATGCCCACAACCCCGCCGACGAGCGCGGCGGCGTCGACGACGTCGCCGAGGCGGCCGTTGACCCGCTCGCCCAGCAGGGGGCGCAGCGTCGAGCGGACCGCAAGTGGCTGGTGGCGCCGGTAGGCGAAGTACCCCAGGGCCATGCCCACGATGGCGTACAGGCCCCAACCGCTGATGCCGTAGTGGAGCAGCGTCAGGACGATGCCGTTGCGGGCCGCCTCGACGGTCTGGCCCTCACCGGTGGGCGGGTTCATGTACTGCGCCACCGGTTCGGCAACCGCGTAGAACATGATGGCCGTGCCCACGCCCGCGGCGAACAGCATGGCGGCCCAGGAGAAGGTGGAGAAGTCAGGGGTGGAGTTGTCCGGGCCCAGGCGGATCGTCCCGAACTTCGACAGCGCCAGGACGATGACGAACACCAGCGCCGCGGTGACGAGCAGGATGTAGAAGGAGCCGAACCAGCGCCCGGCCCAGGACACGGCGGCGTTGAAGGCGGTGGAGACCGCCTCCGGCGCCACGATGGCGGCGCCGGCGATGGTGGCGATGATCGCTGCCGAGACGGCGAAGACCACCGTGTTGAGGCGGCGCTGCTCAGGGGCTTCGGAAGCTGCTGTTGTCGGCTGATTACTCGGGGAATCAGACACGGGCACTCCTTGATGCATGGGATGCATTGGTGATGCATTCGGCGTACACATGGCCTTCAGCGCACGACCATGATGACGTTTACGAGATTGTGAATCTTTCAGGGTTTCCGCGACTTGGCAAGCGAAAGGTCCCGGAATCGCCCCTCCGGCCGGACTTGACAGCCGCATGAGGTCGGGGATAAATAGGCATCCGCGAGATCCTTCCCACATTTCCCCTCCGCGGGGTTCCGATCCCTGCGACGGCGCCGGTCCTGCCGCGCGGGGCCCTGGAGACGACGTGCCGGACGCGGACCGGACCGGTGCCGGTGGCGCTCGCGCGCGGCGCAGTGGCAGGGTGGGTGCGTGAGCGTCCCCGGACTGACCCAGCAGCGCTACGACGTCGTCATGCGGCGGGCGCTGCAGCTGGCCCGGACCGCGGGGGCGGCCGGGGAGGTGCCCGTGGGCGCCGTCGTCCTGGGGGCCGACGGCAGGGTGCTGGCCGATGCCGCCAATGCCCGCGAGGCCGACTGTGATCCCACCGCGCACGCCGAGATCCGCGCCCTGCGGGCGGCCGGGGCGGTGCTGGGGCGCTCGCACCTGGACGGCTGCACCCTGGTGGTGACACTGGAGCCTTGCACCATGTGTGCCGGCGCCGCCCAGCTGGCACGGGTCAAGCGAGTGGTGTTCGGCGCCTGGGAGCCGAAGACCGGAGCCTGCGGGAGCGTGCGCGACGTCCTGCGCGATCCGCGTGCCAACCACCAGGTCGAGGTGGTGGCCGGGCTGCGTGAGGAGGAGTCGGAGGCGCTGCTGCGGGCGTTCTTCGCCTCGCGGCGGCCGGGGGAGCCCGGTTGAGGCGGCGACGGTGCGCCGCGGGCGGTGCCGACGGATTGCCGGACGGCGGCCCGTCGCCGTGGGTGCCTGTTTGCTCGCTGCCGTGAGTGACTTCGCCGCTGGCTGCCGTGAGCGACTTCGCAGCCCGCCGAGGCTGCGCATGCGGGCGCGGTGCGTGTAGTGTCTGCCTTCGAGGTAGCGTGTCCGAGCGGCCGAAGGTGCAGATCTCGAAAGTCTGTGTGGTTCATAGCCACCCTGGGTTCGAATCCCAGCGCTACCGCCAGACCGATCCCCGGTATTCCAACGAAAGGTTGGAGTCCGGGGATCGTTTCATGTAGCGCTTCCCCTCCGTGGGTACATGGCGGGTACATGAGGATGGGCAACACGGCATGGGCGCGCCTGAGCAGGAAGCCCCAGCCACGACCATGGCCACGCTCCTCACCCGCGCCTCCCGCCGACGCGGTGGCGGCTCGGCTCGTTGGGTGTGCGCCCTGTGCCGGGCCTGCCCTGTTGGGGCAGCGCTTTGCCGGGCCTGCCCTGTTGGGGCAGCGCTTTGCCGGGCCTGCCCTGTTGGGGCAGCGCTTTGCCGGGCCCGGCCTTGCTGGGGCAGCGCTTTGCCGGGGGTGACTGGGCGGGCCTCCTTGCCACGTCCGCAGCGCTCTAGGATCCGAGCCATGACCGTGCCCAACCCGCCCGTGCACTCCGCCGATTCCGGCCGGGCCTCGATTGAGCTCTACCGTCTGCTGTGCGACGCCATGGTCGCCGCTGACACCGCCGCCATTGACGCGCTCCTCACGGAGGACTGCGTCCTGACCCACATGACCGGTTACCCCCAGCCGAAGGTCGAGTGGCTCTCCGACATCCGTGACGGCACTCTGACCTACCACTCCTCAACAGTGATCTCCGCCGAGCCGGACGCCATAGACGGCTTCCCCGTAGTGCGCGGCCGCTCCCGCACCAATGCGACGGTATGGGGTACGCGCGGCACCTGGAACCTGCAGATTGTCGGCTACGTGGTCCCGGACTCCGGCGCCCGCAGCGAGCTCAACCCGACCGGGTGGCGCTTCAACCGCATGGACGCCAGCCGCTTCTAGGTCTTCTGAACACCATCTTCTTGACGGGCTCTTCGGGTTCCGCCGAGCACGTGCGCATGAGGCAGACGCGGGTGCCCCCGGGAGGGCCGGCTTGGGGGCTCGGTGAGGATCCTTGTGCGCAGTCAGGTGCCCACGGCGTTTTGGGTGCCCGGATGTCGGCAGTCGGAGGGGCGGGTGGGTCTTGTGCTGCCCTGCTTGGACCGCTCACGCCCCGTTGGACCGCTCACGCGCGGTTGGACCGCTGTAACCGGTGGCTACGGCGGTCCAACGGGGGCAGAGGGGTCCAACGGGGGCACAAGCGGTCCAACTGGCAGGCTCGGGCTCAACAGCCGCAACCACCACCCAGCCGCGCACCGCACCCGAGCACTCACACAACGGGACCTAGCCGCGACGCCGTCTCCCCGTGCCGCGGGTAGCAGGTGCCGTCCACGGATCCTCGGGCCAGGCGTGCTTGGGGTAGCGGCCGCGCATCTCGGCGCGCACCTGCGGGTAGCCCTGCCGCCAGAAGGAGCGCAGATCGTCGGTGATCGCCACCGGCCGCCGCGCCGGTGAGAGCAGGTGGATGACCACGCCCACGCGGTCGTCCGCAATCCGGGGCGTGTCCGCCCAGCCGAAGCACTCCTGCACTCGCACGGCCAGCACGGGCCGCTCCAGCGCCTCACCCTGCTCGTCAAGGTAGTCCACGCGCACCTGGGAGCCCGAAGGCACCTCCAGCCGCTCGGGGGCAAGCTCGTCCAGGCGCGCGGCCTCCGGCCAGGGCAGCAGGGAGCGCAGGCACGCCGTCATGTCCAGTCTGTCCAGGTCGAAGCGCCCGCTCGACGCCGCCAGCGCCTGAACGGCCGGAACCAGCCCCTCGTGAGCCCGCTCCAGGAGTGCCGCGGCGTCAACATCCGGCCAGGGCTCGCCCAGCACCCGGCGCAGTAGTGCCAATCGTGCCCGCAGCGCGGCGGCGTCGCGCCAGGGCAGCACGCCGAGCCCCTCACTGCGGCACCGCTCGACGACGGCGGCCGCGGCCTCATCCGGCGCGGGCGCCCCGTTCGCCGAGGATGCCAGTGGAATCGCACCCAGGCGGCGCAACCGCTCCGCCCGCAGCCTGCTCCCGTCCCAGACGGTGCGCGTCTCCTCCGCCAGCCAGTCGCCGGCGACCTCGTGTGCGAGTGCGGCGTCGATCGGTGCGGCCGCCCGAATGGTCGCCTCGGACTCGCCCGGCGACCGGTCGACGTCGGCGACCGCCAGCCACTCGCTTCCGGCCAACGGCGAATCCACCGGCAGGCGCAGCCCGGTGCCGCCGACGCTGGCGTAGATGGCCGCTCTTCCCGTCGTCGGTACTGGGCCACGACGGCGGGCGATCCACTCCGGGTGGGCCAGTGCCGCAACCAGCCCGACGGCGTCCGCCGCCCCCGGGCCGACCAGGTCCCCAAGGCTGGCGGCGGAGCCGGCCGCCACCGCATCCGCCCGCCCGTAGTCGGCGTCGGCCCGAGGGCTGGTGGCGTCGTCGGCCGCATGCGGGACGGCACTGCCCTGGCCGGGTGCCGGCGTGCCCTGCCTCCAGCCGCCGGGCCTCGGCGCGCCAGGCGGCCGCACCGGCACCGCCGCGAAACGTTCCGGGCCAGGGCCTGAGGTCGGCGCGCGGTGCGCGTAGGTCACTGGTGAGCAGTGCGGTCGCCTCCGCCGCCCGCCGCAGGCCGACGACGTCGGTTGCAGCCAGCAGGGCACGCGCGGGACGCACGTCGGCGGGGATGGCGGCGACGGCGCGGCCCAGCTCGGTCACGGCGTCGCCGTCGAGCAGTCCCAGGCCGGTGAGTGCGAGCCTGGCCGCATCCAGGGCGGGTGCGGGTGGTGGATCGAGCCACGCCAGCCCCTCCCCGCCGGGCACGCCCCACACGGCCAGCTCCAATGCGGTGCGGGTCAGGTCCGCGGTGAGGATCTCCGGGAGTGGCGCGGCGGCGGCCCGCGCCCAGTCCGTCGGCGTGCAGCAGCGGTACACGGCGCCCGGGCCGGTGCGTGCCGCCCGCCCGGCGCGCTGGACTCCGGCCGCCCGGGACGCCCCGACCGTCACCAGCCCAGACATGCCCCGCGCCACGTCCAGGCGCGGCTCGCGGGCGAGCATGGCGTCGACGACGATCCGCACCCCCGGCACCGTCAGGGAGGACTCGGCCACGTCGGTGGACACGATTACCCGCCGCGCACCGGGGGAAGGACTGAGTGCGGCGTCCTGGGCGGCTGCGGGGAGCCGCCCGTGCAGCGGCAGCACCTGAGTCGTGGTGGGCGTGGGCCCCCTTGGCCCTGAGCCTGGGGACGCATCGTCGTAGCGGAGGCTCTCGCGCAGCCGGGCAACGACGTCGTCGACCTCCCGGGCGCCGGGCAGGAAGGCGAGCACGTCGCCCTCCCGCTCGGCAAGCGCCCGCCGCACCGTGGCTGCCACATGTGCCAGGAACTCCCGTGGGACCCCGCGCGGGCCGAGCCGGGCGGTGCCCGCGGGCGGCGGCGCCCAGACCTCATCCAGTGGGTACAGCGCCCCGGGCACGTCAACCACCGGTGCGGGGGCGGCGTCGCCGCCGAGCAGGGTGGGCAGGCGCTGTAGGTCCAGGGTCGCGGACATCGCCACGACGGCCAGGTCCTCACGCAGGGCGGCGCGCGCATCGAGCAGGAGCGCCAGCAGCAGGTCGGATTCCAGGGAGCGCTCGTGCACCTCGTCCAGGACCACCGCAGCCACGTCCGGCAGTTCGGGGTCGCGCTGCAGGCGGCGCAGCAGCAGGCCGGCGGTCACCACCTCAATGCGGGTGCGGGCCGAGGCGCGGCGCTCCCCGCGCACGGCATAGCCGACCGTGCCGCCGACCTCCTCGCCCAGCAGGGACGCCAGCCGTCGGGCGGCGGCCCGTGCCGCGACGCGCCGGGGCTGGGTGACGATGACGCGGCCGGGGCGGGGCGCGCCGTGCGCTTCGAAGCCGTCGGGGGCGGCGCCGTCGAGGGGGCGGGCCAGGGCGTCGGGGCGGGCCAGGGCGTCGGGGCGGGCCAGGGCGTCGGGGCGGGCCAGGGCGTCGGCTACCAGCGGCGGCACCAGCGTGGTCTTGCCGGTTCCGGGAGGGGCGGTGACCACGACGGCGGGGGCCGGTATGGCGGGTGCGGCGTCGGTGCGGGTTGTGAGCAGTGTGCGGAGCCTGGGCAGGGCGGCCACGACGGGCAGGTCCGGTGGGTCGGCCAGGAGTCGGGCGACGGGGTCCGCGGTCTGCTTCACCCGCTCATCATGCCCGCACCGCACGGTAGGGCCGACGGCGAACGGACATCTGTGATGGACAAACGAACTTGACACGGGCGCCGGTGTCAAGCATGCTAGTCATGTCAAGGGTGCTGGACATTGAATGTCGGCTCCGGCTGTGCGACGTCATGCCGGGGCCCGCCCGCCTGAAAGTCGACCCGAAAGGAGAGCCCAGTGAACTGGCTGGCCTCGCAAACGATGAAGAGCCGTCTGACCGTGATCGCCGTCGTGACGTTCCTGGTCTGTGCCGTCGTCGCCATTGCCCTGCCCGATCAGCGCCGCTTCGTGCTCGACCTCGGCCTCGGTCTGGGAGCCGGCGGCGTGCTGGCGGGTGTGTTGTATGGGCACTTCCGCCGCCGTGCCCGTCGTCGCTCCAATGCGGTGGCGGTGTCGACGGGATCCCCGGAGATGGTCGGTCTGTGGGCGGCCCTCATGCTGATTGGCCTGTGCGCATCCATGGTCGCGCAGTTAGTCGGCTCTACGGATGGAAGCCTCATGCTGGGCGGCGTGGGCATCGCCGTCCTGCTCGTCAGCGTCGCCGGCAACGCGATGGCCTTTGCCGCTCGGGGGCAGACGACCGGCAAAGGTGAGGCGTGAACCACGCCTTGCCGCGGTAGGGTCGACCGCTCCCGCGGTGGCCCGCCGCGACCCCGGACCACGGTGAGTCCCGTCGATGAGTCCCGTCGTGCGTGATGCCGCCCACCACCAGGCTCTTCGCTACCATCGTGCTGGAGCTGTAGAGGAGTTGACGATGGAGAACGACGTGCGCGCCCTGCGTGAGGCCAAGGGGCTCACCCAGGCGCAGCTGGGCGAGGCCGTCGGCGTCTCCCGCCAGTCCATCAACTCCATTGAGAAGGGCCGCTACGACCCATCCCTGCCGCTGGCCATTGCCATCGCCCGCTACTTCGGAAAAGCAGTCGAGGAGATCTTCCATGTCCGACCAGCCCGAGAGCCCCAGCACACCGGACGAGGCCGGCAAGCTCAATAAGCGCATGGCGGCGGACGATGACACCAATTCTCCCGCCATGGGTTTCCCGCAGGAGTCGGCCAAGGCGTCCCGGCGCCGCAAGGTGCGGATGCTCGCCATGGCCTGCTCCGCCGTTCTGCTGATAATCCTCACGTTCGCTTGGCTGCGCGATCCCGAGCACCGTGAGGCGGAGCCCCTGAGCGGCTACGTAACCGGTGTGACTATGGCGATCTTCGCCTTCTGGCTGATCGGCTGGTGGGCGCGGCGGCGCGGCGGCAGCTCCTACTCACGCGCGCTCGACGGCACCCAGGACGAGCGCGACGAGCTCATCTGGAAGTCGGCCTGGGCGCTGACCGGCAAGGTGGACTGGATCTTGGTCCTGGGCGCGGTGATCGTCGCATCATTCGGTGTTGAGCTGGAGCTGGGCACGGCCGCCATCGTCGCCCTGTGGATCAACATCATCGCCCTGTACGGCTCGCGCTTCTACTTTGAGCGCACCATGTGACTGCGGGGCGCCCCGTGCGCATACCGCGTGGCGCCCCCGATGGGTCGCATAGCCGCGGCACCGGTGCGCTCGTGCGACGCGCCGCTGCGCCGCCCGATCACCGGGTTTCATCCGCTGGGCTGACCCGGGCCCCGAGCGGGCCGGGTAGGCTCTCCAGGAGGACGTATGCACGACGCGCACGAGAGGGAGCAGACGTGGCCACACAGCCCACAGCCGGAGTCTGGGAGGAAGACCCCGACGGCGCCTCGATCGTCCTGTCCACCGGTCGGCAGCGGCACGAGCTGCTGGTGATTGCGGAGCCGTGTGTCCTCACCGAACTCGACGAGGCCTGGGGTCGTCCCGCCTCGCGTGTGCGCCTGTCCTTCCTTCCGGGCGTGTCGGCCCCCGCCGGCCCCGGCCAGGAGGACGCCCTGTGCTCCTATGACCGCGATGGTCGCGGCGTACTCGTGGCGCGCGGTCGCACCAGCCTCTTCGAGGGCGTGCCCGCCCGCCGTACCACTGCTCTTGCCCGCATCGCCCCCGGTGCCGGCGTGCGCGCCGCCCTGCTGGTTACTTGCGCAGTGAGCCTGGGCGACGCCGCCCCGGGGGACTTCCTCACCATCGGTGACCACTTGAACCTGACCGGCGCTCCGCTGTTCCCAGCGACCACGCCGCAGGAGGCCTCCTGGGACCAGAATCTGGCTGCGGAGGTAGCCGCTCTCGACGGCGTGCGTGACCCCGCCGTCGTCGCCCTGACTCCCGGGCCGGTGCGTCCGAGTCACACGGAGGCCCGTGTGCTGGCCGCCCTGGGAGCGGAGGCCGCAGTCACCGACACGGTTGCCGAGGCGATGGCCCTGGCGGCTCGGGGTGTGCGCGTGGTCGGTCTGGCATACGTCGATGCTGTAGCGGGCGGTGCTGAGGGCCGCCCCGCCGCTGGTCGCCGCGCGGCCGCCGTGCCGCCCGCCGTCGGCCTGCGGCAGGTGCCCGCTCCCGACGTCGTCCTGGCCGCGGTGGAGAAGATGCTGGCGGCTGCGGTCTGAGTAGCTTCGAACGCGCCGACGTAAGATCTACCGACCTCGGTACGTAAGATCTACCGACCTCGGTACGTAAGATCTACCGACCTCGGTACGTAAGATCTACCGACCTCGGTGAGTGAGTTGTGCCGAACTTGAGTAGGGCGCACTGACCGGCCTGGGCGCCAATCATCTAGGCTCGGCCCGTGAAACCCTTCCTCATGCTGGCCGCCCGCGCCGACGATGAGCCCGCCGACGCCGAGTACGAGGCCTTCCTGCTGCGCACCGGACTCGATGAGTCCTCCCTGATCCGCCACCGCCTCGAGGCCGAGCCCATGCCGGACATCGACTTGGACGACTGGTCCGGCATCATCGTTGGCGGCTCGCCCTTCAACACCTCCACCCCCCAGGAGGAGAAGGATCCGGTGCAGCGGCGTGTCGAGGATGAGCTCAATGCCCTCATCACCCGTGTCCTGGATGCGGACTTCCCCTTCCTGGGCGCCTGCTACGGCCTGGGTCTGCTCACTCAGCACCAGGGCGGCGTGGTCGACGGAACCTACGGCGAGGAGGTCTCCTACCCGCAGGTGCAACTCACCGAGGCGGGGCGCAACGATCCCCTGCTTGAGGGCATGCCCGCGGCCTTCCCCGCCTTCGTCGCCCACACGGAGGCGGTCGCGACCCCGCCGGTCGGCGGGGTGGTGCTGGCCTCCGCGGCGACCTGCCCCGTGCAGGTGCTGCGGGTGCGAACCAACCTGTACGCCACGCAGTTCCACCCCGAGCTGGACGGCGACTACCTGGCTCACCGCCTGGCCTTCTACGCCGGCCACGGCTACTTCGATGATGACCGCCTGCCGGAGATTCAGGATGAGGTACGCCGTCAGGACGTTTCCGACTCCTGGAAGGTATTGTCGAACTTCGTGGCGCGTTACGCGCGCTGAAGCGTGCCGTGTGCGCCCCGAAGCATCGACAGCACGGAAGAAGGTTCAATCATGTCCCGCATCGTCATTGTTGGCGGCCACGGCAAGGTCGCCCTGCTGCTCGCCCCGCTGCTGGTGCAGCGCGGTGACGAGGTCATCTCCCTCATCCGCAATCCTGAACATGCCGACGACGTTGCCGCCGCCGGCGCCACCCCGCTGGTCGTGTCCGTGGAGGACGCCGACGAGCAGGAGCTCGCCGCCGTATTCGCCGGCGCCGACGCCGTCGTCTGGTCCGCCGGAGCCGCCGGCAAGGGCGGCCCGCAGCGCACGGAGGCGGTTGACCGCGACGCCGCCATCCGCTCCATGGAGGCCGCCCGCGCCGCCTGCGTACCCCGCTACGTCATGGTGTCCTTCGCCGCCTCGCACGGCCAGGACCCGGTTCCGGCCGACCACCCGCTGCGCACCTACGCCATGGCCAAGCTCGCCGCCGACCGCCACCTGGTGGCCTCCGACCTGGATTGGACGATCGTCGGCCCCGGCCTGCTGACGCTGGATGAACCGACCGGCCGCATCGACGTCGGCCGCTTCGACGGCGGAGCGCAGGCGCCCACCTCGCGCGCCAACGTCGCCGCCGTCGTCGCCGCGGTGCTCGCCGAGCCCGCCAGCATCGGGCGGGTGATCCCCTTCCGGGACGGTGACACCCCCATTGCCGCGGCGGTCGCGAACGTCCCGGCGCAGTACGCCGACCTGGACAGCTGACCGATGCCCGACTGAGGCCCGACGGCCAACGGCCAGGTGCCGCTCAGCCGATCAGCCGGTCCGCCAGTGGGGTCAGGAACTCGCTGGTACCGTCCTCCACGCGCACCGTGGCCAGCTCGTCTACCGCCGTCGGGCCGCGGTTGATCACCACCAGCTCGGCACCGCCCGCCAGCGCCTGCCGCACGATCCACAGGCCGGTCAGCACCGCCAGGCTGGAGCCGGCCACCAGGACGACGTCGCAGTGGTCGGCGGCCCGCATGGCCTCGTCCATCGCGGCGGGCAGGCCCTCGCCGAAGAAGACGATGTCCGGCTTGAGCAGGCCGCCGCACCGCTCACACCTGGCCGGGGTGAAGTCGCAGGCCTCGGCCGCAGCCCGGTCGGCCTCCGGGGTGATGGCCACGCGGGCCGGGTCGGACTCGCGCGGATAGCCGGGGTTCAGTGCGCTCAGGCGCACATCCAGTTCGGCGCGGGAGGTCAGCCGCCCGCAGCTCAGGCACACGACCCGGTCGTAGGCGCCGTGCAGCTCCCATACCGTGTGCTGCCCTGCCCGGGAGTGGAGGCGGTCGACGTTCTGCGTGGCCACGCCGGTCAGCAGCCCGGCCTCCTCCAACCGTGCCAGCGCCAGGTGTCCGGGTGTGGGCTCAAGCGGATCCAGGAGCCGCCAGGTGGCGTGATTGCGCGCCCACACCCACCGGTACCAGACCGGGTCGGTGACGAACCGCTGGAAGTCGACCGGTTCCACGGGGGTGGTGCCCAATCCCCGGTAGTCGGGAATGCCGGAATCGGTGGAGATGCCCGCGCCGGTGACGGCGAGTGTGCGGCGTCCGGACATCACCTCGGCAACGGCCTCAACGGCTGGCTTCGTCACGGCGCTTCACAACCAATCCACTCGGGCTGGTATTGACCTTCTCCGGCTACTGGGCGTCGCGGCCGAAGTGGTTGACGAAGTTGCGGATGACCCGGCCTGCGACGTGCTCCTGCGCGCTGCGGGCCTCCGCCAGGATGTTGTCCACCAGGCCCGGGTCCCCGTAGCCGGCGTCGGAGTAGACGGAGACGCGCTGGGCGAAGCGCTCGGCGTCGAGCTCGGGGTTGAACTGGGTGCCGTAGACGCTCTTGCCGACCCGGATCATCTGCACCGGGCAGTCCGCCGAGCTGGCCAGCAGGGTGGCGTGCGGTGGTACCTCGATCGCCCCCTCATGGTGGCCGACGAAGGCCGTGAAGGTCTGCGGCATGCCCTCGAGCAGCGGGTCCTGGCGGCCCTCGGCGGTGAGGTAGACGTCGGTGGTGCCGAGCTGCTCGCCGAACTCGCGGGAGGTGGTGGTGCCCAGGTAGCCGGCGAGCACCTCCAGACCGAAGCCGGTGGCCAGCACCGGCACGCCCTCCTTGAGGGACATGGCCAGCAGTTCACGTACCTGGTCCTCCACCCGCAGCTGGGTGCGGGTCTTGGCGGATTCCGGCGTCGAGGTGTCGTAGGGGCTGCCGCCGATGAAGACGCCGGAGACGTCCTGGGCGGAGAAGGATTCGGAGTAGTCGACCTCCTCCAGCAGCACATGCTGGAGGTACTCGGGCTGGAGCCCGCCCTGGGCGAGGAAGGAGTCGTATTCGTTCTGCGCGGCTTCAAGCTCAGGACGCGTCGAGACCATGATGAAGGGCTTCACGCGATTACCATACGGGGTTTCGAGACCGCTGAGCGCGGCCAGTCCGGGTGTGCCGCCCCACCCGGCGGTGAGGGCGTCCCGGACCGGCCAGGGCCCGGAGCGGGTGCGGTGCGCTGATGCTCTTGCCGATGCGGTCAGGGGAACTGGGTGATCATCCACCACAGCCACAGCCAGCCGATAGTGGTCGCGGCACCGACTATGACCGCGAACCAGGCCTGGCCGTGGCCGGTGTCGTAGCTGTTGCGCAGGCGTCGCAGCGCCAGCACGCCCAGGCCGAGGGCCAGCAGGCCCAGGCCGGGGATGAGGCTGAGCACGGCGCACGCGAGGGCGGCGACGGCGGCGGGCTCGGTGCGCTGCCGGGGTGCCTGGTAGCCGGGGCCGGCGAATACCTCCCGCGGGTTGAGCTGCTCGGTGCCTGGGAAGACGAAGTCGGCCGGGACGATCCGGGTGGGGTCGACGACGTCGGACTGCTCGGAGCTCATGCTGTCATCGTGCCACGGTTCGTGCGCACGTGCTTCGACCCTGCGCGTCCCGGCGGGCCCCGGGGGAGGTTAGCCGTCCGTGTTCTCGGCGGCGGCCTCGGTCGCCTCCGGGGCGGTGGTGGCGGCGACGCAGCCTGCGGGGGCGGAGATGATCTGGCCGGCCTTGAGCTGGCCGATCTCCTCGGCGGAGAGGATGCCGGTGGAGTACTGGTCTCCCAGCACCACGCTCACTGCGGGGTCATTGGCGTCCTGCGTCTCATCGATCTGTACGATCACGGAGCCGGTGAACACCTGCGCGAGCGTGTAGGCGTTGGCCAGGCCGGCCGTGGAGGTGGTCAGCTGCACCTCGCCCGAGTAGTCGCCCTTGGGCCAGTCCGCCGTATTGTTCACGGTGATTCCGGCGTCTCCCAGGGTGTCGGCGACGCCGCCTGCCAGGCCCGTGGTGTCGGTGCCGTTGTAGACGTTCACGGGGATTGAGGTGATCTCCACCGTGGTGGCGTCAGTGGGCGGACAGGGCTGGACGATGGGGGCCGCGTCATCATCCGCGGAGGAGAAACCCGGATCGTAGAAGGCTGGGAGCACTCCGCTCCAAATCATCAGGCAGACCACGGTCACGGCGGCCATTACCGTCAGTGCACCGCCGATCACGATCGTCTGCCGGTGCTTGAGGCGGCGCCGGTACTCGGCGTAGGGGTCGGCGGAGGAGCTCACCCCCTCAGCGTAGTGGACGCTGCCGCTTGGCGGGGGTGCGGGTGGAACCCAGGTTGAGGCGGAGGGCGGCGTCGTCAATCGGCGGTGCCCCAGCCGAGCCGGAAGTCTATCGTGGCACGGCGCCACTGTTCCTGGGCGGCCCGGGTGGGCGTCCACCGGCCCTGCTCGTTGATCCGCCACCACCACGGCGTCGGCACGGGCAGGATCGCCCCTTCGCTGACCGCGACGCCGTGGAACATGATGGCGACGTCGATGGGCACCTGGGTGAAGACGTCGCAGCGCGCCTCCCACGGCACCAGGAACTGGTTGACGACGTAGGGCGGCTCCCAGTCGAGGGGGATGTCCACCTGGAGTACGCGGCTGAGCTCGCGGGCGTCTGCCGCCAGGCTGGGGCGCACGATCATCAGGCTGGGGCGCCGGTCGGAGAACTCGGTGAAGACGAGGACTCCGGCGTCGTCCGCGGTGCGGGCGTATGTGGCGGTGATGTCGCGGGCGAGTGCCAGGCTGATGACGTCCAGGACCTCCGGCACCTCCTGGGTGACGGCGGTGATAATGCGGGGCACGGTGCTCCTTCAGGTCGCTAGTGGAGGTGTGCGGGGCGGGTCAGGGGCGCGGCGCGGCCGATCCCCGGGTGGCGGACTTTCCGTCACCCGCCCCGAGGGCCCGGCTCACGTTCCCGGCGTCGCCGTCCAGGGCGCGCACCAGGTCGAGCAGTGGCTGCCAGTCGGCGTTGATATTGGACTCGAGCGGCACCAGTAGGCCGCGGCGGCGACCGTAGCCGGTCGTCTCACCGCCGTGGGCGGAGGCGACTCGGGCGGCGTCGACGCCGAGCTGCCGTATGCCCGGCGCGCCGATGAGCACCGCCAGGGGAGTGGGCGGGCGGCGCATGGTCACGGGCAGGGAGGTGTCGGCGCGGGCGTAGGTGCGCATGGCGAGCGCGAACTGTGGCTTGGCCTCGGTGGACAGCGCCCGGAACAGCGCCATGGCCCGGTCGCGGTATGCGGTGGGCGGCGTGGCCCCGGCGAGGTTCAGCTCCACGTACTCCTCCAGGCCGTTGTCGGTGCGGGAGACGGTGAGGGTGCCGGTGAGGGTGCCGTTGTAGCCGTGGCCGGCCAGCACCAGGTGGACGGTGGGCATGTGTGCGCGGCAGAAGCCCGTAAGGGCGTCGCGGTCCCAGAATGCGCCGGCCGGCTCGTACCCGCCCCAGGACAGCTCGGCGTCGGGTAGCAGGTGCTCGGTGACCAGTTCCACGACGCTGCCGATCCGGGTGGTGCGCCGGGCCGGGTGGTAGGCGGAGATGGAGAAGATGAGGTTGGGGCGGACGTCCCGCTGTACCATGTGCCGCGGGGAGATCTTCAGCTGCGGCTGGTCCAGGACCTCCAGGGTCTGCGAGAGGTGCGGGATCAGGCGGCCGGAGCGCAGCTCGCGGTAGGTGGTGTCCTCCTGGATGAGCACGATGGTGCCGGTGGCATCGGTGAACCGGTCGAATGCGGGGGTGACGGCGCTGTGCTCGGGGACCACCAGGATGGTCCGCTGGGAGCTTCCGGCGGTGCGGTGCAATAGGTCCGCAAGCGGCTCGGTCAGGGCGACGACGGGGCCCGGAAGCCGGGTGATTCTGGCGCGATTGTCGATCTGGGCGTCGAGCATCGGGTGCGTCGTCTTGAAGGTGGGCTGCTTGTCCCGGGACGCGCCGGGACGGGTGAACGTTCCGCGGGGCATGGGCGGGTGTGGCTCCTTCTTGATGGTCGGGCGGTGACGGGCGGCAGGCGTTCCTTGCACGCATGGGCCGATTGTGTAACAGCTCGCACGGCTTAGAGGAACTTGCGGTTAACGTTACTCTTGCGTGACTGGCCTCGGAGTGTCATGCTGTGCGGCGTGGCTGCCACGGCGGCCGCCGCGGTCCTCAGCACTGACTAGCAGCGGGCCGTGTGACACCTGCAATTGATTCCTTCCTGAGGGGCACAACGTATGAAGTTCGACATGGGCGCGTCCACGCTGACGACGCTGACCAAGCAGACCTCCTCCTCCAATGAGGACCTGGGCGCGCTGGTCAAGGAGCTGGTGGTGGCGGCAGAGCCGTTGGAGGGCCGCTTCAATGGTAGTGGGCGGGCTGCCTTCGACGGATTCAAGGCCCGCACGGATGAGGTCTCTGCGGAGCTCAACGCGTCCCTGGCGGCCGTGCTCGGCGGTATCCGCGGCATGGACACCGCATTCATGCAGGGGGAGCAGGAGATGACGGACTCGACCCGCGCAGCCGAGGGCTCTGTGAACTTCGACTCTGCACGCTTCGGATCCGCTCGCTGAATCGGCTCGGTGTGACCCGCCAGTAGGCGTCGGTGAGACCGGCATTGATCAAGAAGACTTCCACGATTGAATGAGTTGTGTCCTCAAGGAGGGGACGAGTATGGCCAACCAGATCGACAAGCGTTCCTACGACGTCGGCGCCTCCCAGGAGGTGCAGGCGAACTTCGAGCGGGTCGCCTCCCGGCTGGAGACCCTGATCAACCAGCGTGACAGCGACGTCAAGGCCGCCATGTCCCAGTACCAGGCCGATGGTGTCTCGGACGAGTACCAGGCCAAGGAGCTGCGGTGGAAGAACGCAGCCGGTGAGGTACGGGGGATCATTGCCACGCTGCGGCAGTCGATGCAGACCACGGATGAGGGTGCTCAGTCCACGCTGCAGCGCGCCCGCCAGGCCGTGGATGAGATCGGCTGACGGCGGTGTCGGCCTGGGACATCGACCCCGACGGCGTGGCGCAGGTGTTGTCGGAGGAGCAGACGCTGGTGGACTCCACCCCGGGGCAGGAGGGTGATTTCACCTCCGCATTGAACGGCGTAGGCATTGAACTGGAGAACGCGATCGCGCCGTGCACCGAGGCCAGCGGCATGGGCACGAACTCCAACGGGGAGGAGCTCATGCAGTCAGCGCTCGTGGCCAGTGCAATCGTCGACTGGTTCGATACGCACAAGTCCGACTTCGAGTCCATCACCACCACGATCAGCAATGTGCTGAACAACACCGTCAGCGCCGTCAACGCCTACCAGCAGCACGATGAGGCCTCCGCGCTGGAGTTCCAGCGCCAGGCCAAGTGACACCCCTACGCAGTGAATCGACCCCATGGCTACTCCCTTTGATGAGACGAAGATCCCTGCCGTCGACTTCGACGTCGAGTCGCTGAGCACCGCGGCGACGAACCTGAAGACGAAGGCGGGTGACCTGCGCACCACCGGGTCGGACGTGAAGACCAAGTGGGCCGGCATCCAGAACGTGTATAAGGCACCAGAGCAGGAGAACCTGTACGCGGCCATGGACCCGGTGGCGACGAACACCGATACGCTGGCCACCGCCCTGGAGAGCATGGCCGGGTATCTGTCCACCTTCGCGGAGTCGATGTCCGGCATCAAGTCGCGCGCACAGACCTTGAAGACGGATGCGCTCACCTTCAAGGCGAAGATCAAGGACAACCCGGAGTGGGACCACGATCAGGACCTGGTCAACGAGAACAACGGCCTGATCACTACTGCCAACGGCATCCAGGTGGACATGTGGGACGCGGAGCGGACCTGCGCCAACAATATCCGCGCCCTGGACGGCCTGGCGGGCTACCACGCCGACCCCACGGGGGATGACGACATGCTGGGTTACGGATGCTCGGATATTCCCGATGACGCCGAGGGCATGCCCTGGGGCAGCCCGGTGGACCGCCAGGACGCTTGCCCGAAGAAGGCGGGAGTGGCTGTGAAGCGCTTCTTGTGGGACGGGCTGATGTGTGAGGGCCTGGGTGGCATGGTCAACGGCGTGCTGAATCTGGGCGGAGTTGAGTTCGAGGGCTCCAACGGGTTCACCCATGACGGGGACAGGGCTGCGGCCACCTGGCAGGGGCTGGGCATGCTGATCGGGCTGACCTGGGACGAGGACGGGAAGTTCCAGGGCCCGCGGTGGGAAACGCTCGGTAGTGCCTGGAAGGAGACCGGCAAGGGAATCCTGTGCTGGGACCAGTGGGAGGACGATCCGGCCCGTGCCGCAGGTGGAGCTCTATTCAATGTTGTTGTGACCGCATTACCGGTGGTGGGCGTTGCCAGTAAGGTGACGTCTGCTACTTCTACGGCGGGGAAGGTGACGCGTTGGGCTGCGGCTGCGAGCAAGGTCCTGAACTACACGGATCCGCTGGGAATGGTGGTCGATGCGACGTTGGGCAAGATCACCAAGGTTGTGGTGAGCAAGGTTGATCTGGACTTTACTGGTCTTGATCTGCCGTGGCAGAGGGGTACGACGAGTGGCTTCCCGGAGGTGGATGTTGATGTTGATGCCCGTACCGATCTGCCTGGTGTGGGGGTTGACGTTGACGGCGGGGTGCGGAGCCCGCGGGCTCATGCGGACGGGACCAACCAGAGTCCGGATCTGGATGGGGTTGATCTGGGTCGTGGCGACGTGGACGCGTCGGGTGGGCGGCGTGCCCCGGAGGTGGACGCTGCTCCTGACGCGCCCGATGCGCCACATGCCCGCGGTGGTGATGGGGTCGACGCGCCGGAGGGTGGGCGTAGGCCGGATGCCGATGCGACGCCCGACGGTGGCAGGGCTCCCGATGCGGACGTGAGTCCGGACGGGCGCGCTCCCGATGCGGATACACCTGATGGGGCGCGGCGTACGTCTGACGGTGATGCGGCTTCTGATGGCGGCAGGGCCCCCGATGGGCAGGCGCCGGATGGGGCGGATTCGCCGGACGTGAAGGACTCTCCTGATGCCGGGGATGGTACGCCGGACTATGACCCGGACAAGGATGCGTTCAACCAGGAGCACCGGCCCAGCACGGAGCAGACGGTTAAGGTTGATGCTGACAGTCCGCTGGTGCCGAAGGCGACTAAGCCCTTTGGCAAGGGTGTGGACTTGGACCCGAATACCTGTTACGAGGTGGAGGGGCGTGGGAAGTATTACACCGATGGTGCCGGGGAGATTGTGCATGTGGAGGCGGACTCGGCGGTGCAGCGGCAGGGTTGGCTGGGTAGGACCTCCACCACGATGAATCCGGATTTGAAGGATCCGTTGCCGAATGCGACGTATACGGTGGATGGGAAGTTCCACTATACGACTGATGAGTGGGGGCGTACGGTGCGTCTTCAGGTGGATCGTATGGATGTGGCTGATCCTGATGCGACGTATGAGTCGAAGGCGGTGCAGCGGCGGGTTGGCCACTACGGTGATGGCCTGGGTGGTGGCTTCCAGGGTGGCCACCTCGGTGGTAAGCGGTTCGGTGCTCCTCCGGAGGACATCAACGTGGTGCCGATGGCGGAGTCGAAGAACGGTAATCATCCGGGTAGTTTCTACGAGCTGGAGAAGGAGATCGCTAAGAATCCCGATGCGTATCGGAGTATAGACATTACCATTGAGTATGACGGACCGCCGGCGAACGCCGACTCCGTTGCGCGCCTGGGAGACGTCAACCCGGTCGACAGGGTACCGACGAAGTTCACGGTCGATTGGGTCGATGAGAGCGGGACGGTAAAGTCTAGAGAGTTTGGAAACACGAATTTTTGACGGTACGATGTAAGTACAGAGAAGGGTGAAGTCTATGAAGCAAGTGAATCCAGATGAACTGTTAAAGCGTGTGGAGCGTGAGTTTCGGGATTGGTTGGACGAAACGGGTGCGGATAGCGCGAACATAGAAACTAACGGGATCGGCCTTGTGCAGTCGAAGATTGCGTGGCTTGTGCGCGGAGGAGTCAAAGAGTGGGTGAAGATTCCTAGGGAGTTGAGTTCGCCGCAGGGGGATCTTCGTCGTGCGCAGGTTGTTCCTGGTCGTGGGGGCGTGGACGTGGTGCCATTTGTGGATGGATGCTTCTGACGGGGTGTTGCATCAGGAGTGTGATTGGATGCGTGAGCCGGATTTTGGGCCGGTTCCGGCTGGTGCGGGTGAGTATGCGATTGAGCTGGACATCTATCCGCGTGATCCTGAGTATATTCCGGAGTGGTTGGCTGAGCGTGCTGCTGCGTATGAAAAGCGCAAGGAGCGTAATGCTCGTCGTCGTGAGGCCGCGTCGTCGTAAGCGTGAGCAGGAGCGCGGTGACTGAGTAGTTTGGGTCGTCAGTCTGCCGTTGGTTATGATGGCAGAGCGGGTAATGGTAGTTATCCGGGTAGTTTCTATGAGTTGGAGCAGAAGATTGCTGACAACCCGGGCGACTATCGGAACATCGATATCAGTATCGAGTACGACGGCCCACCCACCAACGCCGACTCAGTAACCAGGCTAGGGGACGTGATCCCAACAGACAGAGTACCGACGTAATTCAGAGTGAGCTGGGTTGACCGTCAAGGTCTCCCTGACGGTCAGTCGTTCGGGAACAGGCGGGTGTAGTGAGTCGAGTGATGCGAAACGAAATGGGGTGCGCCGTGGTGGCTAAAGGTGACGCGGTATTCGAGCGGGTGGAGTCCTCGCTCGCGTCATGGTTGTGTGATCAGTCGGGTGGAAACTACTTGGAGATTGAGATAGTCGGTATCGGTTTGACGCAGCGCATGAGAGAATGGCTGGTACGCGACTGTGTGCGTGAGCGTGTGGCGATACCTTACGAAGCAACCTCTATGGTTGATGAGCTTCGTGCCGCGCAGTTTGTTCCTGGTCGTGGGGCATGGACGTGGTGTCGGTTGTGGATGGATGCGTCTGATGGGGTGTTGCATCAGGAGTGTGACTGGATGCGGGAACCGGATTTTGGCCCGGGGGCAGCCGGTGCGGGTGAGTATGCGATTGAGTTGGATATATATCCGCGTGATCCTGAGTGTGTTCCGGGGTGGTTGGCTGAGCGTGCGGCGGCGTATGAGAAGCGTAAGGAGCGTAATGCTCGTCGTCGTGAGGCTCGTCGTCGTAAGCGTGAGCAGGAGCGCGGTGGCTGAGTCGTTTGGGTTGTCACTCTGCGTCTGGTTGTGATGGCGAAGCCGGTGGATTGTAGTCATCCGGGTAGTTTCTACGAGTTGGCGCAGAAGATTGCTGACAACCCGGGCAGCTACCGGAACATCGATATACGTATCGAGTACGACGGCCCGCCCGCCAACGCGGATTCTGTGACTAGTCTTGGGGACGTGAACCCGGTGGACAGAGTGCCAACAGAGTTCATTGTCAAGTGGGTGGACCAGGGCGGTGTTGTCCAGGAACGACCGTTTGTTAACAGGAACTGAGGGGGTAATTGTGCTTACATGTGGAGGAGGTCGAGATGAGGAATGAGATGTCTGCTGAGGAGATGCTCGGTGAGATCGAAGCTGGTCTTGCGGTCTGGCTGAAGAAGGTCGGCGGTGAGCGAGTTGACACTTACATGGTGGGCATTGGGCTGGTGCAGCATCGTAACTCATGGGTGGTGATCGGCGGCGTGAGGGAGTCCGCGGATATCGATTATGAGGTGACTCGACATATGAATCATCTTCGTGCCGCGCAGGTGTTGCCTGGTCGTGGTGCGTGGACGTGGTGTCGGTTGTGGATGGATGTGTCTGATGGGGTGTTGCATCAGGAGTGTGACTGGATGCGTGAGCCGGATTTTGGTTCGGTTCCGGCGGGTGCGGGTGAGTATGCGATTGAGTTGGATATCTATCCGCGTGATCCTGAGTTTGTTCCGGGGTGGTTGGCTGAGCGTGCTGCGGCGTATGAGAAGCGTAAGGAGCGTAATGCTCGTCGTCGTGAGGCTCGTCGTCGTAAGCGTGAGCAGGAGCGCGGCCTTTGAGTCGTTCTGGGTTGTCAGTTTGCGTCCGGTTCGGTGATTTGCGGTTGGTGTGGTTGCAGCCGACAAGCGCCTCGGCGCTCCGCGTGATGACATCGACGTGGTGCCGATGCGGGAGTCGGTGAACGGTAGTCATCGGGCTAGTTTCTATGAGTTGGAGCAGAAGATCGCTGGCAGCGCGGGCGACTACCGGAACATTGATATCCGTATCGAGTACGACGGCCGGCCAGCGAACGCGGGCTCAGTGACGAGGCTCGGGGACGTGAAGCCCGTGGACAGGGTACCGACACGCTGGGAGGTTGATTCGCAGGACGCCAATGGATTGGCGAGAACTCCGCAAACATTTGAGAATCGGTAAGTAACGAGGAAGGGATAGAGTGCTGTGCCGCGTGGGTCGAAGTCGGTAGAGGAGATCTTTAATGAGATTGAAGAGTCTATAAGGAGCTGGATTCTCCAAGACGGTGCTAGCCGTATCGACATAACTATTAGCAATATCGGCTTATATGGTCAGTTTGATCCGCAGCTGACTATTGATCGTGTGACGAGAAGGGTCATACCGCCATATGGCATGCGACTGCCTTTCGAAGAACTCCGTGACGCGCAGGCTATTCCTGGTCGGGGTGCGTGGACGTGGTGTCGGTTGTGGATGGATGCCTCTGATGGGGAGTTGCACCAGGAGTGTGACTGGATGCGGGAGCCGGTGTTCGAGGATTCCAGTGCTGGCGCGGGTGAGTATGCGATTGAGTTGGATCGGTATCCGCGTGATCCTGAGTTTATTCCGGAGTGGCTGGGTGAGCGTGCGGCGGCGTATGAGAAGCGTAAGGAGCGTAATGCTCGTCGTCGTGAGGCTCGTCGGCGTAAGCGTGAGCAGGAGCGCGGGGACTGAGCCTGTGCTGCTTTGCGCCGTCGTGGGTGAGCCTGGGGGCGGTGTCGCGATGTGCCCGGACTTGAGGGACCCGTTGCCGAGTGCGACTTATACGGTGGACGGGAAGTTCCACTATACGACTGATGAGTGGGGTCGTACGGTGCGGCTTCAGGTGGATCGCCTGGATGTGGTGCCCGAGGACGCGCGGTATCGGTATGAGTCTGCGCAAAAGCGTATCGGCCATTACGGTGATGGTCTGGGCGGTGGCTATGATGGCGGGCATTTGGCCGGAGCGGAGTATGGGGGTCCGCCGGAGGACATCAATGTGTGGCTGCTGGAAGAAAGGAACCGGGGAATCGGCGACACTTATGCTGAGAGCTTCAAGGCGTTGGAGGATGCAAATAGCGAAGAATCCCGACGCCTACCGCAATATCGACATCCGCATCGAGTACGATGGCCCGGCCCGCCTCCGCGGATTCTGTGATTAGGCTGGGGGAAGTGAACCCGGTCGATAGAGTGCCTACCGAGTATACTGTCAGTTAGGTGGATCAGAACGGAGCGCAATGTGATCTGCCGTTTAGCGATAGACGATCTTGAGGACGTTTGTGATGAGAATATGCGAGGAGGCAACAGACGGTGTCTAATGCAGGAACCCCCCGGGAGCTGTTGGAGGAAGTTGAAGCTAGGCTTGTGCGGTGGCTGCGAGAAGAGTCACGTGGAACTCGAGTGGACATTACCATGGTCGGTATCGGTCGGGTGCAGCTTCGAACCGGGACGCTGGTGGTGAACGGTATCGAAGTGCCAGCTAATATTCCCTATGAGGTTGCGGCAGTACAAATGAATCATTTGCGTGCGGCACAGGTGTTGCCTGGTCGGGGCGCGTGGACGTGGTGCCACTTGTGGATGGATGCGTCTGATGGGGTGTTGCATCAAGAGTGTGATTGGATGCGTGAGCCGGTTTTCACTCGAGCTTCTGGTGATGTGCGTCCGGGGCCGGGTGATTGCTGGAGTGAGTTGGAGCGCTTTCCGCGCGATGATGAGTTTATTCCGGATTGGTTGCGTGAGGGGTATGAGGCGGAGTTGAAGCGGCGTGAGCGTAATGCTCGTCGTCGTGAGGCTCGTCGTCGTAAGCGTGAGCAGGAGCGCGGTGGCTGAGTCGTTTGGGTTGTCACTCTGCGTCTGGTTGTGATGGCGAAGCCGGTGGATTGTAGTCATCCGGGTAGTTTCTATGAGTTGGAGCAGAAGATCGCTGACAACCCGGGTAACTACTGGAACATTGATATACGTATCGAGTACGACGGCCCGCCCGCCAACGCTGGCTCAGTGACCAGGCTGGGGGATGTGAACCCGGTCGACAGAGTACCGACAGAGTTCATTGTCAAGTGGGTGGACCAGGGCGGTGTTGTCCAGAAACAACCGTTTGTTAACAGGAACTGATGGGATATCTCTATCCTCGTGTGGAGGAGGCGCGATGAGGAACAAGATGTCTGCTGAGGAGATGCTCGGCGTGATTGAGGCTGGCCTTGCTGACTGGCTGAAGGAGGTCGGTGGTGAGCGGGTTGACACGTACATGGTGGGCATAGGTTTGGTGCAGCACCATGTGTCTTGGGTGGTGATCGGCGGTGTCAGAGAGTCGGCTGATATCGATTATGAGGTGACTCGGCATATGAATCATCTTCGGGCGGCGCAGGTGTTGCCTGGTCGTGGTGCGTGGACGTGGTGTCGGTTGTGGATGGATGTGTCTGATGGGGTGTTGCATCAGGAGTGTGACTGGATGCGCGAGCCGGATTTCGGTTCAGGGGCGGCGGGTGCTGGTGAGTATGCAATTGAGCTGGACATCTATCCGCGTGATCCTGAGTACATTCCGGAGTGGCTGGCGGAGCGTGCTGCGGCGTATGAGAAGCGCAAGGAGCGTAATGCTCGTCGTCGTGAGGCGCGTCGGCGTAAGCGTGAGCAGGAACGCGGTGGTGACTGACTGAGTAGTAGGTTCTGCGGGCGGGGGATTCGCCTGATGCCGGGGATGGTACGCCGGACTATGACCCGGACAAGGATGCGTTCAACCAGGAGCACCGGCCCAGCGCGGAGCAGACGGTTAAGGTTGATGCTGACAGTCCGCTGGCGCCGAGGGCTACGAAGCCCTTTGGCAAGGGTGTGGACTTGGACCCGAATACCTGTTACGAGGTGGAGGGGCGTGGGAAGTATTACACCGATGGTGCCGGGGAGATTGTGCATGTGGAGGCGGAATCGGCGGTGCAGCGGCAGTCGTGGCTGGGCAGGACGTCCACTACGATGAACCCGGACTTGAGAGACCCGTTGCCGAGTGCGACGTATACGGTGGATGGGAAGTTCGACTATACGACTGATGAGTGGGGGCGTACGGTGCGGCTTCAGGTGGATCGCCTGGATTGGGTGCCCGAGGACGCGCGGTATCGGTCCGAGTCTGCGCAGAAGCGTATCGGCCACTACGGTGATGGTCTGGGTGGTGGTTATGCCGGCGGGCATTTGGCCGGAGCAGAGTATGGGGGTCGGCCGGAGGACATCAATGTGTGGCCGATGCTGAAGGAAAGGAACCGGGGAATCGGCGACACTTATGCTGAGAGCTTCAAGGCGTTGGAGGATGCAAATAGCGAAGAATCCCGACGCCTACCGCAATATCGACATCCGTATCGAGTACGACGGCCCACCCGCCAACGCCGACTCCGTCACCAGACTGGGGGACGTGAACCCAACAGACAGAGTGCCAACACGATGGACGGTCGATTCGCAGGATGCCAATGGGGTAGCAAGAAGACCGCAAACATTTAATAATCGATAAACAGAGAAGGAGAGTTTGCACGGCATGTCTGACAGTCTAAGATCGTCGGAGGTAGTCATCCGAGAGACTGAAGAATCTGTTTACGGGTGGATGCGGAGAGAAGGAGCTAGTTGTATCGAAATAACAATCGATGCTATCGGTCGAACCAGTCAGTATGATCCGCAGCTGACGGTTAATGGTGTGACGAGTAGGGTCATACCACCGTTCGGTATAAGATTGCCTTTCGATGAGCTACGTGATGCTCAGGTTGTTCCTGGTTGGGGTGCGTGGACGTGGTGTCGGTTGTGGATGGATGTGTCTGATGGGGTGCTGCACCAGGAGTGTGATTGGATGCGTGAGCCGGTTTTCAGTCGTGCTTCTGGTGATGTGCGTCCGGGGCCGGGTGATTGTTGGAGTGAGTTGGAGCGGTTTCCGCGTGATCCGGAGTTTGTTCCGGATTGGCTGCGTAGGGGGTATGAGGTGGAGTTGAAGCGGCGTGAGCGTAATGCTCGCAGGCGTGAGGCTCGTCGTCGTAAGCGTGAGCAGGAGCGCGGCAAGTGAGCTGAAGCGGCGACGGAATCCTGGTGTGCCCAAATCCATGACAAACACGCCCGGGGCCGTTGACTTCCTGGGAGGAGGCGTTGGAATCATGCGGGCGCCGGATTGGCTCCGGCGGGTGTAGACGGTGTTTGTCATAGATTGTGACTGCGCTCCAGGCGCACATGCCTCCACGGCCACGCGGCCTCGGACCGTGAGCGTCGTCGGCGGTGACGGGGGCCAACGCTACCGCAGACCCGCTTTCGAGTCCGGATTCGGGACAGACGGCGGTGCCGGCCGCAGGCGGCGGAAGCAGAACCGCGTGATTTCAACGACTTCGGCGCAGGTGCCAGGTGTCCAAGAGTCGTTTGTCCCGGTTCCGTACACAGGCTCGCCCCGGAGCGGCTGGAACGCAGCTTAGAAAGCGTTGCGGACGATCGTGACGCGTGCAACCCCGCTCGGGGCTGCGGTGCGTTGTCGTTCGCGGTAGTGTCGTTTCGGTAAATGACGAGTTCGGGTCGTCCCCGGCAAGATCGAGGTAGGAGCATATGAGCGAGTGGTCCTTCGAAGCACAGATGCAGGCCGTCGAGACACTCTCCGACGCCTGCGCGCGCTGGATGCGCTCCGCACACGTGGATGAGATGTCAATTGAGGTCCAGGCGGTCGGGACGCGTGCCGGGGTGCGTAGCCGCGCCCTGCGCTCCTCCGGGCTGCTGCGGCGCGGCGGCTGGGAGGACAACATCGTTCCCAGGGAGGTCGTCGAGCCCGCTGTTCGGGTGCGCATCGCTATGGCCCGGCCGGGCGGCGGCGCCTGGACCAGGGGCGTGTTCACCATGAACAAGCAGGACTTCCAGCTCATCTCCGACTTCGACTACGACCACGAACCGGTCCTCAACCCGCCCTACACCCCCGAGGACGTAGCCCAGGAACTTCAGCTCTTCCCCCGCGACCCCAAGGCGACGCCGGACTGGATGAAGCAGAACCAGTGAGCAGCCCCTACCCTGACTACCCGGGCTCCCCGGAGTCCCCCCAGCAGCGCGCATCGCTGCCTCCCACGCAGGCTCAGCCCGCATCCGGCGGTCCATACCAGGCGCCGTACCCGGCTCCGCAGGGAATCCCGCAGCAGGTGCCGCTCCCTCCCTACGGCGGGCCGTACCAGCCGCAGCCGCAGCCCCGGCTCAGGGGCGCGATTGCGTGGTACACGGGGCTGTTCGTACTCGCTCTCTACCCCGGCTTTGGAGCGATCATCGCTTCGATCATCATGATCGCTGTCGGCTTGAGCTGCCGTAAGGATCCCGAACCCGTCCGCACCAATGGCACGGCCGCCGCCAACTGGGGAATCAACTATTTGCTGGCCACTGTGCTCCTCCTGGGCAGCTTCCTCTACTACTTGATCGCGATCCAGCCCGGACGCGGCTCAGACGACTTCCTACCATGGGGAATTCCAGTCGTGGCCTGGCTGCTGATCTCCCTGCTCCACGTGATCATCTGCATCGCCTTCGGCGTGCGGGCCTCACGCGGCAAGGTCGTCCCCTTCCGCGGCATCCCCTTCATCAAGTAGCCGGGAGCCCCAACCGCGCACCCACGGCGCGCACGTCCAAAATCGGCACAAAGGCGGTCGGCGAACGCTGGGGCCGTTTCTGAAACCGCATGATTCCAACGTTCTGCCCGCGGCTGTCTGCGACGTCGGAGTCGTTTGTACCGGTTCTGGACACCTTGGGCCGCCACGCACGCCACTTGCCGCCAACGACAGGCCGCCCGGACAGGCCCCATCCCGAGATCACGCCAATACCAGAATCGTCATCGCCAACATCGTCGACCCCTACCCACGCACCCGAGGTCACCCCTCCAACACCACACCCCCAAACCGGAAGATCCCATAAAGCTCACTCGCCGGTCGGCGTGAAGTCACCGACCTGAACCAGTCGGGGCTTGCGGCCGCGGCGTACCCACCAGCCGCGCCCGGGCCGCAGATGCTCCGCCCGCACCCCGCCGATAAGCGCACCCTCACCGCGCTCACCGTCCATGATCAGGCCGGTCGCGCCCGTATCCCGCAGCGCCTGCAGCAGCTGGTCGTACAAGGCCCGCGACGCCCCGGCCACCGGCCGGGCCAACACCACATTCAGGCGCAGGTCCCGCGCCGAGGACAGGAACGGGATGATTGGCCCCAGCGGCCCGGTACCTCCCGAGGACAGGATGTCATAGTCGTCCACCACCAGCACGATCCGCGGGCCGTCCACCGCCTCACCCGCCGCCAGAGAATCGGAGCGGTGCTGCAGCTCCTGCGCGATCGACGCCGACAGCCCGCCGGCCAGCGCCGTCGACGTCGCATGCCCACCCAGGAAGGCCTCAGGGCAGGCACCGGCCGTCGTCCGCCGGACGTCGTAGACACCCACCACCAGCTCATCCGGCGTGTACCGCTCCACCAGCGACTCGATCACCCCACGCAGCACCGTGCTCTTGCCGCAGCCCGGATCACCCAGCACCAGCAGATGCGGATCCCGACCGGTCAGGTCCAAGTTGATCGGTGTCATAGTGTCCTGGAACAAGCCCAGCGGCAGCAGCTCCGGCTCCTGCTCGACATCCGGCAGGCCCGCCGGGTCGATGCTCTCCGGCAGTAGCCGCACCGGCGCCGGCAACGGACCAGACCAGGCCTCGCCCAATTCCTCCGCCAGCACCTGCAGGGCCGCGCCGACACCCTCGGACAGGTCGGCGCCCTCAGCCACAGGCAGCGCCACCTGGGCGAACAGCTTGTCCGTGCGCAGCACCCGGCCCGGCGTATCTGCCCGCAGCGTGGCCGAGAGCTTGCGTGCCACCAGCGAATCCGCCGGATCATTCAGACGCAGCTCCAGGCGGGTGCCCACCAGCGACTGCTGCGACATGCGCAAGTCATTACCGCGAGACAGCGTCATCACCGCATGCACCCCCAAACCGCCGCCGCGGCGCAGAACCTCATCCAGCGGATCCTCCAGCTCCGGGAAGTCCGAGCGCAGCAGGCCCAGGCCATCCACCAGCAGCACCACGTCCGCGCTGGCCAGCTCGGGCAGCTCGCCCGCGGCGTGCCGGGCGCGCAGCACCTCCAAGGAGTCGATACGGCGCGCCGCCAGCACCTGCTCGCGCTGATCCAGCATCGCCACCACCTCCTCCAGCACGCGGCGCATGCGCTCCCGATCACCGCGTGTGGCCACGCCGCCCACATTCGGCAGCGCCGCCAGCCGCGACAACCCGCCGCCAGTGGCATCCAACCCGTAGAAGGCGAGCCGGTCGGGTCCGTACGTCAGCGCCGCCGCGGTGGCCAGCGTCCACAGGAAGGTGGTACGCCCGCTCTGCGGCGCCCCAACCACGGCCACATGCCCACCGCCCACAGTCAGGTCCGCCAGCCACGGCTGCTGCCGCTGCCGGGCGGGATCATCAACCAGCCCCACCGGCACCCTCGGACCGGGACCGGGCGGAGTTGGCGCCCGCAACCCGACGGCGTCTCGCCGCAGCGCCCCGCCCAACACGTCCGTCAGCGGCAGCCGGGCAGGCAGCGGCCGCAGCCACACCGGCGGCATGGGCCCGGCCGCCCGGGCCAGCTGTGCCACTACGGCATCAACCACCGTCGTCCGGGTGGTGTGCCCCTCCGGCACGACCGCCTGCGCCGCCGTCGGCTCCTCGGCCTCCAGGCCGTTGTACACCGGCAGCAGCAACGGCACCTGCTCCTCACGCTCGGCAGGTGCGGGCTCGGCATCCACCTCCTCCACCGGACCGGAAACGTAGCCGGCCCGGAAGCGCGTGAAGACACTGGTGTCCACCTTCAGGTACCCGTACCCGGGGGAGGCCGGCAGGTGGAATGCATCCGGCACCCCGATCACCGTAGAGGACTCGCCCTCGGTGAAGGTGCGCAGGCAGATCCGGTAGGACAGGTAAGTGTCCAGGCCGCGCAGCTTGCCGCTCTCAATGCGCTGGCTGGACAGCAACAGGTGCACGCCAATAGACCGGCCGATACGCCCAATCGTCAGCAGCAGGTCCACGAAGTCCGGATTCGCCGTCAGCAGCTCCCCGAACTCGTCAATGATGACGAACAGGTGCGGCATGGGCGCCATCTCCGGATGCTCCTCGCGCAGCCGCCGGTAGTGGGCGATGTCCGGGGAGGACCCTGCGTCACGCAACTGCTTCTGCCGACGCACCACCTCCCCCGCGATCGAGGCGCGCGCCCGCTCGATCAGCCCGGCGTCGTCGGCCAGGTTGTCCATCAGCCCCACCACGTGCGGCAGGGAGGCGAAGGGCGCGAAGGCCGCGCCGCCCTTGTAGTCGACCAGGATCATGGACAGGTCCTCCGGGCCGTGGCCGACCGCCAGCGCCGTCACCAGGGTGCGCAGCAGCTCCGACTTGCCCGAGCCGGTCGCACCCACGCACAACCCATGCGGCCCGACCCCCAGCTGGGCGGACTCCTTCAAGTCCAGCAGCACCAGCTCGTGGCTGTCATCGGTGCCCAGCGGCACCCGCAGGAAGTCACGGGCCGAGCGGGGGCGCCAGGCGGAGCGAACGTCAATACTCCGGGGATCATCTACGCCCAGAAGGTCCGCCAGGGACGTTGCGGACGCCTCCTCCACCTCCCGCTCCGCGGCCGCCCCCAGGGACAGCGGCGCCAGCGCCCGGCACACGCCCTCCGCCGACGCCGGCCCCAGCTCATCCGGGGTCACCACGGTGGGTGGGGGCGGGGCGGCGTCATGGTCACCCCTCCCCGAAGCGTCCAGGGCTGGACGCAGGTCCTCCACCAGCACCGTGCCGTCGTCGCGAACCGTCAGCCGCAGCGACGGGTCGGAGGGCTCGTCCAAACGGTCGGTCACCAGGTGCAGGACGGTGGCACCCACGTCCTGCGCCCGCAGGGAGGCGTCGGGAATCGCCAAGGACTGGGCCGGCCCGTCGGCGTCGACGACGGCGAGCAGGCGGGTACGACGCCGCAGCGCCCCGCCCGCCCCCACGCGCGCCACCTGGGCGGCCGCCTTCGCCGCGGCCGCGATCTCGGGACGCAGCACGCGCTCCAGGTCCTGCTGGTCCGCCCCCACTCGGCGCATGGCCACCGGGCCATCGAAGGCGCCGTGAACGCGCAGGTGCGGGAGCCGGGCCACTCCCTCCCACGCCTCGGCGACGGACTGGTCGTAGGCGAGGGCGATGTGCAGGTCCTCCGGGGCATGGTGTACCGCCGCCTGCACCAGCAGGGTGCGGGCCAGGGCGCGGGTGACCTCCCGCGGCCCAATGATCGACACCTCGCCGGCGGCATCAAGATCGACAGTGGCCGGCATGGCGTACTGCACCGCGTAGTTGTCCACCAGGGCGCGGGCCTCCCGCACCAGCAGTGGATCGGCCTGGGCGACGGCGTCCCCGCGGGGCATGGTCGCCAGCGGATGCGGCAGATCGGCGGTGCCCAGCCGCAGGCGCAGGAAGTCGCCGTCGGTACGCCGCCGCTCCCAGCGCCGTTCGGGGGAGACCGCCCAGGCGGCCAGTGCCGACGGTGCGGGGTGGGCCCGGAAGGCACGTCGACGCAGCTGCCCGGCGGTCGCCTCCAGGGAGGCCGCGGCATCCGCCAGTGCGTCCAGATAGCGCTCCCGCCGCTCCCGGCGCTGACGGGCCTGCCCGTTGCGGCGGGAGACGGTGGCCGCGAACATCCCGATCACGGTCACCAGCATCACCACCGCGCCGAGGATCGCGAAGATCAGGTTCGAACGCAGCAGCGTCATCATCAGCATGGATGACCCCGCGCCCGCCAGCGGCAGCATCATCTGGAAGGGGAATCCCTGCCCCGCGCCGGTGTCCGCCAGCTGCGGCGGCGCGGGTACGGTGGCAGGCTCGGGCAGTTCCAGCGGACGGTGCAGACGTCCGGGGCGGTGGACGGTGCGGATCATGCCTCACCTCGCGCAGAAGCTTGAACGGTCTGGGCGGCCGCATCGACGGCGCGGGCGGCCAGGACGGCGACCGCCGTGGCGGTGCGGCGCCGCAGCGGCGTCGGGCCGGGGTGCCGCAGCGCGGGGTCGTAGGGGATCAGGGTCTCATCCGGGCACAGGCGGGGAATGAGCGGATGCCCGGGCGCGGTGGCGACGACGGCATGCAGTACCACGGGCGGCCTACCCCTTAAGGTCCCCGCCGACCCGGCCGGGACCGGCTCTGTACCGACCACACCGCCGACGGCGTCGCTCGGATCATCGGTCAGGGCGCTGGCGAGCCGGTGCAGGCGCTCCCGGCTGCGCTCCACCGCGCGACGCCGCGCCGGGGTCACCAGCACGACGGCGTGGTGGAGTGGGGCGATCTCAGTGAGCTCCGCCTGGGTCAGGGGGCCGAACTCGGTCAGGCAGACATCGAAGAAGTGCCCGAGTTCACGCCGTGCCCGGCGCCATGCCGACGCCCGCCCGCCCCCCTCAGGCTCCAGCCGCAGGCAGGAGGTCAGGCCATCCGGCCCGCAACCGGCGGCATCGCGCAGGACCGGGCCGAGTTCCGCCGTCGGCACCGCGGTGGGAACGGGAGCCTCCAGGGGCCAGCGACGGGAGAATGACAGGCGGTCGGCGGCGGTGTCCCGGCCGGGGGATGCGGACAGCAGCAGCACCGGTGCGCGCCGGGCGCGGGCCAGGGCGCCAGTCAGCTGCATGCCGACGGTGGTGGCCCCGCAAGCAGGCTCGGTGGGGACCACCGCAATACGGCAGGTCAGCGGCAGCGGCGCAATCATGGCCCGGTGCGTCTGCGCGACGGTACGGCGCCAGGCGGCCGCACCGGTGAGGGCCAGGGCACCCAGGTCGAGTGGACGGCGCAGGAGGCCCAGGCGGTCGGCGTCACGGTCGCCCGGCGTACTCGAAGTACCGACGGCGGGAGCGGTCATGCGAACAGCCCCAGCAGGTGGGTGAAGAGCCCGTCGAGGCCACACAGCAGCGGCACCGTGGCTACGGTGGCCGCCGTCTCCAACCGGTCGCCCAGGCGACGCAGCCGCACGCGGGTCTGGTCGGCGCTCTGGTAGACGGAGGCGGCCGACACCACCAGGATGACGACGACGATCACGGCGGTGCGCTGCGGCCCGGGCAGCGATGAGGACAGAATCAGCGGTGCGGGCAGGCACGCCAGCCACAGGGCGATCACCTCCGCCCGCAGGGGGAAGGCACGGGAGCGCAGCGCCGTGGCGACAACCACCGCGCCGGCCAGCCACTGGCCCCACGGATCATCCTGCCGGGCCAGGCTCGCCGTCGCCCAGGCCAGGGCGGCGGCCACCACCAGGCAGGCGACCAGCAGCGAGTCGTGGGCGGCGGTCAGACTGCGATGCGCCCGGTCGCGCGGCGGCAGCACCCCGGTAAGCGCCGTGTCATCCAGCCTGGCAGCGCCCGAAACCACCAGTGCGGTCCACGGCAGGCAGCCCGCGAGTACCAGTGCGAGTACCGCCAGGAGGCCATGAGCCAGCTTCGTGGTGGGGGACAGGGCGGTCACAAGCAGCCACACGCCCTCAATGCCGAGCCCGACGGCGGCGCCGGTGATCCAGCCGACCCGACCGAAGGCCAGACCCATGCCGGCCACGGCCAGCAGCAGCACGGCCACGGCGGCGAGCGCGCCGGACTCGGTTCCCGCCGTCGCCAGGGTGAGGCACTGCGACGCCAGCAGCCCCAGCGGCAGGCACAGCCCGAGGACGCCGAGGCCGGCGGGGCCGATGCCGCCGCGCCGGAGTGCGGCGGCGGCGAATAGCAGGAGCAGACCCGTCAGCGCCACCCAGGTGTGCGCCGTCGGCGGGATCTCCTGGAGCTGCGGCCACGTGGCAAGCGCGGTCAGGACGCCGATGAGAATGCCGGCTCCCAGCGGCCGGTCCGTCCCCCGCCACCGGCCCGGATGCGCCTCGGTGAGGTCCGCCATGGCCTCACTGAGGTCGGAGACGCGCGCGGGCGGCGGGATCTCGTCGTCGGCAACCACGCGCAGGACCTCGCCGTCGAGCACCTCCTGGGAGGCCAGGTCCAGCTCGGGGTCCACCAGGCGGCCGTCGGCGCGAACCAGGCTGGTGGCCGGAGGGGTGCCGGACCGGCTTGAGGCGCCGCCCAGAAGGGACAGCAGCGTCGGCATCTGCGTGCCGACGGGCTCGGTGGAGGGCAGCACCAGCTCCGCCCGTGACCGGTCCGCCACAAGGGTGATGCGGGTGTAGGGGATCATTGCTCTGCTTCCTGGGATGCCAATCCCGCGCCGTCATTCGGCTGAGGCGACGCGGGCGCATCCGTGACGTATGCCGTGGGGTCCTGTGTGGCGTGCGCGGTGGCGCCGTCGGTGTAAGTGCTCGGGGTAGTGCGGATCGAGTCCAGGTGCGTGGAGACGTAGGCGTACCCCACGCAGCCGCTGCATGCCAGGGCGGCGACCACCAGTGACGCGATCAGCCGCGGCCCCAGGGCTCGGCTCCTGCCCGGGGTACGGCCGCGCTCCAGGGCGTCGCGCAGGCGGGCGTGGTGCACGCGCGCAGAATCCAGGACCGCCTGCTCGTTCTCACGTGGCATGGAGACTCCCTCCCGTACGTGATTCCCCAGACCGGCCCCGGTGCTCGTTCTCGCGTGCCATGACGGGCCTGATGCGATCGGCGCGTGTGCCTGCACGGGCCGCTACGCCGTTCCCGGTCCGGGCTGTCGATGCGCTCATCCGACCATCCGTTCGGGGCCGGGGGCCTCGGCGTCGGCGATGCCCGCTCCACGCTGCGCACGCGCACGCTCCTGCTCACGCTCCAGTGCCCGCAGCGCCTTGCGTGTCATGGGGGGTGGGGCAGGGGCGGCGGGGGCGGGCGACCGGGGTGCGCTGATGGCAGGGGGCGGCGTCGGTTCGGGAGGCGGTGGGGGCGGGGGAGCCTGTAGTGGTACGGACGGCGGCAGGTCGATCATGGAGGGCGTATGCGCGGAAACCGCGCGAAGCGTGTGCGGCGGCCTGGAGGGGAGTGCCACCGCGCCCGGGGCCCCAGCGGGCTGCGGCTGGGGGAGCTGGGGCTGCTGGGGCTGGGGCTGCTGCGTCGGCGCCGGCTGCTGGGGCTGCTGCTGCGACGGCGCCGGCTGCTGGGGCTGCTGCTGCGACGGCGCCGGCTGCTGGGGCTGCTGCTGCGACGGCGCCGGCTGCTGGGGCTGCTGCTGCGACGGCGCCGGCTGCTGGGGCTGGGGCTGTGACGAGTACGGCAATGCCACCGATGCCGACTGGGCGGCGAGCTCATCCAGCTCGTCCAGGGTGACGCGTGAGGGATCCGGGCCCTCCCTGACATCGAGCACGGTCGCCCCGGCGGCCGGTCCGAGGTGCAGGAGTGGCAGCAGGGAGCGTGCTGTTCCGGTGGGTAGCCCGGCATCGGCGTCGACCGTGAGCAGGCCGAGCACCATGCCGCCGACGGCTCTGCCGTACAAGCAGTGAGTGACTGTCTGGGCTAGGAGCAGACCGGTCGCGACCAGCACTAGCAGGAGCCTGAGCAGTGCCGGGCCCGGCACCACCAGGCCAAGCGTCAGGGGTAGGACAACGACGGCCAGATCGATGCCGATGCTGGCCGCAATGCTCTGCCGAGAGGCTGCGCGGCAGCCGGCGGGAAGCGGTGGGCATGCCGGGGTTGAGGCCTGCGATGACCGTAAGGCCTGTGCAGTCAAGGGGTACCTCCTTTGCCGGGGCAGGGTGGCGCCACGTGCGAAGTGCAGGCGCCGAATGACAATCGCGTTTCGATCACGAGTATGGCACGGATGTGGCCATACTCGTATGTGGTATTGCATGCATTGCGGGAATCGGGGGCGCGATTGCGGTCGTGGCGTGGGGTGTGTGGCGTGCGTCCGGAGACCAGTGGATCCGGTTACGCCCGGGCCAGGGTCATGTCGCCCAGGCGGATCCATCCGCGGGCGCGCATGAACTCGCTGATCGCCAGGGTCAGCACCGCCGGGGCGACGAACTGGAACAGCACGATCATGGCCAGCAGCTGCGCCGTCGGCATGGTGCCGCTCATGGTCTGCCAGGTCATGAGCTGCCCGACTAGGCCCGCCGAGCCCATGCCCGAGCCGACCGCATTGGACTCCAGGTGCAGCACCGTCGTCGCCACCGGTCCGAGCAGCGCCGACGCCAGCGTGGGCGGCACCCAGATGAGCGGGCGCCTGAGGATGTTCGGCACCTGCAGCATGGAGGTGCCCAGCCCCTGCGCCAGCAGCCCGGACCACCGGTTCTCCCGGAAGGAGGCGACGGCGAAACCCACCATCTGGGTGGTGCAGCCGATCGTGGCCGCCCCGGCCGCGATGCCGGAAAGGCCCAGGATCACGCCGAGCGCGGCCGAGGAGATCGGCAGGGTCAGCACCATTCCCATGATCACGGCGACGATCACTCCCATGAGCAGCGGCTGCCGCTCGGTGCCCCAGTTGACCAGTTCCCCCAACGCCGTCATCGCCGAGGAGATGGGCGGACCGGCCAGCAGCCCGATGCCGCCGCCCACGACGATGGTGGTCAGCGGGGTCACCAGGATGTCGACCGGGGTGCGTCCCGAGACCAGGCGGCCGGCCTCAATGGCAAAACATGCGGCCACGAATGCCCCCAGTGGCTCACCCGGCCCGCGCAGCAGCAGGGCGGTGCCGGCGTCGTCGGTCAGGATGGCGGAGCCGGACAGCAGGCCGGAGGCCTGGGCGCCGATCTGCCCGACGGCGGCCGCGGAGACGATGACGAAGGTGTCGGCCCCGAGGCGCCGGGCGGTGCCCAGGCCGATGCCGGCGCCGGTGATGGAGGAGGCCACCCGGCCCATCAGCACGATGAAGCCGCCAGTGGCCCCGGGGATGAAGGAGCCGAGCTGGGTGAGGATCGTGCCGATGATCAGCGTGGCGAACAGCCCGTGCGCCATGCCGGTAAGCCCCTCGATGAGGAACCTGTTGCCGAATGCGCGCAGCCGGCCTGCCGGGCCGTGCGGCCAGGCGGCGGAGCCGACGTCTTTGGCGGGGGTGTTGGTGGGGGTGTTGGCGGGGGCGTTGGTGGGGGCGGTGGACTTGGGGGATGTGGGCATGGGAACCTCCCATGGGTGGCGGGGCGACGGCCTGCGCCCGCACGGGTGTCAAGACACTAAGAGGATAGTCGGGACCCGCCGGGTGTCATGACACAAGTGGCGTGAGCTGCCTCTCCCGTACTCGTGGGCTGCGGGCTCGGCCTGGCCGGCAGGAGGGAAACTGTCCGAAAACGGCACAAACCGCCCGGGTCCTGTCTTAGCTGATCGCGCGGAACCGCATGATTTCAACGATCCGCTGCCGCAGGGCAGGGGCCGCACCGGTCGTTTGTGCCGGATTCGGACATTCGTCCTTCGGAGTCGGCGGGTGTCAGCGCAGAATGCCGAGCTCGCCCAGACGCACCTGTATGTCATCCAGCTGGGCCTCGGTGTCGGCCTCGATGGTGTGGGCGTGCCAGCCATTGGTCAGCTCTGAGAGCGTGGAGGACTCGGTCATGCGCTCTAGGAAGAGGTCCAGCTCGGCGTGGTTGTGGATGAGGAGGTCCACGGTGATCTGGCCGTACAGGCGGTGCTCGATGATCGTGTCCAGGGCGGTACCGCCGGCGTCGATGATTGCGGACAGCTCTGCGGCCACCTGGTCGCGGCCGTGCTGGACGTGGAGGACGCGGCGCGGGCGGGAGCTGGGGCGTGCCAGCACGTAGCCGCGGTTCGTGGCGCGGATGGCGTGCCCGGCCGCGCGCAACAGGGCTACGTCGCCGACGACGATCTGCCGGGAGACGCCGAGCTGCTCGCCCAGCCATGCGGCCGCCAGGGGGGCGGTGGTTGTCTCGAGGCGGTTCAGGATCGCCTGCCGGCGCTCGGTTGCGTCCATAAGTCGTCTCGCGATCCTCTCGGTATGCGCACGCTGCCGCACGGTCGGCTCGTGTGAGCCGACTCATGTGAACGTAGCACGGTTGTGGCGGTGACGGAACGGCGGCAAGTGCGTCGGCGCGAGGGCGTGTGCGCCGGGCGGCGGCGTCGGCGCGAGGCATGTGTCTCATCGTCCTGCCCCGGGAGCTGTGGGCGGCGGCGTCGGCGCGAGGCATGTGTCTCATCGTCCTGCCCCGGGAGCTGTGGGCGGCGGCGTCGGCGCGACACGCCCGAGGCGCGATCATCCAGAGGGGAATTCACGCCACTTCATCCCCAGGCTGTGGACTGGGGGAGGGGTGGCCGTGGGGTGAGGTTGTGGGTTGTGCGGAGCTTAAGGGGGGTGAATTCGCGTCGGACCCCCGCGAGAGCATGGACGAGCCGATCCGGTACGGCCGCGGCGACGTCGTCGACGGCTGGGCCGGAGCTGTCGGCGCGGCCGTGGGCAATGCGGTTCCACAGTCGCGTCCACAGCGATCGGCGCACTGTCCACAGCTAGGAGGAGCTCTATGCACAACGACACGCCAGACACATCATCTTGGGGTGGTGGCGCACCGCGACCCCCAGGGGTAGTGTTTTGAACAGCAGGGGGCGCTTGCCCTCCCGAGAACTACATGCGTGTGATTACAGCCGGGTAGGTTCCTGCTTGTGGGAGACCTCCGGGGTGCGCACGCGCCCGAACCAGCAACCACTAACCGCCAGGAAGTGACCGACATGGCCATCACCGTCTACTCCAAGCCCAACTGCGTCCAGTGCTCCGCCACCTACCGCGCCCTGGACAAGGCCGGCCTGTCCTATGAGACGGTTGACATCACCCTCGACGCCGAGGCCCTGGAGCAGGTCCGCTCCCTCGGCTACGCGCAGGCGCCCGTGGTCATGGCCGGTGGCGAGCACTGGTCCGGCTTCCGCCCGGACAAGATCAAGGCTCTCGCCGTCGCCGCCGAGGCCGCCGCGATCTGAGTGGGGCCAGGCGTTCGTGAGTGACCGCCCCCTACTCGTCTACTTCTCCTCCACCTCGGAGAACACCCGTCGCTTCGTTGAGCGGCTCGGCTTCCCCAGTGCGCGCATCCCGCTGCGCCCTGGGGACGAGCCGCTGAGCGTCCACGAGGAATACATCCTCGTCGTTCCCACTTATGGAGGAGGCGCCATCAAGGGCGCCGTGCCCAAGCAGGTCATCAAGTTCCTCAATGACCCGCACAACCGGTCGCTGTGCCGCGGCGTCATCGCCTCGGGCAACACCAACTTCGGCGAGGCCTACGGCATCGCCGGTGACATCATCGCCAGCAAGCTGAACGTGCCCTTCCTCTACCGGTACGAGCTGCTGGGCACCCCCACCGACGTCGAACGCGTAAAAGAAGGATTGGACAAGTTTTGGCAGACACGCTGACGGCCCCGACGGGCGCCGAACCCAAGACCACGGTGTCCCCGGACCTCGACTACCACGCCCTGAACGCCAAGCTGAACCTGTACGACGCGAACGGCATGATCCAGTTCGACGCCGACCGCGAGGCCACGCGCCAGTACTTCCTCCAGCACGTCAACGACAACACCGTCACCTTCCCCTCCCTGGAGGAGAAGCTGGACTACCTGGTGCGGGAGGGCTACTACGAGCAGGAGGTGCTGGACCGCTACCGCCCCGAGTTCGTCAAGTCCGCCTTCGAGGCCGCCTACGCCTACGACTACCGGTTCGAGACCTTCCTGGGCGCCTTCAAGTACTACACCTCTTACACGCTCAAGACCTTCGACGGAAAGCGTTACCTGGAGCGCTTCGAGGACCGTGTGACCATGGTCGCCCTCGCGCTGGGCGACGGCGATGAGTCGCTCGCGCTGGACCTGATCGGCGAGATGATGTCCGGCCGCTTCCAGCCGGCCACGCCCACCTTCCTCAACGAGGGCAAGGCCCAGCGCGGGGAGCCCGTCTCCTGCTTCCTGGTGCGCATCGAGGACAACATGGAGTCGATCTCCCGCGGCATCAACTCCGCCCTGCAGCTGTCAAAGCGCGGCGGCGGCGTCGCCCTGCTGCTGAGCAACCTGCGGGAGATGGGCGCACCCATCAAGCGCATCGAGAACCAGTCCAGCGGCGTCATCCCGGTGATGAAGCTGCTGGAGGACTCCTTCTCCTACGCCAACCAGCTGGGTGCGCGCCAGGGCGCGGGCGCCGTCTACCTGCATGCCCACCACCCGGACATCCTGCGCTTCCTGGACACCAAGCGTGAGAACGCGGATGAGAAGATCCGCATCAAGACCCTCTCGCTCGGCGTCGTCATCCCGGACATCACCTTCGAGCTGGCCCGGGCGAACGAGGACATGTACCTGTTCAGCCCCTACGACGTCGAGCGCGTCTACGGGCTGCCCTTCGCGGACGTCAACGTCACCGAGAAGTACCGCGAAATGGTGGCGGACGACCGGATCCGCAAGGACAAGATCAACGCCCGCCAGTTCTTCCAGACGTTGGCGGAGATCCAGTTCGAGTCCGGGTACCCCTACGTCATGTTCGAGGACACGGTCAACCGGGCCAACCCGATCAAGGGCAAGGTGGTCATGTCCAACCTGTGCTCGGAGATCCTGCAGGTCTCTGAGCCCAGCGTTCTGAACGAGGACCTTTCCTACGCGCACGTGGGCAAGGACATCTCCTGCAACCTCGGCTCCCTGAACATCGCCAAGACCATGGACTCCCCGGACTTCGCCCGCACCATCCGTACGGCCGTGCGCGGGCTGACGGCGGTCTCCGACCAGACCGAATTGGAGTCGGTGCCGTCCATCAACCGCGGCAACCGTGAGTCCCACGCGATCGGTCTGGGGCAGATGAACCTGCACGGCTTCCTGGCACGCGAGCGCATCCACTACGGCTCCGAGGAGGGCCTGGACTTCACCAACGTGTACTTCGCCTCCGTGCTGTTCGCGGCCCTGACCGCCTCCCATGAGCTGGCCGTGGAGCGGGGGGAGACCTTCGTCGGCTTCGAGGACTCCAAGTACGCCAGCGGCGAGTTCTTCAGCAAGTACCTGAACCAGGACTTCGTGCCGGTCACCGAGCGGGTGCGCGAGATCTTCGCGGCGTCGTCCGTGCACGTTCCCACGCGCGCCGACTGGGCGGAGCTGGCGGAGAAGGTCAAGCGGGACGGCATCTACAACCGCAACCTGCAGGCGGTGCCGCCCACCGGCTCCATCTCCTACATCAACCACTCCACCTCCTCGATCCACCCGATCGTCGCCAAGATCGAAATCCGCAAGGAGGGCAAGATCGGGCGCGTCTACTACCCGGCGCCCTACATGACCAATGACAACCTCGAGTTCTACGAGGACGCCTACGAGATCGGCCCCGAGAAGATCATCGACACCTACGCCGCCGCCACCCAGCACGTGGACCAGGGGCTGAGCCTGACGCTGTTCTTCCCGGACACCGCCACCACCCGCGACGTGAACAAGGCGCAGATCTACGCCTGGCGCAAGGGCATCAAGTCGCTGTACTACATCCGCCTGCGCCAGGCGGCGCTCACCGGCACCGAGGTGGAGGGCTGCGTGTCCTGCATGCTGTGAGGCTGTGCGCGAACGAGGCCACTGAGCCAAGAGCGGTCCGGTGGCGATTCGGACGAGAGGTCGGATATCAGGCGAATCCGGTACGCGAAACCCGGCTCGCCCACCGTCCGGAAGGCTGCCGGGTTCGCTTCGCAGGGCTATTGCCCTGAGCGATGAACAGCTTACTTCGTCAGCGTCTACGGTGTCAGCGCCAGTTTCCCGGTAGGGCTAATCGTCGGCACCGAGGTGGAGGCTCGCGGGGTGTCTGCGGTCGGTTGGGAGTGATTTAGGTGGTGCGAGTGGCAGTTGCGTGTGTGACGTGTGGTGTTGTTGGGGTGCGCGGGGCTGGTGTGGTGCTCGCCGGATGGTCACAATTTGATCTACAGTACAAAGATTGGTACATTTTGACCCCGACTTTTCCGCATGACTTCGTTGAAAGTTGGTGGCTGGAGGGGCCTGGAGGGGTGTCGGTGGCGCTTGGCTTGTTTTCAACGAAAGGTGGTAGTTTTGGCTTGGTGCCGGTCGGTCCCGTGGGGTGCTTGCGGGGTCGGTGGCGATCTCGCCTCTGGAAGCGGCGGAATGACGCGGTTTCCAGGGGCAGGGGTCAGGAAGCACCTCGCACCTCAAGGTGCATTAAGACGAATCTCCGGGCGAACCCGGGAATTTCACTGGAGCGAGTCAGGAAGCACCTCGCACCTCAAGGTGCATTAAGACTTATTGCCCACGGAGCGTCACCGCCCCTCCAGTGCGCGTCAGGAAGCACCTCGCACCTCAAGGTGCATTAAGACTGCTTCGGAACCTCAGCCGCGCTCACCTCGTTAAGTCAGGAAGCACCTCGCACCTCAAGGTGCATTAAGACGCGGTGGATCGCGTAGGAGAACGCGGTTTTGCCGGTCAGGAAGCACCTCGCACCTTAAGGTGCATTAAGACGGGTGTGGTGTGCTCCACGGCCTCGACCGCGCTGAGTCAGGAAGCACCTCGCACCTTAAGGTGCATTAAGACCGTTGATGTCTACGGATTTGGGGTCTGAAAAGTCAAGTCAGGAAGCACCTCGCACCTTAAGGTGCATTAAGACGACGGCAACCAGTGCCAGTGCGGTGGCGATGAGCCCGTCAGGAAGCACCTCGCACCTTAAGGTGCATTAAGACCGCCGACCACGCTCGCATGGCGCGGAAGCGAGCAGCGTCAGGAAGCGCTTCGCACCTCTTGCTGGCCGGTTGGTCTCGGGGTTCCATCGTCGTTGCCGACGTTCTCCGGCGGCCGATCTCGGCGCCGGAGCCCGGCGATGAGATTAGTTGCCCGCATGCTGGCGGCCAGCGAGTGACGGTCCGGTGCCTCGCGTTGCCCGACGGGCCGAGCCGGAGTTGCGGGTCTGCACGCAAAGGCCCTTTGCATGCACTCGCCCAAATCCCGGTTTTCCTTGAAAACACGCGGAATCTACGTCAGGGGCGGAATCCGTTGGTATCGCTCCAGTGTGCGCCGAGGCCCGCGCCGCACGCTGGAGCACTGTCATGACACCAGCGTTGTTCATCAGATCCGCGGAATCACGCGGATTCCGCCAGGGTGCTCGCTCCTTAAGCGTGCGGACCCACTGTGCCAGCCCGCGCCACACCACCCAGCGAGCGCTCCGGCCACGCCAACCACCGACTCCAGCACCAGCACCACACCGATGCCGTCGGCGCAAGTCAGAACGAGCCACGCCAACCGCCGACTCCAGCACCCGCACCACACCCCCAAACTGGAACAGCGCGGAAAACCAGCGCACGGGTCCGGTCCGCACAATACGAAATACGACCTTGGGGTGCGTTCCACGACCCTGGGGTGGTCGTAAAACGCACCCCAAGGTCGCGTATAACGTCATGGAGGTCGCTGAAGCCCCCTACGGTCGCGGCACGCCGCCTGGTGCAACTACGGTGATGCGACTAATTCGGCCTTGGCCGCATTGCAGCGTGTCAGCAGTATGCGCCGTGGCGTCGGCGGACACGAGCAGGAGTGGGGTATGACCGCACGAGGGATACGGGGACGTCCCTAAGTGCGTGGGTTTCGAGTGCTTACTCAAGAAGACCGTGCAAGGGATACGGAGACGTCCCACTTGTTGCCGGGTGATGCCGGCACGTCGCTCGGGGCACGGGGGCTAGGTCATGTTGTGTTAGTGGTTTGTGCTGGTGGGGCGGTGCTGGCGATGTGGGTGCCTCCGGGCGGGCAGGCCTGTGTGCTCGGTGAAGATCGTTGTGCGCAGGGGCGTTTTCGCGGTGATGGGCGCCTGGTTGTCGGCGGCCGAGGGAGCGGGTGGGGCTGCGCCGCCGTGGTTGGACCGCTTACGCCCCGTTGGACCGCTTACGCCCCGTTGGACCGCTGTAACCAGCGGCTACGGCGGTCCAACGGGGGAACAGGGGTCCAACGGGGGCAGAGGGGTCCAACGGGGGCAGAGGGGTCCAACGGGGGCAGAGGGGTCCAACGGGGGCAGAGGGGTCCAACGGGCAGGCTCAACAGCCACACGCCGCCACCCAACCGCGCACCTCCACCCGAACACTTACACAACAGGTCCTAGTCGCTGACGGCGGCTCTTTCACGCAGCTGGCGGACCGTCGCCAGTGGGTCCTCCCCTTCGGGGAAGCCGCGCAGGCGCCAGTACATGGCGAGCACCGAACCGGTGATCGTGTGCCAGAAGGTCGCCACGGCGCACGGCGCCGCCACCGCGGCGCTGAGGTAGGTGGCGGCGAGCGTGGAGCCGAGCCCTGCGTTCTGCAGGCCGGTCTCGATGGAGATGGTGCGTCGGTCACGACGAGAAACCCCGATGAGCCGTGCCACCGCGTAGCCCAGGCCATAGCCGATGGCGTTCTCGATGGCGATCGCAACGAACATCAGCAGCCCGGCAGTGGCGATCAGCGCCTGGCTGCGGGAGACCACCGCGGCCACCACCCCGGCGATGGCGATCACTGACACCCACGGCATGATCGGCTGGACCCGCGCGACCTGCCGGTGCGCGAACATGTTCAGCAGCAGTCCGGCCCCCACCGGCAGCAGCACGATCTGCACAATGGACAGCGCCATCGACCCCGCGGGTACCTCCATGTAAGTACCCGCCAGCCACAGGGTGAGCAGCGGGGTGACGACGGGGGAGAGCATGGTGGACAGTGCGGTCATGGACACGCTTAACGCAGTGTTGCCCTTGGCCAGGAAACTGCACACATTCGACGTCGTGCCGCCCGGCACGCAGCCGATGAGGATGATGCCCACCTTGAGCTCATCCGGCAGCGGGACCAGGTGCGCCACGGTCCATCCCACCAGTGGCATGACCGAGAACTGTGAGAGCACGCCGAGCACCACCGGCACCGGGTGCCGGGCGATCATGGTGAAGTCCGGTACCGATAGGGTCATGCCCATGCCCAGCATGGTCACTGCCAGCAGTGGCGTCATGTAGTTGGAGAGCGGCACGAAGGTGTCGGGGAGGAAGAACGCTGCTAGGAAGGCCGCGAACATAATCAGGGGGAAGACGGCGACCGCAATCCGGGCGCTGCGCTCCTGGCGCGCATCGGCGACGGCGGCGCGTCGGGCCTCGGTGTGCTCGGCACCTGCGCGGTCGGGGTCGCTCTCGCCTCCACGGCGGGGGGCGAGCTGGTTGGTGGCGGGCGGCGCGGGCCGCGTGCCGGCGTCATTGGCAGGGGGAGTCATGGGATCCTCGGAGGACGAGATGCGGAGTGGGTATCCGCCTTCACGGTAGGCTCCGCCGCGCCCCGACGACGCCGCAGTCCAACCGGTGGACGTGCCCCGCGCGGTGGCCCGGTATCGGCGTCGGCCATTGTGCCGCCTTGTGCCGCTGCGCTCCTGGCAGCGGCCTGGACGCCGCGTCGAGCCGGAGGCGCGCGGACTCGCGCCCCTGCCCTTCGGAGGGTAGGGCAGGGGCGCGTTCGCCGTTGATGGTGGGCGGCATGAGCCCGCGGCGGCCGGGCCGCCCGGCCGCGCGGCGGCTCGGCCGCTTGGCGGCTGGGGCGGTCAGCCGCCCGGATTCTGGGCTGTCTGCTGCCCGGCCGCGCGGCAGCTCCGCCCCCGGCGGTGCGGCCGTCGACCGGGTCTCAGCCCTCGCGGTGGAAGCGCTCCTTGAGTCGGGCGATGCGCTCCTCCCGGGCCTCCTTGCGCTCCTTACGGCGCTCCTCGCGCATGACCCGGGTGGCCTCGCGGTGGGCGGCCTCGGCGGCTTCCTGTGCGGCCTCCAGCTCGGCCAGCACCTCGTCGGCGGGACGCCGCACCACGACGCCGTCCAACGGGGCGACCAGCCCGTCCAGCACCTCCTCCGCATACTCGCGGGCCTCGGCGAAGATCGCCGTCGTCCCCGCGGGCAGGCGCGAACTGAACTCCCCGATGGCGGTCTCCGCCCGGTTCACCCGCTCGACGTCCACGAAGCCGCCGGCCAGGGCGCCCGCACCCCAGCCGAGCAGCATCCCCAGCGGCCCGCCCAGGATGCCGACGACCATCCCGATCAACCCGCCGGAGAAGGCGCCGTCCCCGATGCGGTAGTCCGCACCCTCGGCCAGGTGCAAGTGGCCGTCCGGTTCCCGCTCGGCGATGATGGCGGCCGGGACCGAGATCCTGTCCGCCTGTGCCGCCTGCCGAATGTCGCTGAGGGCCTCATAGGCCTTACTGGACTCCGCGAAGGTGATGACGACGAAATTGTGCGCGGTCATGATGCTGACTCCTGCCTGGTAGAGGATGAGGATCCGCTGACGGATCGATGACGAGGAAAGTAAACAACCGGGCTTGCGAGAACGCGCCGGAATCGGAGCCGCCTCCAGGGATCTGCTGCGGTATTCATGGTAATAGTTCGGGATAGTCCGAGGGTCCTCTCCGACTGCTCGAAGAATGCAATCAGGGACTGGATGGCCGTGGCCGCTGAGGCGTCCGGGATCCGGTATTCCATGAGAAGTCGATCAGGTAGCAGAAAGAACCGCCGACGACCATGCCGTTGTGGATCCACTGCTACGCAACAGCCTGCTGGTATTGGCCTTCATACTGGTGGGAGCATGCTTCTCCGCCGCCGAGATGGCGCTGGTGTCCCTGCGCCCCACCCAGGTTGACGAGCTCGCGCGCCGCGGCGGTGCCGGAGAGGTGATCAAGCGGCTGACCGCGGACTCCAACCAGTTCCTGTCGGCCGTCCAGGTGGGCGTCACAATTGCCGGCTTCTTCTCCGCGTCATTCGGGGCCGCCCAGATCGCCCCGGAGCTGGCACCCGCCCTGGCCGCAGCTGGGCTCGGGGAGGCCGCGGCCTCGGTGACAGCCCTCATCGGCGTCACCCTGGTGATCTCCTACCTGTCGGTGGTGGTGGGGGAGTTGGTGCCCAAGCGCATCGCCATGCAGTCCGCCCGGACCGTGGCGCTCCTGGCCGCCCGTCCGCTCGCCGCCATCACTGCGGCACTGCGGCCGGTCATCTGGCTGCTGGGCGTGTCCACCAACGGCTTGCTGCGAATGCTCGGTCGCGACCCGACGATTCGGTCCGAGTCCGTGGGCCCGGGGGAGCTGCGCACCCTGATTCTGGCTCAGGAGGGCCTGGGCGTGGAGGAGCGGCGAATGGTCGTGGACCTGTTGTCGGTGGGGGAGCGCACCGTGGCGGAGGTGATGACGCCGCGCACCGAGGTCGAGTTCGCCTGCGCGGACCTGTCCGTGGCCGAGGCCCGCGCGGCACTCGCCGGCCTGGAGCACTCCCGCTACCCGGTGCGCCGGGGCCGGGATGACGACGACGTCGTCGGCTATGTGCACCTGCGGGACCTGATCACGCCCGCCGATGACTCGCTGACCGTGGGCGAACTGGCCCGCAACATCCTGCTGCTTCCGGCGACCGTGCCCGTGGTGTCCGCCCTGACGCAGATGCGTACCGCCCACGCTCACATTGCGCTGGTGGTGGATGAGTACGGCGGTACGGACGGGATCGTCACCCTGGAGGACGTCGTTGAGGAGTTCACCGGGCCGATCGCCGACGAGTACGACCGGGAGGAGCCCGCCGTCGAGCGCCGCGGCGACGCCGTCGTCATCGACGGCCTGGCCGGGCGCGCCGAGGTGGCCCGGGAGCTGGGGCGGGCGCTGCCCGACGGCCCCTTCGACACCGTCGGCGGCTTCATCATGGCCGAGCTGGGCCGTGTGCCGCGGGCGGGCGACGTCGTCTCCTGTGGTGGCCTGCGGCTGAACGTCGTCGCCATGGACGGCCGCAGGGTGGGCCGGGTGCAGGTGACCCTCCCCGACCCGCCGGCGGCCCCCATCCAGGGGTGAGACGTCAAGACGCGTGCTGACCGGTCGGGCGCTCGTTCAGACGCCACACTGCGCACGACAGTGCGGCGGCAAAGGCGGTCCAGGCCGCATAGGGCGCCAGGGCCACGCCGCGTGCCCTACTGACTTTGAATACGCGGCGGGTCAGGTCGGCCGAGCTGGCGGCAAGGGCTCCGGCCCAGACGGCGGCCGCGGCCGGCTGCTTGGCCTGGAAGAAGACCCAGCTCCAGCCGCCGTTGAGCGCCAGGTTCGCGACGGTTGCGGTCAGGAACCGCCTGGCCTCCTTGTTGCTGCCCATAATCTCGCCGGCCTCCCACAGGTCGGCCAGGGTGAGTCCGGTGGTCAGCGCAATATCCGTGTACAGCGTGGACCAGGCGATCGGGAATGCCTCATTGGGCGGATTCCAGTCGGGTTTCTTGAGGCTGGCGTAGTACTCGCTCCTGGGCTCCGAGGCGGCTGTGCCGACCGCTGCGGTCGCCGCCACCAGGGCGGAGGTGGTCAGTAGCGCCTTCAGCTTCAGATGTGCCATTGGGCGGCCCTCCATCGTGCTCGCGTGCTCGCTTTTCGAGTACTGCCGCAATGAGGCTATGGATTCCAATTGGGGTCGGCCTCGGCGCAACCGCACAAATGCGCGCGAAGGTCCCGATTATCTCCGTGGGGACGCCTGGGGAATGGCTGGCGGGGCAGGGGCCGTGGCGATGCGGCATTGGCCCGAGCGGCCGACGGAGCCGGCCCGGAAGTCGGCCTGGCCCACGGGCCGGAGCTGCCAGATCTCATTGCAGCGGTGCGCGCAGGCTGCCACCATGCGGGCGTTGGGTAAGTCCACGGTGCGTACCCAGTGGCCGGCGTCGGCGGCGCTGCGGCCGAAGTCCTGGTGCCGGGACACCAGGCGGGAGATCAGCTCCGCCTCGGGCACGTCTAGGAAGATCAGCAGATCAATCCGCTCACGGGCGCCGGCCCAGTCGCCGCGGTTCAGGGCCAGGTAGTTGCCCTCGGTGACCACGACGCCGGGCCCGCTCACCAGCGCGCCGGCCGCCACCGGTTCGTGCAGGTCGCGCCGGTACACCGGTGTCAGGACGTCCGGGCAGTCGGGGGCGCGCACCCGGTCGAGCGCGGACAGGTAGCCGGCGACGTCGAAGGTGTCCGGGGCGCCCTTGCGGCCGTGGCGACCCAGCGCGTCCAGCACCGCGTTGGACATGTGGAATCCGTCCATGGGAACGACACCGGCGAGCAACTGGCGCTGCCGCAGACGTTCTTCCAGGTCCGCTGCGAGTGTGGACTTGCCGGCCCCGGGTGCCCCGGTCAGCCCGACGACGAGGCGCCCGTCGCCGGTGCGGGTCGTGGTGCCGCGTAGGCGAGTGGCCAGGCGTTCCACCAGGCCGGTGAGCAGTTGCTCGGCGGGGCCGGTGTGCATGATCGGCGAGGTGGGCATGGAGCGATTATCGGATACGAGGGCGCAGGACGCCGCGGTGTAGGCGTTCCGCCTGAGCACTTTCACGCAGATGAGGCAGGTACCGGTTGGTCCAGGTGCGCAGAAGTCGCTCAAGCGCATATGTGTGTGGCGGGCTCGGCTTCGAACGGAGCCGAGCCCGCCATCAGGCAGTCCCGTGTAGGACTGCCGAGGTCGATTGCGTGGATGTGATTGTCGGGTCAGGCCCGCCTGCGCGCAACCGTGGCTGAGATTCCAGCGAACAGGAGAACCGCGGCGACCGTCGCAAGCGACGTGGCTCCTGCGCCGGTCTTAGCAAGCTTCGCGCGCGAGGTCGACTTCGTGGCGGGGCTGGACGGCTTGCCGGGTGAGGACGGTGTCACTCCGGGCGTGGTTCCGGCGCTGGGCTCGACGGTGGGTTCCACGGTTGGCTCGGTGGTCGGTTCGACCGTGGGCTCGGTGGTGGGTTCCACGGTCGGCTCCTCCGAAGGTTCGACGGTCGGTTCGACGGTGGGTTCGACCGTGGGCTCGGTGGTCGGTTCGACGGTCGGCTCCTCCGAAGGTTCGACGGTCGGTTCGACGGTGGGTTCGACCGTGGGCTCGGTGGTCGGTTCGACGGTCGGCTCCTCCGAAGGTTCGACGGTCGGTTCGACGGTGGGTTCGACTGTCGGCTCGGTGGTGGGTTCCACGGTGGGCTCCTCCGAAGGCTCGACGGTCGGTTCGACCGTGGGTTCTACGGTGGGTTCGGTGGTCGGTACGACGACCGGTTCATCCGGGAAGGCGTTGGTCGCCACGATCTTCACCGTCGCGGCCGCATCGATGGGGAATGTCAGCGACACCCCGTTCTCGACCGGCGTCGCCGTCGCCCCCTCCACCTCGTAGGAGACGCTTACGTCCTCGGGCAGATCCTTCTCGATGATCTGGCAGGTGGCGGAGGACTTGGTTGTCACCGGCGTCGTGGTCTGCCCCGCCTGAATCGCCGGCAGGTCAATGAAGTCGGCGGACAGGCACTTGTAGGAGAACTGGTAGGAGGCGTCGGCTGGCGCCGCGGTTCCGGTCGTGACCTTCTCGATCGTGAAGGACGCCCGGTGGCCGGATCCGGTCCCGCCGCTGTTGGGCAGCTCGACGCGCCCGACCACCGTGGCCGGCTCGCCGTCCTCGGCCACCGAGATCGTGGCGGTGTTGACCAGCTCATCCAGGTCGGCGACCTCCGGGCCGACGTCGGCGCGCAGGTCGATCTGGAGAGATTCGTGAGCGGGCTGGTAGCGCCCGTCGGCCATGGGGCTGAAGACGATGCGCACGCCGCCGCCGGTGGTCTGTGCGCAGGACCAGCGGGTGGAGTCGATCTCGTGGTCGTAAACCACCTCGGTGTGCGGGTAGGGGGTGCGGTCGTAGATCTTCGCGCCCTCGCAGGTCATGGTGAGCCCTTCACCGCCGACGTCCTCAACGACCAGCGGTTCGTAAACGTCCTGCGCGGTGGTGCCGACGTAAATGCTCCAGCGAGAGCTGCTGATGTCGGCGTCGTACACACCGGTCTTGCCGCTGGACTGGTCGACACCGGAAGGGCCCGGGCCCACGTAGGTACCAGGAAGCTGGAAGCTCTGGCCGCAGGAGGTGAAGGTCAGGGTGTAGTCTCCGCCCGCCTCATCGACTGCGGAGCGGTCCCAACCCAGGGTCACCCAGGCCGAGCCGGTGATGTCGCCGTAGGTGTCGGCATACTCGGACAGGACGAAGTTGAGCGTCTTGCCGGACCACGTGGCGCGTCCGACGACGCCGCCGTCCGGTGCCGTCAGATCAAAAGAACTCGGGCCGCGGTTCTCCAGCTCTGCCGGCAGGGTCAGCGTGAAGCTGTCCCCGGAGCTTGCGGTGGCGGGCGCAGTCCAGGTCAGGTTGGCGCGCACCAGGCCGGAGGCGTCGGAGACATAGGTGCCATTGGATACGTGGGTGCCTTCCCGCCAGGCGACGGAGGTGACGGAACCGGCGCAAGTGGCTGCGACCGTGTCGGTTTCCGCAGCGTCGCCGACCGTGTTGTCGGCCGCAGCGGACGCAGCACTTGGAGCGGCAAGAGCTAGCACGAGAGCTGCGGCGCAGGCGAGTGAGCGTAACGCCTTCATTGTGTTTCCCTTCGATGAATCGGGGGATCTGTCACTGAGTGCGGCACCCATCGAAGCACGGGATTAGTCACGAGCTTGCCAGCATCGAGTGGCGAAAGCCTGCCATGGCATACGCGCGTCACGCGGTTTACGGCACGTCGGACGCGTCGTCCGCCTGTGGCAGCCAACCCAGTCGAACCGCCTGCATCCCCAACTGGAAACGGCTCTGTGCACCCAGCAGACGGTTTAGTTCGGCGATTCGTCGGGCTACCGTCCGCAGGCTCATGCCGGTCTGCCGTGCAATAGCCTCATCGGTCATACCGGAGGCGAGCGCCCACACCAGCTCCCGGTTGTGCGGCAGCGCCTCCTCGGCGGACAGTGCCCGCGGCATCGGTACGGCCGTGCGCCACAACTGTTCGAACAGTGCGCCGAAGGTCGCCACCACCTCGGTGTCAGTGATGCGGGTGGCGACGACTCCGTCGTCGGCGTCGGAGCGCAGGATGAGCGCCGTCGTCTCGTCGGCGAGGAGCATGCGGAAGGGGAGCCGGTCCACGAAACGGGCCTGTTCGCCCTGACGGATGGATTCGGCGACCACGCGGAAGTAGGCCGGCTCGTGCAGCGAGGCCATCTCGTACAGGGCGCGGTGGCGCACGCCGCGGCGCAGCGACTCCGCCTGCATGCTCGCCTGCTTCCCTGAGGAGGTCAGGTACGGCGCGCGATCCATCCCCCGGAACTCGGCGCGGGCGGTGGCAAAGAGCTGGTTGAACATGGCGATCGCCCGCTGCGGGGACCGGGTCGTTTCCACCGGATGCCGACCGCCCTGCTCGAGCAGGTCCAATTCCAGGGCGGCGGTCTCGGCGCGGCGGGCGTCCTCCCGATACCGCTTCTCTAGGTCGCGTAATGCGCGGGCCGCTGAGCGCGGGTTCACCACCCCGTCGGCTACGGCGGCCAGGTCCGCTTCAATGAGCTCTGAGAGAGCGGGGTCCTCGGCGTCTGCGGCGTGGAGTTCGCCGTCCAGCAGCGATAGGTACAGGGACTCGGCGGCGTCGCTGATGCCGAGTCCGGCGAGTAAGCGGTGAGCCGCCCCGACCTCCGAATCGCTCATATGCGTGATGCTAGCGGTGAATATGGGGGCGTTGCTGGGAGCGAGCTTCATGGAATCGGGGCGGGGCCGGGCTTTGCACGAACTTGGGCTGCATTCCACGACCCCGGGGTGGTCGTGGAACGTACCCGAAGGTCGTGGAACGTCGCCGGGGGTCGTGGAGCGCGCCGTCGAACGAAGCTTTGGAGAGGCACACATGAGTTGGATTAATGCTGGCGGCCTCACGGTTGCCCAATAGCGGGCCGACGCCGCTCCCCCGCCGCGACTTGAAGCGCTGCTGCGTCTCTCCCCATTCACCCAAGCACTCAGGAGGCTCCATGACGGACTGGATCACCCCACCCACCGACGGCGGGGAGCGCCTCGCCGGCACCGGCCCGGCGCTGCTGACCGCCGACCGCGTACTGACCGGACGCCGCGGCGACGCCGTCGGCAGCCTCGAGGCCATCGGTGAGGAGGACCCGGCCGGCGGCGCCGTCTTCATTGACGGCGCCCGTATCCGCGGCGTCGGCCCCACCACCGAGCTGACCGCCAGGCTCGGCGAACTGGCCGAGGCGGCCGGGACTGCGCCCGCGCAGGTGCACCGCGTCGACCTGCCCGGCACCACCCTCATGCCCGGGCTCATCGAGACCCACGCACACCTGCCCACCTCCGGCACGGACGTGGAGTACCCCGACTACGGGGAGCACGACGTCGCCCGGCTCACGTTGAACGCCGCCCGCTCGGCCCGGGAGCTGCTGTCCCTCGGCGTCACCAGCGTGCAGAGCCTGGGCGCCCGCCACTACGTGGACGTCGCCCTGCGCGACGCCATCAACAACGGTGACCTGCGCGGCCCCCGCATCACCGCCTCCGGGCCGCAGATCACCGTCACCGCTGGCCACGCCCACCACGCCGGCGGCGAGGCGGACGGCCTGGATGAGATCCGCCACCAGGTGCGGCTCCACCACAAGCGGGGCGTCGACACCATCAAGGCGATGGCCACCGGCGGCTTCACCACCTCCGGCTCGGTGCCCTGGCTGGCGCAGTTCAGCCAGGAGGAACTCACCGTCATGTTCGCCGACGCCCACCGCCTGGGGAAGTGGACCGCAGCCCACGCCCACGGCACCCAGGGCATTGAGCGGGCGGTGCGCGCCGGCGTCGACTACCTCGCGCACGCCTCCTTCATCGGCCCCGCCGCCCGCTCCGAACCCGACCCGCGCCTGGCCGACGAGATCGCCGCCGCCGGCGTCTACGTGGACTGCACCGTCACCGCCGAGCTGCCCCGCATGATCGCCCGCGACGACGCCTTCGCCCCGCCCGCCCGCATGCTGTGGGAGCACGGCGTGAGAATCGTCGCCGGGCACGACGCCGGCATCCCCGGCGTCCCGAACCGCGGCTACGTCGGCGGCCTCGAGGCACTGGAGGCAGTCGGCCTGCCCCGGGCCGAGGTGCTGCTCGCCGCCACCTCGCGGGCCGCCGCCGGAATCGGCCTGGCGGGCGTGACCGGCGTGCTCGCACCCGACTTCGACGCCGACCTGATCGCCGTCGCCGGGGACCCGCGCACCGGCCTGGGCGTGCTGCGCGACCTGCGGCTGGTGGTCAGCCGGGGACGCGAGTTCATCCCCGACCGCGTACCCGGGCTCGCACACCGCACCGACCTCGACGCCTTCACAGGGCCGGGCGCGGTGCTCGGGGCCTGGCGGAACCGGGACGTGCTGCGCGCCCGCCACCCGGAGGTGTGAGGCGCGTCCGTGCCCGTGCCGCCCGGACGGGTGCTGATTCGATGACTGCCGGTGCGCGCGGCACAATCAGTGCCATGAATCGCCCCGTCCGCGACCTCAGCCGGCCCACCACGCCCAGCTCCGCCGTGCAGTCCCGCATGGCCGAGGAGACCGCCGCCCGCCGCCGCGGCCGGGCCCGCCCCCGCGCTCGCGGAGGATGCCGGCGCCGCCCCGGGCCTGCGCAGCGAGCTGGCCGCCGTCGTCGACTCCCTCGCACCGGAGCTCGTGGCCCTGTCCCAGGATCTGCACGCCCACCCGGAGGTCGGCTACGCCGAGCACCACGCCGTCACCGCCGTCGCCGAACTGCTGCGCGCCCATGACGTCACCCCGAGCGTGGGCGTGTACGGCATGGACACCGCCCTGCGCGCGGAGATCGGTGCCGACGCCGCCGCAGAGCGCGGGGAGCGGCAAGACGCCGGAGCGCCCCAGCCGCCCGCCAGCCCCCACGTCCCGACCATGGCGATCCTCGCGGAGTACGACGCCCTGCCCGGCGTCGGCCACGGCTGCGGGCACAACGTCATGTGCGCCAACTCGGTGGGCGCCTTCCTCGCCCTGGCCGGGCTCGAACGCCGCCGCCCCGGCGTCCTGCCCGGCCGCGTCATCCTGCAGACCACCCCCGCCGAGGAGTCCGACACCGCCAAGGAGATCCTCGCCCAGCGCGGCATGCTCGACGGCGTCGACGCCGCCATCCAGACCCACGCCTACGCCCACGACCTGGCCGACCAGACCTGGCTGGGCGTGCGCCGCATGAGCGCCGTGTACACCGGCATCCCCTCCCACGCCTCCTCCCAGCCCTTCATGGGCCGCAACGCCCTGGACGCCGCCACTCTGGCACTGACCGGCCTGGGCCTGCTGCGCCAGCAGATACTGCCCATGGACCGGGTCCACGCCGTCGTCGACGACGGTGGGCGGGTCGCCAACGTGATCCCCGAGCGCGCGGAGCTCAACCTCATGGTCCGTTCCAAGTACCCCGAGACGCTCAAGGACCTGGTGGGGCGCGTGGAGGACCTGCTGCGCGGGGCGGCGCTAATGACCGGCACGGGGGTGGAGATCATTACCGACGCCAACACCAATCAGATGCCGGTGCGCTCCAATGGCCCGCTGTTGCAGGCCTGGGTGCGTTCCCAGCGGGAGCGCGGCCGCGACCCGCTGCCCGCCGGGGTGGTGCCGGAGACGATCGCCGCGGGCACCGACTTCGGCAACGTGTCACTGCGCGTGCCCGGTATCCACCCGCTCATCAGGGTCACCGACCGCGACGACGTCGCCCTGCACACCCGCGAGATGGCCGCGGCCGCCGGCTCGCCCACCGGTGACGCCGCCGCCGTCGACGGCGCATACGGGCTGGCCGCCGTCGCCCTGGACTGGCTGCACGACGCCGACCTGCGCGACGCCGTGCGCGCCGACTTCGAGGCCGCCGGCGGGCCCGTGGACGTGGCCGGATTCTGGGAGGAGTGAGCCGGAGCGAGGCAGCGCCGTGGCGGCGCGCCCCTGGCGGGGTCGGCCGCAGTAGTGCGCAGCCGATCCGCCGCGGTGCGTGCAGCGCCGCCCTGGTCCCGGACCACCGCGGCGCGTCGACCTACTCGGCCAGTGCCTCGCGCATGACGTCCAGGCCCACGCTGCCCAGCCGCAGCGCCCGGGTGTGGAAGTCCTTCAGGGACTCCCCTCGACCCAGCGCCTCATCGCGGGCCGCCTCCCACAGCCGCTGGCCGACCGCGTATGAGGGCGCCTGCCCCGGCCAGCCCAGGTAGCGGTCCAGCTCGAAGCGCAGGAAGGACTCCGTCATCGCCACGTTGTGGCGCAGGAAGGCCCAGGCCGAGTCGGCGTCCCAGACGCCGTCGCCGACGCCGGGCAGCTCCGCCAGCTCCGGCGGACGCCGCTTACCCAGGTGCACGCCGATGTCCAGCACCACGCGGGCGGCCCGCAGCCGCTGGGAGTCGAGCACGCCCATGCGGTCGCCCGGGTCGTCCTGGAAGCCGAGGTCCGCCATCAGCTGCTCGGCGTACAGGGCCCAGCCCTCACCGTGACCACTGACCCAGCAGGCCAGACGCCGCCAGGCGTTGAGCTCGTCGCGCACATAGGTCTGCATACCGACCTGCAGGTGGTGGCCGGGCACGCCCTCATGGAAGACGGTGGTGCGCTCCTGCCAGGCGGCGAAGGTGTCGGTACCCTCCGGCACCGACCACCACATGCGGCCCGGCCGGGTGAAGTCGTCGCTCGGACCCGTGTAGTAGATGCCGCCGGTGGCCGACGGCGCAATACGGCACTCCAGGGTGCGCAGCGGGGCGGGGATGTCGAAGTGGGTGCCGTCCAGGGCTGCGATGGCATCATCCGCGGTGCGCTGCATCCATGCCTGCAGGGCGGCGGTGCCGTGGATGGTACGCGCCGGGTCCGCCTTGAGCCGGTCCATCGCCTCGCGCACGCCCACGCCCGCGCCGTACAGGTGCGCGGCGATCTCCTGCTGCTCGGCGTCGATGGCGGCCAGGCGCTCGCGGCCCCACTCGTAGGTCTCATCCAGGTCGACCACGGCGCCCAGGAACTCGCGACTGAAGCGGGCGTAGCGCTCGCGGCCCACGCCGTCCACCTCGCCGGCGAGCGGCGCGATCTGTTCGCCCAGGAAGTCGGCGATGCGGCTGTAGGCGCCGCGGGCCTGCGCCGAGGCGTCGCGCAGGTCCGCGCGCAGCGACTCGGGCAGGGGAGCGCCGTCGGCGGTGGTGGCGGCGTCGATGAGCGCCGTGTAGGAGCTGGAGGACTCCGTCGCCTGGGTGCGGGCCTGGCCGATGCAGGCCTCGACCTGGCGGCGGGCGGCCACGTCGCCGCGGCTCGCGGCCAGGCGCAGCGAGTCGGCGTACTCCTTCAGGGCGCGGGGCACGTCGCGCAGGCAGGCGGCGAAGTCCGCCCAGTCGGACTCGGTGGCGGTGGGCAGGTTGTCGAACAGGTCCCGCAGGTTCTGAATCGGGGAGGCGATGTTGTCCAGGCTGCGCAGCGCCTCTCCGGCCTCGGCGGCCTCTATGGCGACGCCCAGCCGCTCGCGCATGGCGGCCACGGTGACCCGGTCGATCGCGTCCACCGGTTCGACCTGCTCCAGCTCGGCGAGCGTGCGGCGGTCCAGGTCGGTCAGTGCAGCGAGCGCCTCGGGGGAGTAGCCGTCCAACTCGCCGCGGCGGCCGGGCAGGCCCACGGACACGGCGAACTCGGGGGACAGGTCCGCCAGGTTCTCCACGTAGCGCTCGGCGACGGCATCGACGTCGGTGGGGCGGCGGGCGGAACGGTCGACGGGTTGGACCGCAGCGGGCGCCGCGGAGGGGATGTCGGAGGGAGTCTCGGTCATGGGCTGAGATTAGGGCATAGGGAGGTTGCGCCTGCGCCTCGACGAACTCGCGGGGAACCGCGGCGTCGCGGATGGTGAGGCTCCGTCTGGTGGGGTGCGGCGGCTGGGCCTTGTGATGGATGCCTGGGCCTGTAGCGTTCAGGGCGCGTGTGCAGGGGCCGCTGGGAGGTGCACCGCCATCGCTGGTCTCCTGGGGGTGGGTCTGATACGCCACTTCGCCGGTGGCTCCGCCGGTTAGGGGTCTGCTGCATACCTCGAAGGCCTTCAGCAGACGGTTAAGTGGCACGGCAGACGACGGCACCGCTAGACGCGAGCCCGCGGCGCTGGCCACAGGGCGACCGGTGTGCTGAGTGTGTCTGCGGGGGCTGGCCCACGACGCCGGGCACGGGCCGGATGAGCTGCTGGGCGTGTTCTCCGGATGGGCTTGGTGCGTAAGCCAGTGCAGTGCGGCGGTGTAGGCCGTGGCGGGGTGGTTTGGGGCAGAACAGCGTCGTGGGTCGGCGGTGCTCGGCTGACGGTTCGTACCTTTGCACCGGCGATTCGTACCTTCTTGCGACGGTTCGGCACTTAGAGGTACGTGCCGTTGCAAGAAAGTACGAATCGTTGACCAGAAGGTACGTACCGTCGCATCAAGGTACGAATTGTCGGCCCGAGGGTACGTCCCGTCAGACGAGCACCCGAGCGCTTCAGCAAGGATGCCCACAACCACCACCGGGACCTCACCCGCACACCACCACACCCACAAACGCGACGACCCTCGATCTGGGGTGTAGCGATCGGCTGTTGTCGTCGGCTCAGGGGTCAGGTCATCGCCGAGCCGCTTGGCGGCTGTCGGAGGCGTCGGCGGACGCGGACGAGGCGTCGCCCGCCGGGCCGATGGACGGCAGCCACACGCGGACGACGGCGGCGAAGCCCGCCAGCGCAGCGACGGCGACAACGACCCCAAGTACCCCGGAACCCGTCGCCGAGAAGGCCACGTATCCGAGCAGCGCCGCCGCCGCGCTGGCCCCCGCATAGGGCAGTTGCGTGTTGACGTGCGTGATGTGGTTGCAGCCCGCACCGGTGCTGGACAGGATCGTCGTGTCCGAGATCGGGGAGCAGTGGTCGCCCCAGACGGCGCCTGCGAGGACAGCACCGAACGCGGGAATCAGCAGCTCGCCGCCGCCCGCGACCGCCCCCATGATCTCCCCGGCGATCGGCAGCAGGATCCCGAAGGAACCCCAGGACGTGCCGGTGGCGAACGCCATGGCGCCTGCCACGACGAACAGCATCGGGATGAGCCACCGCGCCGACACCGCGGTCGACTCCACCAGCGAGCCGAGGTACGCCCCCGTGCCGAGCTCAGAGATCAGCGACCCCAGCATCCAGGCGCACAGGAGGATCCTGATGGCGGGAAGCATGGAGCGCGCGCCCTCGACGACGCCCCGGGCGGCGGTCTTCGCCTCGAAGACCGGGTCTTCGTGCGTGAAGTGGAAGTAGTAGAAGGCGGCGGTCGCAAGCCCGAGCATGCCGCCGATGTTGAGGGCGAGGGCGACGTCGGTCTCGGCGAGCATCTCGAGGAGGGACCATGAGCGGGAGGCGTGATGCCCCGTCAGCAGGATCCCGCCGACGACGCCGGCCACCAGGACGGCGAAGGGCACGATGAGCGCGCGCATCGCCCCCGGCTCGTGGCGCGGCAGCGAGTCGGTGAGCTGCCCCGGGATCTGCTCGTCGGGCGCGTACAGGCCGCCCGTGGCCACGGCGCGGCCCTCCTCCCGCCGCATCGGGCCGAAGTCGATCTCGAAGAAGACGGTTACCCACAGCAGGATCAGGGCGGCGATGGCGTAGTAGTTCATCCCCGCGGACCGCATGAAGGCACCGGCGTCGGATGCATTGACGCCGACGGCGGCCACGATCGGCCCCATGATGCCGATGATCGACGCACCCCAGCTGGAGAACGGGGCGAGCACGGCGACGGGGGCGGAGGAGGAGTCGATCAGGTAGGCGAGCTTCGCCCGCGACACCCGCTGCCGGTCGGAGACTGGGCGGGCCACCTGCCCGACGGCCAGGGCGTTGAAGTAGTCGTCGACGAAGATCGCCGTGCCCAGCGCCGCCGCGAGGATTTGGGCGCCGCGCCGGGTGCGGACCCGTGTCATCGCCCATTCGGCGAAGGCCTGGGTGCCGCCGGACATCAGCACCAGGGAGGTGATCACGCCGAGGGTCAGCAGGAAGGCCAGGATGAGGACGTAGTAGGAGTTGACCGCCCCGTCCGACCAGAAGATCTGGAAGAAGGCCTCCCACACCTTGATGGCGGTGCCGACGACGCCGCCGTCGGCGACCAGTGCGGCAGCGGCCAGGATGCCCACGGCCAGGGAGGAGATGACCTTCTTCGTGCCGATGACCAGCGCAATCGCCAGGAGCGGCGGGACGAGGGACAACACCGGGTAAGACTCGATCATCAACAGTTCCGTTCGTTGCATGCCGGGAGGCACCAGGCTAAGGCATCGTCCGTGCACATCTGTGGGGCCCTTGCGCCTATTCCCGCCATGAGCAGGCCCCGGCCGCGGGGCATCTCACGTCGGCGCGGCCGGGAGCGCGGCGCCGTCGTCGGTAGCATGAGTGGCCTCAACTGAGCACACCCGGGAGGACCCCATGCCTGAGCCCATCAAGCTCATCGACCGCGTCCAGGCCATCAACTGGAACCGGCTCGTCGACGACAAGGACCTGGAGGTCTGGGACCGGCTCACCGGCAACTTCTGGCTCCCGGAGAAGGTGCCGCTGTCCAACGACGTCCAGTCCTGGGCCACCCTGAACCAGGCCGAGCAGAACATGACCACGCGCGTGTTCACCGGGCTGACCCTGCTGGACACCATCCAGGGCACCGTCGGCGCCGTCTCCCTCATCCCGGACGCCCGCACCCCCCACGAGGAGGCGGTGCTGACCAACATCGCCTTCATGGAGTCGGTGCACGCCCGCTCCTACTCCTCGATCTTCTCCACCCTGATCTCCACCGCCGAGATCGACGAGGCCTTCCGCTGGAGCGAGGAGAACGAGAACCTCCAGCGCAAGGCCCGCATCATCCTGGACTACTACCGCGGCGACGACCCGGAGAAGCGCAAGGTCGCCTCCACCATGCTGGAGTCCTTCCTGTTCTACTCCGGCTTCTACGCCCCCATGTACTGGTCGGCGCACGCCAAGCTCACCAACACCGCCGACCTGATCCGCCTGATCATCCGCGACGAGGCCGTGCACGGCTACTACATCGGCTACAAGTACCAGCTGGCGGTGCGCGAGGCCTCCCCGGAGCGCCAGGCCGAGCTGAAGGACTACACCTTCGAGCTGCTCATGGAGCTGTACGACAACGAGGAGCAGTACACCGAGGACCTCTACGACGAACTCGGCCTGACCGAGGACGTGAAGAAGTTCCTGCGGTACAACGCCAACAAGGCGCTGATGAACCTCGGCTACGAGGCGCTGTTCCCGGCCGACACCACCGACGTCAACCCGGCGATCCTCGCCGCGCTCTCGCCCAACGCGGACGAGAACCACGACTTCTTCTCCGGCTCCGGCTCCTCCTACGTCATCGGCACCGCCGAGGCCACGCAGGATGAGGACTGGGACTTCTAACAGGGGCCATTGAGACGCCCCAGGCGTGGATGAGATGAGCGAACCCGCCGCGTCCTTCGCCGGTTCCCGGCCACAGGGGCGCGCGCGGCGCCTGCCGGGAGGCTGGCGCCGATGGGTGGCCGTCATCTGCTGCCTGGTGGTGGCGACGGCGGTGACGCTGGCGGTGATCTCCTATAACTCGCCGCTGAGCCGGCTGAGCCGGCAGGTGGAGTCCTGGGCCGACGGCCAGGACACCGTGCTGGAGGCAACGACGCAGCTCTATCCGGAGTGGCCCGAGCTACTGCCGGAGCGCCTTGTGGTGGAAGCGGAGATCCGGCCCGAAGCTACCGCCGCCGAGGTCTGTGAACTGGCGGATCAGCTCAACGGGCTATTCGATCCCGAGGCCGGTGACGACATCCGCCGCGATCTCAGCCTGCGCCTGACCAGGAGCGGAACCAGCATCGTCTACGAGGACCAGTTGTTCTGGCCGCGATCGTCTGTGGGACGCGACTGGGAGGCGCCCCACTGCGCCCCGCTGGAGTACGCCTACGACTTGGCGGGCCCGGGCGTGGAGGAGATCGTCGCCGGCCCCGACTCCCTGCGGATCACCCGCGCCGACGCCGACGCGGTCCCGACGAGCCTGGTTGCGCGCGCCCCCGCCGACGCCGGGACAAGGGCGACGGCCACAGATGATGTACGTGTGCGCGGCTGGCAGGTGGAGGTCCGGGCCGACTCGGACAAGACCGTGCCCACAGAGGTCCTGGGCCCCGTCATGGAGGCACTTCCGGAGAATGACGACGGTCTGGTCTGGCTGGACTCCCAGGGCGATTCCGCAAGCGTTCGGCCCGCCGATTCGGTTGTCAGTCTGACCGCAAGGCGGCTGGAGGACCAACCGGGTGGGCCGACGGTTGAGGAGCAGGCGGCGGCGGTGCTGGCCGCGGCGGAGGGAACGCCCGGGCTTGAGGTGGTCGGCATCTGCGCTTCCAAGTGGCTCGCCGACACGACGGACGACCCGGAATCCACCGGCAGTTGCGTGTACTTCGACCTCGACGCCGACGGCGCCATCGTCCCGGACACGCCCTACCCGCACGGGCTCGCCGACCCGGACGCCCTGTATGCGGCCGCGCAGGAGCTGCGCGGCTGAGCGCTAGCGGCGCAGCTTCACAGCGCAAGTCCCGCTGAAAGCCACCGAGAGGAGCATCAGCGGTAACCCCGCGCCGGGTGTGGCACCGACACTATTGGTGAGAGCCGCGTGGGACGCGATCAGTGCGAGGGCTGTCAGCGCGGTCAATAGGGACATCCCGGCATCTATCCGGTCACTGTTAGCGCCCACCCGTCCCAGGGCGCACAACCACAGCGTGATGGCCAGAACGACCCCTACGGCCGCATGCAATTGCGCCGGTCCCAGGGTTTCCGGGCCGAAGAGCATCCCTATCAGGCCTAACGTATCCACCTCGCCCTTTCTATATCCGGTGGGGATCCGCAGATACCACGGGCTGAGCGCTGAACCGACCATGCAGGCCAGGCCTGCCCACAGCAGTGCGCTGCGCAAGGTCTCGTACAGGAAGCCGGTGGAAACGGGACCGGCGTGGTCTTGACTGTTGGCTGTATTTGTCACGCTTGTAGGTTACGGGACGGTGACGGACGGCGGTTGTGTGTCAACTGGGGGACTGAGACGCGCCCTACTCGCCCGCGTCGGGCAGTACCCAGGCGCGGGAGGGGGCGAAACCGACGCGCACGGCGTCGCCCTCGGCGTGGACGGCGCTGACGTCCGGGTCGGACTCCAGGCAGACGATGGTGCCCACCTGTGTCTCCACCTCGTACTCCACGTGGTCGCCGTAGAACACGGCCGACAGCACGCGGCCCATGTCGCCCACGAGCTCGCCCGCCCCGGCGGCCGCATCCTGCGCACCGACCGGCTCCAGGCGCACCGACTCCGGGCGCACCACCACGGTGACGGCGTCGCCGTCGCGCACGTCGGAGTGGCAGGAGGCCTCGACACCGCGGCCCAGCACCTGCACGCCGCACTTGCCCGCAGACACGCCCTGCGCCGTTGCCTGCAGGAAGTTGGCCCGCCCGATGAAGTCCGCCACGAAGGTGGAGGCGGGCCGCCGGTAGATCTCCTCCGGCGTGGCCACCTGCTCGATCCGGCCCGCGTTCATCACCACGATCCGGTCGGACATGGTCATCGCCTCGGACTGGTCGTGGGTGACGTAGATCGAGGTGATGCCCATGCGCTGCTGGAGGCGGCGGATCTCCAGGCGCATGCGTACGCGCAGCTTCGCATCCAGGTTGGACAGCGGCTCGTCGAACAGCAGCACCTTGGGCTGCACCACCATGGCGCGCGCCAGCGCCACCCGCTGCTGCTGGCCGCCGGAGAGCTCATTGGGGGCGCGATCCGCCAGCGAGGTCAGGTTCATGGACGTCAGTGCCACGTCCACCTGCTCGCGCATCTCCGCCGCGGGCACGCGCCGCAGCTTCAGGCCGTAGCCGACGTTGTCGCGCACGGACAGGTGCGGGAACAGGGCGTAGGACTGGAACACCATGGACATGGGGCGCCGGTTGGGCGGCAGCGACACCATGTTCTGCCCGTCGAGGATCACCTGCCCCGAGGTGGTGTTCTCGAAGCCGGCGATCATGCGCAGCGTGGTGGTCTTGCCGCAGCCGGAGGGCCCCAGGAAGGTGATGAACTCGCCGGGGGCGACGTCCAGGCTCACCCCGTGCACGGCGTACACGTCCTTGCCGCGGCCCGAGAACACCTTGACGACGTCGCGCAGCTCGAGGTGGCCGGTGGGGGCGTCCTTCTCGGCGCCGGGGCGTCCGGTGGATGCGGTGGTGGTGGAAGTGGTCATGTGGGGGTCTCCTTGGCTTTCGCCCCGCTGACCGGGGCGTTCTGGCTGGGTGGGTGAGTTCGGGGCCGACGACGACGCCGCGCGGCTCGGCGGGTGCGGCTCAGCGCGGCTCGCGTCCCGCGCCGGTGCCGCGTATGAGCAGGTTCAGGCCGCCGATCACGGTCATGACGATCAGGATCAGGATGGTGCAGAAGGCGAAGGCGTTGCCGAAGCGGCCGGCGTCCACCTCCGCCAGGATCTGGGAGGTCATGATCTTGGTGTGGGGGGTGGTGATGAAGATGATCGGGGACAGCGTCGTCATGGAGCGGGCGAAGGCGTAGACCAGGCCGGTCAGGAACGCGGGCCGGATCAGCGGCAGCGTGACCCGCAGGAAGGTCTGTGCTCCCGAGGCCCCCAGTGACGTCGAGGCCTCGTCGATGGCCTTGTCGATCTGCTGCAGGGAGGCGATGCCGGAGCGCTGCCCGGCCGGCATGGAGCGCGCCACGTACACCATGACGATGGCCATGGCGCCGCCCGCGATGGCGCTGCCGCCGGCGAGCGGGGCGATGATGTTGACGCCGAACAGGGCCACCGGACGGTTGAAGGTCACCAGGTAGCCGATGCCGATCACTGTGCCCGGCACGGCCAGCCCCAGCATGCCCAGGAAGTCCACCAGGGCGGCGCCGCGCCGCATCCGCACCACCACCAGCCAGGCCACGAGCATGCCCAGGATGCCCGCGATCGGGGTGGCGATGAGCGCCAGGATCGTGGTGTCGATCATCGACTCGTTGCCGATGCCGGACAGCAGGTACTCGAAGTGGCGCAGCGTGAAGGAGTTGTTCACGCCGAGGATCTCCACGAAGGCACCCACCACCACGGCCGCGTACACCGTCACCACCAGCGCCAGCACCGCCACGGAGACGACCAGCAGCGGGATGCGGGCCACGTTGGCGCGCAGCAGCTCGAAGGAGCCGGTCGGCTTGCCCGTTACCGTCACCGTGGAGGACCGGCCCGACCAGTACCGCTGCAGCAGGAACACCAGCAGGGAGGGCACCAGCAGCACCAGGGAGTAGGCGGCGCCCGCCGCGGTGTTGTACTCGCCGTTGATGGCGATATAGGCGCGCGAGGCCAGCACCGTGTAGTCCCCGCCGATCACCAGCGGGTTGGCCAGGTCGGCGATGGCCTCGGTGAACAGCAGCAGGAAGGAGGCGCCCAGGCCGGGCACCACCATTGGCAGCGTCACCGTGCGGAACACCGTGAACTTGGAGGCGCCCAGGGATGCGGCCGCCTCCTCCATGGCCGGATCGAGGCTGCGCAGCATGCCCACCAGGTTCATGTAGGCCACCGGGAAGAATGACAGTGACAGCACCAGGGTCAGCCCCGGCAGGCCGTAGATGTTCCACTCCTGACCCAGTAGTTGGGTGGAGATGATGCCGTTGCGCCCGAACAGGGTGATCGACGCCGTCGCCACCGCGAAGGGCGGGGAGACCACCGGCAGCAGGCAGATCAGGTGGAACAGGCGCTTGCCGCGGAACGCCACCCGCACCTGCACGTAGGCCAGTAGGAAGCCCACCAGGGTGCCGACGGTGCCGACGACCGTGCCCAGCACGAGCGTGTTCAGCACTGTGGCGCGGTTGGTGCGGGAGGAGGCGAGCCTGCTGAGGACGGCCAGCCCGTCTGCGGACAGGGCCTCACCCAGCACGCGTCCCAGCGGCAGTAGCACCAGGAAGATGAGGATCAGGAGGACGAGCGCGAGGATCGTCGTCGTCACCGGGTCCTGCTTGACGCGGGTGCGGCCGCGGGCGGAGGGCTTGGCGGGAGGTGTCTGAGTGAGGGGTGCGGCGGTCATGGGGGTCGCGCTTGAGGTCATGGGTGGTCCTCGGCTGGGTGTGGCGGGCAGCGGGCGACTGCGCCCGCCCGGGTTGAGGCGGGTGGCTTTGAGGTTGTGCCGGCCGGTGCGGGCTACCACGCTGGTGCCCGCACCGGCCGACGACCGGGTGCCGGGCTACTCCTTGGGCTCGGCGGCGATCTCCTCGTCGAAGCGGGCGGTCAGGTCGGGCTTGGCGGCGGCCGCGGCGGCGAAGTCGTAGTCGATCAGGTTGATGTCGTCCAGGTTCGCCATCTTGTCGCTGGTGTCGGCGTCGGGGTTGGTCAGGACCTGGTAGGAGCCCACGGTCTGGCCGACGTTCTGCCCCTCGGCGGAGATGGCGAAGTCGATGTAGGCCTGGGCGGCGGCCTTGTGGCTGGAGCCGGCCACCAGGGCGACGCCGCCGACCTCGTAGCCGGTGCCCTCCTCGGGGAAGGAGACGACCAGGTCGGTCATGCCCTCCTCCTGGTACTTCACGCAGTCGTGGGAGAAGACCAGGCCGACGGCGGCCTCGCCGCGCCCGGCGATCTGGCCGGGGGCGGTGCCGGACTTGGAGTACTGCAGCACGTTGTTGTGCAGCTGCTTCATGTAGTCCATGCCGGCGTCTTCGCCGCCCAGGCGCGTGACCTGCGTCCACAGGGTGGTGAAGGCCGTGCCGGAGGTGGAGGGGTGGGCCATGGAGACCTGGCCCTTCAGGGCCGGGTCGAGCAGGTCGTCCCAGGAGTCCGGGGCGTCAATGCCCAGCTTGTCCAACTGGGACTGGTTGGAGCAGAAGCCGAGCGCGCCGATGTACACGCCGGTCCAGTTGCCGTCGGGGTCCTTGTACTCGTCGGGGATCTTGGCCGCCTCGGGTGAGGTGTAGGCCTCGATCAGGCCCTGGTTGACGGCCTCGCCGTAGCCGTCCACGGGGCCGCCGTGCCAGACGTCGAACTCGGGGTTGTCCTTGGCGGAGGCCAGGCGGGCGACGGTCTCACCCGAGGACAGGCGCACGTAGGTGGCCTTGATGCCGGTCTGCTCGGTGAACTTGTCGGTCCAGGCCTGGCACAGGTCCTCCATCGCCCCGCAGGCGATGGTGATCGGGCCCTCGTCTGAGCCGGTGGTGGAGGAGCCGGAGTCGGTGGAGCCGGCGCAGCCGGACAGGGCGAGCCCGCCCGCCATGACGGCCGTCAGCAGCGCGGTGCCGTACCGCGAGAAAGTACGCATGGGAATGCCTTTCGGGAAGTGTTGACGCAGCTGTGCGCCAAGTCACCACCATGATGCATGGTGTGGCCTGCCGGGACGATGGAATGACGGTCGCGAACTGTGACAGCGGTGTCATTCTCGTCCGTTGGTGGCTTCGGCCGGCTCACTCCCGGTCGAGTGGCGGCATGCGGTAGCCGCGCCCGCGTACCGCCACGACGACGTCGGCGGGCACGTCGTGCGCCTGCAGGTGCCGGCGCAGCCGGTAGACTGTGGTGCGCACCATCTCCCGGCCCCCGGAGTCGTCGCTGGTGCCCCACACCTCGTTGAGCAGGTCCTGCCAGGTGACGACGGTGTCGCGCCGCCGCGCCAGGGCGGCCAGCAGCCGGGACTCCGTGTCCGGCAGCGGAATGTTGCGCCCGGACCAGGAGACCCGGCCGGTCGCCGTCGACACCCGCAGGGGGCCGTTGGTGATCGCGTCCGGACCCGAGCCGGAGCGGCGCGTCACGGCCCGGGCCCGCAGCGCCAGCTCGCGGGGTGAGAATGGCTTGGTGACGTAGTCGTCGGCGCCCGCCTCCAGGCCGGCGATGCGATCGGGCTCGTCACGCATGGCCGTCAGCAGGATGATCGGGACCTGACTGCCGGTTCCCCGCAACCGCCGGCAAAGGTCGACGCCGGAGCCGCCCGGCAGCATGACGTCCAGGACCACCAGGTCGAGGTCGCGGGCGGAGGCCAGCTCCCAGGCGGTCGCGGCGTCGGGGGCAGTCAGGCACTCGAAGCCCTGCGTCTCCAGCGCGAAGGTGACCACGTAGAGCATCTGCGGCTCGTCGTCGACGACGAGCGCCACCAGTTTCGGGGTGCGTGGGCCGGGTACGGGACCGGTCATCTTGAGGCTCCATTCGTGGCCGTCGTGTCCGGCGCGGCGGTGCCGGGCGTGGGGGTGCCGGGTGCGGGGTGCAGTGGCAGGGTCAGGTAGACGGTCGTGCCCCGAGCGGCCATCGTATCGATCAGGACGCGGCCGCCGTGCGCCTCCATGATCCGCTGCGTGACCATCATGCCCAGGCCGGCGCCGCGGCTCGACGGCGCCGTCAGGGGGTTGGAGGTCGCATAGGGGGTGAAGGCGCGCCTGCGCTCCTGGACGTTCATGCCGGCGCCGTCGTCCATGACGGTGATGAGGGCGTCGTCGGTGTCGGCGCTGATGCGCACGGTCACCGGCTCGCCGGCGCAGTGGCGCAGCGCGTTGGTCACCGTGTTGGCGACGGCCTGGCGCAGCAGTCCGCGGTCGGCCGCGACGCGCACCGGGCGCCCGTGATCCTCCAGGCGGATCGTGGTGCGGGTGGAGCGGCGCATCTCCTGGATCAGGTCGCGCACGAGCGCTCGCAGCTCGACCCGTTCCCGGCGCAGGGCGCGGACCTCGTGGTCCAGGCGCGCCTCGGTGAGGAAGTCCTCGGCCATCTGGGAGGCGTCGCGGGCGTTGTCGAGGATCGTGGTCACGAAGCGGCGCTGCACCTCGTTCAAGTCGCCCGGCGTCTCCTCGTCCAGCAGCTCGGCGGAGGCGCTGATCAGTGCCAGGGGTGTGCGGATCTCGTGGGCGAGCACGTCGCGCGGGGTGCTGCGCCGCTGGGCCTCCTCCCGTAGGCGGTCGTTGTCCCGGCGGGCGAGGGTGAGCGCTCGCCGCCAGTGCACGGCCAGCACGGTGGCCACGACTGCGGTGGTGACCAGGGCCCAGCCGATGGTCACGTTGAGGAGGACGCTCATGGATCCCATCATGCCCGCTCGCCGCGCTGCGGCCCGGCGACGCCGTGCGGTACCGGTAGCGTGGCGACGCCGTGCGGCCCCGGCGGCGCGGCGGGGCCTGTGGGCCACTTCGGGCGGGTCATCGGGAATGTCGGGGGAAGGGGCTCGACGGCTGCCCCCGGGGCCCGCCGGTGGGGTCGGGTGCGGGGGAGGCCGACGATGGGGACCCGTCGCCATTGACGCGCCCTTGAGAGTGACGATGCCATCTCCCGGCGCACCGACCTATGGCGTACATCACCAAATTGTTTCGTCGGCGGAAGCAAAGGTTTTCTGCCGCAGTTACATGGACGAGATTGGGACTGAGGTCCTCTGACGCACGTTTGACTTGCTCGGGCATGACTGGAGCTGCGTCTGGCGTACCGTGCGCCGATGCTAGTTCGTCGCGGTGTTTCGCGGAAAGGTGCGACTCTGTCCGGCTGGGGGGAGGGATGGTGCCCTCCGCTGAGTGCGCGCCGCGCCGGGCGGTGCTCGCGTAGGCCGATCGGCCCGCAGTACGTCCGCATGGCGAGACTGGACTGCAACCCCGGGGGCCTGTCTTCCAGGCCGAGCCGCATCCGATGTGACTACCCTGGGGCCGTGAGCACGACGCCGCCATCCGAGCCGCTCCCAGGCCAGCTCCCTGACCAGCGGGTGGCCGTCGTCATTCCGGCCAAGGATGAGGCCGAGCGCATCGCCGCCACCGTGCGCGCCTGCCGCGCCATTCCCCGAGTCGACCTGGTGGTCGTCGTCGACGACGGCTCCACCGACTCCACCCAGGAGCACGCCCGCGCCGCCGGCGCCGTGACCGTCCGCCACGCCGTCTCCCGCGGCAAGGCCTCCGCCATGGAGACCGGTGCGAGCGTCGTCGCCATGCGGGACTATGAGGACGGACCTGCTCGCCTGCTGCTGTTCGTCGACGCGGACCTGGGTGACTCCGCAGCCGCCTGCTCCGAGCTCGTTCCCCCAATCGTCGACGGCGTCGCCGACATGTCCATCGCCGTCCCCCCCAAGCAGGCGGGAGCCGGCGGTCGCGGGCGGGTCGTGCGCGCCGCCCGGGCCGCGATTGCCGGGGCGACCGGCTGGGCCCCCGTCGCGCCCCTGTCGGGGCAGCGCTGCATCACCCGCGCGGCCTACGAGGCGGCCTCGCCGCTCGCCGAGGGGTGGGGCGTTGAGGTCGGGCTGAGCATTGACGTGCTCGTCGCCGGCATGACGGTGATCGAGGTCCCCTGCGACATCACCCACCGCGTCTCCCTGAACGATCGCGCCGGACGCCTGCACCGCGCCGCCCAGTACAAGGACGTTGTGCGCGCCGTGACCTCCCGCCGCCTGCGCCGCGTGCGCGTGCCCGCGGACAAGCTCGACGACGCCGCCGTCCACGACCAGATGCCCTTCCGCGCCTACCGCGCGTGGGCGGACGACCGGCCCCCGGCGGACGTGGCCTGAGCCGTCCCCTCACCCACACCGGCGCAGGCACCGCACCGAGCAGGGCTACGGGCGGCGTCAGCGCGGGCCGATCCGCGTACTCACCAGCAGCGCGGCCAGCGCCGGCAGGGCGGCGGCCGCCGAGAAGAGCAGCATCGTCAGCCCCGAGTCATTCACCAGCACCTCAACCACCACCAGCACCGCCAGCGCCCGCAGCGCCGGGACCAGCCACGCGGGCGCCGTCGTCACCAACCAGGCGTAGGGGCCCTCACCCGCGCGGGCACTCCGGGCGGTGCGGCGCAGCCACCAGGCGGCCGCGCCGGCCACGCCCACTCCGACGCCCAGCGCCAACAGCGCCAACGGACTGGTGAGGAAGGGTGCGACGAGCGCCGCGGCCTTACGGGCCAGTGTCGCGCCCGCACCCCCGCTCAGCACCTGGCTCACGAATCCCCCCAGATGCGTGCGTGACCCGGTGGCGTAGTCCGCGACCGCGAAGGCGCCAACCACTCCCACCGTCACCGCCCCGACGGCCAGCCACCGCCGCAGGCCCAGCCGCACCCCGGCCAGTCCCGCCGCCAGCGCCACCAGCGCCGGAATCAGCGTCAGCGCCCCACCGACGTCGGCCCCCAGCTGCGGAGCGCCGTCGACGGCGAGCGCCAGCAGCCCGGGCACGCCCACGGCCGCCGCCACCAGCGGGCGGCGGGGTGCACGCCCCGCGGCGAATCGCTCCGCCCCGGCGGCGAGCACCACGAGCAGCCCGCCCGCCGCCAGCGCGAAGGCAGTGTTCGACACCCCGTAGAAGCGCCCCGCCACCACCGCATTCATCCCCAGCGGCCCGTTGAACCCCAGCGGGGCGCCGACGGCGGCATCGGCCAGGATCACCACCGGCCCCGACGCCGCCGCCACCAGCGCCGCCGCCCCGTCCGCCCGCAGCGCCCGGGCCACCAGCACGGCCACCGCCGTCATCACTCCCGCCACTGCGGCCGCGGTCAGGGCCGCAACCATCGGTGCCCACGTCCCCGTGCGCCACCACGGCACCAGATTCGACAGCCAGATCCCGGCGGGCAGGGCGGCCGCCCAGCAGGCCGCGCCGCCCAGGCGCCCCGGCGGCCCATGCCGTGGGTGGCGCAAGCCGACGCCGACGGCGGCCACCGCCACCAGCGCGATCGCGAACAGCATGAGTGACACCGGGATCACCGCGCGTTCGGAGGCGACGGCGTGGGCGGCGTCGTCGGCCAGGGAGGCCACGTGCCCGGCGCTCCCGGGCGAGCCGGGGGCAGTGGCGCTCGCGGAGGTGCCGGTGCGGTCGGCGGACGCGGCTGCGGGAAACGTCAGCGCCTCGCTACTCAGCCCGGAGTTGGCGACCGCCTCCTGCCCGGCGACTGCCCCCAGCAGGGTCGGCGCCAGGTCGGTCAACTGGATCAGGCCGGGCCGGTGCGTACTCGGGCCGACCAGGAGCCCCCCGTCGTAGCCGCGCGTGGAAGTGGCGCCCGCGGGCAGGATCGCGATCTGCGGGGACGGGTCCTGCGGGTCGGCCACGGAGACGACGACGATCCGGGCCCTCCCCGACAGCTCATCGAGTGCGTCCGCCAGCGCCGTGAGGGCCTCGGCCGCTCTCGTCTCATTGCCCGGGGAGACCGCGGAATCGTCTGTTGAGTCGGCCGGGTGCCCCGGCGTGGAGCCGGTCCGGGGGCCGGGTGCTGAGTCGGCCGCGGCCCCCGGCGTGGAGCCGGTCCGGGAGCCGGCGTCCATGAGGTCGACCAGGATCAGCTCCGGGCGGCTCCCAGCCGGGTCCGTAAGCAGCTGGGCCACTGAACCCGCCGTTGCGGGCGGACCTTCCGCCGTCGTCAGCGCCAGGACGGCGCCCTCGCCAACGGCCGCGTAGTCGACCCCGGCGTCGTCCAGTGCCTTCGCCAGGGCCCCCGGTTCGGCCCCGTAACCGTCGGCATGCGCCGAGCGGACGGCGTCCGCCCAGGTCCCCCCGGAGCACGCGGATGCGGCTCCCCCGTGGGAGGAGTCGGCACGGGCGCGCGCCCCGGCGCCGAGGGTCACCCAGCCGTCCGCCGGACAGGTGGTGTTCCCGATACCGCGCTGGACCAGGTTCACCGGCGTATTCGCCGCCGCATACTCCTCCACCCTGGTGGCGGCGGCAGCCAGCCGCGGGTCATCCCCCGCCGAGAGCGCGCGCACCGACACCCACGACACGCCACTCACCCCGAGCACGACGAGCGGCGCGGCTGCGGAGTCGGCGGCGTTCACGGGCGCGGGCGCTGGGGCCGCGCCGGGCGCCGTCGCCGTCGTCGTCGCTATCGTCGCGGCGGCCGCAGGGGTGGAGGCAGGCGCGGGCGGCCCGGCCGCTCCCAGAACTATCCCCAACACCGTCAGCAATGCCGCCGCGCGGGCCCACATGGCTGTCCCGAGCGGTGAGCGCCGCCGGGCGCGCTTGGGGTCGCTCATACGAGCAGCCTACGTGGGGTGTTCGGGCGTTTCGACGGCGAATCGCGGGATAGCCTGTGCGCATGACGAGCCCCGCCCCCACTTGGTCCTTCCTCGGCCCCGGCGGCACCTTCTGCGAAACCGCCCTGAGGCAGGTGGCGCCCGCCGACGTCGTCCTCGACCCCTGCCAGGACGTTCCCACCGCCCTGGATCGTGTGCGTGACCGTAGCGCCGTCGCCGCCGTCGTCCCCATCGAGAACTCCGTCGAGGGCGGTGTCAATGTCACGCTCGACAACCTCGTTGCCGGAGCGCCCCTGGTGATTGCAGCCGAAATGGCCGTGCCCATCACCTTCGTTCTGGCGGGGCGCCCGGGTACCCGCCTGGAGGACGTGCGCGCCATCTCCACCCACCCCCACGCCTGGGCGCAGTGCCGCGGCTGGGTCCACCAGCACCTGCCGGGCGCCGCCTACATCGAGGGCAGCTCCACTTCCGCGCCCGCGCGCGCCCTGGCCGAGGCCGACGACGCCGCGGCCGCCGCCCTGGGGTACCAGGCGGTGCTGTGCAATCCGCTCGCCGCCGAGCAGTACAACCTGGCTGTGATCGCCGGGGGAGTGGCCGACAACCCCGACGCGGTCACCCGCTTCGTCAAGGTCTCCCGCCCCGGCCGGGTCGGTGAGCCGACAGGCGCCGACAAGACCACCCTGCTGGTGCAGCTGCCGCACAACCGTGCCGGCGCCCTGCTGGACATGCTCGAGCAGTTCAGCGTCCGCGGCGTGAACCTGACCCGCATCGAGTCCCGGCCTGTTGGCGACTCCCTGGGACGCTACCGGTTCTCCATCGACGTTGAAGGGCACATTCGGGAAGAGCGCGTGCAGGCCGCCTTCATCGGCCTGCACCGTACGTGCCCGTTCGTCCGCTTCCTCGGCTCCTACCCGCGCCTGGACTCGCTGCCGGTGGTGGTTCCCGCCGGGACCAGTGACAAGGACTTCGTGGTGGCGCGCTCGTGGGTGGCCGAAGTGTTGGAGGGGCGCACGCTCTGAGATCGGTAGATCTTACGTACCGAGGTCGGTAGTTGTTACGTACCGAGGTCGGTAGTTGTTACGTGCTGAGGTCGGTAGATCTTACGTACCGAGGTCGGTAGTTGTTACGTACCGAGGTCGGTAGTTGTTACGTGCTGAGGTCGGTAGATCTTACGTACCGAGGTCGGTAGATCTTACGTGCTCTTCCGGCTTAAGAGCGCGGGAGTCTGGCCGGGGCTTCGGGGTTATGAGGTGCGGGTCGTCATGGGGTGGCGTAGGGGTGTGTCTGGGCAGGTGCGGGTGGTTAGGGTCCGGTCGGGTGGGTACTCCCGGGGGCGGCGCACGCTCAGCCACCTTGCCACTCCGACCTAACAGCGAGTTTTGCCCGGTATTTCAACGTTCTTGGTTTTGGGTCGAAGGAGGCCGGTCGGCTCCTACGTGCGCCGCGGCGGTCGGCGCACGTGGGAGCCGACTGCACCGTTCACCGACTGAGGTGTTTTCCGCATGATTCCGCCAAATCCCTAAAACAGCGCCACAACTGAGCGTGCGGCGCGCTCGTCGCCGGACCCACCCGCGCCGAACCTGAACACCCCACTACGGACCCACACCCCGGATCGGCCCACCACGACCGCCCCCATACCCCCAAACTGGAAGGCCGGTTTGCCAGCTCCTCGTTATTGTCGTGAGGCAGGCTCGTGCTTGGGCGTGTGCTGCACACTCGAGGCGCCCTCCTGGAGGTGCCATGCCTAGATATTCCTTGGGGTTTCAGGGATTCGTCGCAAGTAGTGGAATCTGGCCCGGCGTCTCCGATGCGCAAATGGTGCCTCGCGGGGCACCGCACCCCGGCCTACGCGGGGCACCGCACCCGTAGCGCCCCGGGCTGCACCCGCGCGCGGACGCCACGCGTCGGCGCCACCAGGTCGCCGTCGATCTCCACGGCCGTCGGCAGGTCCAGCAGCACCGTCACCATCCGCCCGCGTCGCAGCACCACCTGCGCGGCGCGCCCATCGGAGTATGAGGCGGGCCGCGGCGGCAGCACCTGTCGTGCCAACGACGCCCATCCCCACAGGCCATGCAGCGTGTCTATTGCGGCGACGTCGAGCAGACCGTCGTCGAGGCGGGCGTCCGGCAGCAGCGTGATGCCCGCAGGAAGCCTACCGCCGTTGGCGAGCAACAGGGTTCGTGCCGTGAGCCGCTCGGTGCGCGGAGACCGCGGTGAGACGGCGGCTGCCTCGGGGACGACGTCGACCACCGGCCCAGTCCCGCCGGGCCCTCCAGCACTGGCGACGGCGGCGGCCGTCCGCGCGACAGCCGCCATCGTGCCGCCCTGAACCCCCAGCACCAGGCTCATGCGCCGTCGCCCCAGGTTCTCCAATGCCGCAAGCCCATACGCCCCCCAACTCAGGCGCTCCTTCAGGGCCGGTCGCGTGGAGGCGACCAGTCCGGCGTCGAAGCCGATACCCGCCACCACCATGCAGGCATGCTCGTCTCCCAGACTCGGCCGCGCCCACCCCTCCGGGGGCTCGAGGCGCTCGTCACCGTCGCTTCCGGCAGGACCGGCCGTGCAATTCGTCGGTGATCCGTGGCCGGGAACGTCGACGGCGGCCAGCGGGCCCGTGTGCTCGGGCGGTTCGGTGCGAACCCACACCAGATCGGTCGGCGTCGGCCGGCCAGCAGCGGCTATACGGGCCAATTCCGCGTGACGACGCAGCGGCAGCCCCAGGTTCCTGGCCGCCAGGTTCGCCGTCCCCAGCGGCATGACTCCCATGTCTACCCCCGTGCCTGCCAGGCCGGCAGCAACCGACCGCACGGTGCCGTCGCCGCCGGCGGCGATCACGAGCCCGGCGCCCGAGGCCACGGCGAGGCGGGCCTGCACGGAGCCGGTCTCGCGGGCAGAGGTCTCCAGCCAGACAGTGCGGTAGCCGACGGCATCGAGAGCATCCCCGAGTGCCTGTCTCACGGCGCGCGTAGCGGCTGGTTTTACGGGATTAATGACGACGGCGGCAACAGGCGCCGGGTCGGTGCCGGCGGTCATGGTGCAAGGCTACCGGCGTGGTGCGTTCGCCGCTCCGGATACTGGAGTCCTCAACCATATCTACCGACCTCGGCACGTAAGATCTACCGACCTCGGTGCGTAAGATCTACCGACCTCGCGGGGGTGGGGCTGCTGCGCCGGGCAGCCCGGCCCGGCGGGCGAGGCCGGTGAGGATCTCCGCCAGGCGCGTGAAGTCGGCGCCGCGGGATGAGGAACTGCGGTGCACCAGGCCGATGGGCCGGGTCGGCACCGGAGCGGCGAAGCGGACTATGGCGTAGCCCCGCCCGGAGAGCAGGCGCACGGCGCCCTCCGGGATCACGGTGACGCCGGCGCCGTTGGAGACCATTTGCACCACGGTCGACAGGGTGGTGGCGACGGCGGCGGGTGGGTTGGCGCCGTAGCGCTGACACAGGGCGAGAGTCTGGTCCCGCAGGCAGTTGCCCTCGTCGAGCAGTAGCAGCCGCTGCCCGTCGAGTTCTGCGGGGACGACGTCGTCGCGGCCCGCCCAGGGGTGGCCCACCGGCACGAGCGCGATAAGCGGTTCGTCATACATGTGAATGGCCGTGGAGCGCCGCAGGTCGACGTCGGTGCTGATGATGGCCGCATCCAGGCGCCCCTGGGTGAGCAGGTCGAGCAGGTCTCCGGTGACCATTTCCCGCAACTCCGGGTGCAGCAGGGGCAGCTCACGGTCCAGGCCGTCCAGCACAAGCGGTACCAGGTAGGGGGCGAGCGTGGGGATGACTCCCAGGCGGAGGGTGCCTGCTAGCGCGGCCCCCTGGTTGGTCACCGCCTCGTTGAACGACTCCGCCGCCAGTACTGCCTCGCGCGCGTAGGGCAGCAGTGCCTGCCCGAGCGGGGTGACCAGAACCCGGCGGGTGGTGCGCTCGACGAGTTCGCCGTCGACGCGCTTCTCCAGCGCGGTGATCGCCTGCGACAGGCTGGGCTGGCTGACGCCCAGGGTCGTGGCCGCCTCGCCGAAGTGCTGGTGGTCGCACAGCGCGACGAAGGCCCTCAGCTGGGAGAAGGAGGGAAGAGTGGTGCTGGACATGATGGGTCCCAAATGTTGGTGGCGGTCCGGCCTGCGGGCCGGGGGAGATCCGGCCTGCGGGCCGGGGGAGAGTCGAGGGGCAGTGTCTTATTGGTATTGACTCTAGATCACGCGCGGGTGGATCTCATGCGGTTTGCGGGCTGTTCCGGTTCGGGGTGTGCGGGTTCTGGCGTGTCGTGGCTTGTGTCCATGCGCGTGTGGGTGGAGGGCCCGCGTCTGGTTACACTCGCATCCATGATCGATCTGCGTGCGCTTCGTGAGAACCCCGAGCCCTTCCGCGCCAGCCAGCGTGCCCGCGGCGCCGACGTCGCCCTCGTCGACCGCATCATCGAGGCCGACGAGGCCCGCCGCACCAGCCTGGCCCGCTTCGAGTCCCTGCGCGCCGAGCAGAAGACGGTTTCCCGGTCGGTCGGCAAGGCCGCCACCCCCCAGGAGCGCGAGGCCGCCCTGCGCGGCGCCAAGGAGCTGGCGGAGCAGGTCCGGCAGGCGCAGGCCGCCGCCGACGACGCCGCAGGCGTGCTGGGTGAGCTCACCTCCCAGTTCCAGAACCTGATCGAGGGGGCCCCATCCGGGGGCGAGGAGGACTATGTGGTCCTGCGTCACGAGGGGCCTTCTCCGCGCGACTTCGCGGCCGAGGGCTTCGAGCCCGCCGATCACCTGGCGCTCGGCGAGGGCCTGGACATTATCGACACGCGCCGCGGCGCCAAGGTCTCCGGCGCCCGCTTCTACTACCTCAAGGGCTGGGGCATGCGCCTGGAGCTGGCGCTGATGACCGCCGCCCTGGACAAGGCGGTCGAGCACGGCTTCATCCCCATGACCACCCCCACCCTGGTCACCCCACAGGTGATGGGCGGCACCGGGTTCCTCGGCGCCCACAGCGACGAGATCTACTACCTGCCCGCCGACGACCTGTACCTGACCGGCACCTCCGAGGTGGCGCTGGCCGGCTACCACACCGATGAGATCATCGACCTCTCCGCAGGGCCGAAGCGCTACATGGGCTGGTCCACCTGCTATCGGCGCGAGGCCGGTGCCGCCGGCAAGGACACCCGCGGCATCATCCGCGTGCACCAGTTCAACAAGGCGGAGATGTTCTCCTACTGCCGGCCCGAGGACGCCGCCGAGGAGCACCAGCGGCTGCTGGCCATGGAGGAGGAGATGCTGGCGCTGGTGGGCCTGCCCTACCGGGTGATCGACACCGCCGCCGGCGACCTGGGCTCCTCCGCCGCCCGCAAGTTCGATTGCGAGGCCTGGCTGCCCACCCAGAACCGTTGGATGGAGGTCACCTCCACCTCGAACTGCACCACCTTCCAGGCGCGGCGCCTGTCCATCCGGGAGCGCCGTGACGGCAGGACGGCGCCTGTGGCCACGCTGAACGGCACCCTGGCGACCACCCGCTGGATGGTCGCCATCCTGGAGAACCAGCAGCGCGCGGACGGGACCGTCGTCGTCCCCGAGGGGCTGCGCCCATACCTGGGCGGCCTCGAGGTCATCGAGCCGGTCGCCTGAAGCCATGCGCACCGAAACGGCGCCCTTCACCCCCGCCCGGTAGGCACGCTGACATGTCGCCACGGAACGACGACGGAGCCCCGCTGATCGGCTCGGCCGCCTGGAACTCCCAGACGGTCGGCGTCTATGGGCCCGGATACGACCGCCAGCTGTCCCACGACGAGTACCACGCGCTCGTGCGTGCCCGCATGGCCGACCTGGACCGTCTGGAGGCCGACGGCGGGAGTGGCCGAAGGCTGCTGTTCCCCGATGAGCGCCTGGTGGTGGCCCTGGACGTGGACGGCACCATTCTTGACCTTGACGGTCGGGTATCAGAACGCGTCATGGCCTCGATCGCCCGCATGCGGCACCGGGGCGCGCAGGTGGTGATCGCCACGGGGCGCGGTATCTCCGCGGCACTGCCGGTGGCCCGTCGAGTCGGGCTCACCGATGGGTGGATGGTTTGCGCCAATGGTGCCATCACACTGCGCCTGGATCCGGCCTTCCCGGGCGGGTATGAGGTCGTCGACTCGCGGACCTTCAATCCGGCCACCGCCATCGACGCCCTGCTGGAGGCGGTGCCGGACGGGATCATCGCGGTGGAGGACCTGGGCGCCGGCTTCCGCGTGTCCCGGCCCTTCCCCGACGGTGAGCTCATCGAGAAGCAGAGGGTTGTGCCCCTGGATGAGCTGCGTCGCGGGGAGGTCACCCGGGTGGTGCTGCGGGCGCCGGGCATGCCGGTGGAGGAGTTCAGCGCCGTCGTCGGGCGGGCCGCCCTGCACTCGGTGGAGTACGCGATCGGCTGGACCGCCTGGTTGGACGTGGCCCCGCAGGGCATCACCAAGGCCTCCGCCCTTCAGGCGCTGGTGACCAGGCTCGGCACCGACGCTGATCACGCCGTCGCCGTGGGTGACGGCACCAACGATGTGGAGATGCTGCGCTGGGCGGGAGTCGGCGCCGTCATGGGGTCGGCGCCGCAGTGGGTCAAGGACCAGGGCGACGTCGTAACCGAGACCGTATGGCACGATGGTTGCGCGGCCGTGTTGGACGCAGTCGTGGAGAGGACTCGGAGGAACTCATGAGATCGTCCCGGAGCGTTCTGCGGCCCGGTGCCGCCCGGCTCGCCCCCGCCGCGGCGGCCTTGCTGCTGTTCTCGGGCGGCATGACCGCCTGCTCGCCGAGTAACGACGTCGATCCGAGCGCCTCGACCACCGACCCGTGCGCGGCGATGGCGGTGTTCGGCAGCTTCCCCGAGGGAACCACGGTTACGGTTGCCACCGCCTTCACCGGGGCCGAGGCGGAGCGCTTCGACGCCTCCGTCGAGGAGTTTGAGGAGTGCACCGGCATCGACGTCGTCCAGAACGGCTCGGATGGGCTGGAGACGGTGCTGCGGCAGACTCTGGAGGAGCCCGGGTCCGGGGACGGGGCGAGCGCGGACCTGCCGGACCTCGCCGTCGTGCCCCAGCCCGGCCTGGTGAGTGATCTGGCGCGCGCCGATGCGTTGATCGCCTTGCCGGATGCCGTGGGCGCGAATGTGGAGCTGGGGTGGGACCGTTCCTGGATGGATGTGGGCTCGGTAGACGGCGTCCTTTACGCCGCCCCGCTCATGGCGTCGGTGAAGTCCTTCATCTGGTATTCGCCGGTGGCCTTTGCGCAGGCCGGTTATGAGGTTCCCGGCACCTGGGACGAGTTGGTCTCGCTCACCGAGCGGATTGCCGCCGACAATGCCGCTGATGATGCCGATGGCGCGGGCGGCGCCACGCCCTGGTGCCTGGGCGTGGCCGACGGCGACTCGAGCGGCTGGACCGTCAGCGACTGGCTCGAGGACACGCTGCTGACGACTCGGGGTGTCGGCGCCTATGACGCCTGGGCGAACCACGCCGTCGCCCTGGATGACGCCTCTGCGGTGGCGGCTTTGGATGAGGTGGGTGCCCTGCTCCTGGCCGATGGGAGTGTGCCTGGCGGCGGCGAGCAGGCCGCGCAGACAAGCCTGGAGGAGGCCGGCGAGCAGCTGCTGGACGGCTCCTGCTACATGCTGCACGCATCGTCCGGGTATGAGAACCTGCTGCCCGAGGGCACGGTGGTTGTGCCCGCCGGCGCCGCGGCGGAGCAGACCGCTGTATCCGCGGCGACCACTGCCGCGGACGGTGCAAGCGCCACCGGCACGGGGAAGGCCCCGGATGCGGAGTCGACGGAGGCTGCGACGTCGGCCGCTGCGGGTGGTGTTGTCTCCGCCTTCCTTGTGCCTGGAGTGGCCGACGACGACGCCGGCGCACCGGTGATTGTGGGCGGCGACTTCCTGGTGCGGCTGGCTCCGGGTGCACCCGGAGCCGGGGAAGATGCCGCAGACGGGGCCGATCCTGAGGCGGTCGAGACGGTCATGCACTACCTGTCCAGCGCTGAGTGGGCGCAGCGGCGCGTTGACCTTGGCGGCGTGGCCACCGCCAACCGGAGTGTGGATGCGTCGGTGATGAGTTCTGATGTTGCCCGACGTGCGACGCTGCTGCTGCAGTCGCGTCAGTCCGTGATTCGGTTCGACGCCTCTGACTCGATGCCGTCGGGCGTGGGCACGGACGCGCTGTGGAGCGCCCTGACCCAGTGGACCACTGGCGATCTGGACTCCAAGGAGGCGTTGGCCCAGGCGGAGGCCGCCTGGCCCGAGTGAGCGGCGGGGCCCGGGAAGATTGGATGAGCCGGCTGCACGCACTTCTCGGTGCGGCCAAGCTATGGTAACGTTCGAGTGTCTAACATGTCCCGCCTGGTCGTTGCGTGACTGGGTGCGGGTGTGGTCCTGTTGGCGTGCCCGGGCCCTGGCCCGGGGGAAGGAGCCGGTTCATCCATGCTGTACGGCTACGCGAATACGAGCACAGATGACTACGGCACTGACTCCGAGGGTGACAGCTCATCGGATCCGGTTGACAATTTGAAGAAGTTGGCTATCGAACACGTAATGAACCGCTCTAAGCGGGCGCAACTGATGCCGGCGAACAATCCGAAGGTGATGGGGGCGGCGGGAGTCGGGGCGGCTATGGGCGTGTAGGTGGGGGGCGGCGCGGGGGCGTCGTGCTCGATCACCGATGGTCTGAGTGCGTTCAGCGGCCAGTTGGCGGAGGTCTGGTCCTCGCCCGTTGCTGAGACAATAGGTACTTCTATCGACACAGCGGTGACTGCGGCGCGTGATCGCATGGATGATGTCTATCAGACGGCCTATGATGCCTACTGGGCCGAGGATGACCAAGTCCCGCCTGGCAGTGATGAGGCCAATCCGAAGTGGAAATGACCGCCTGCTGGAATCGCCGCCACATTTGCGGTTCTTCTTGTGTGGCGCCGCCCGGGGTGCAGTTCTGTGTGAGTGCGCGCTATGGGAGTGTGGAGCTAAGTATGAGGAGTACACGGAAATGACTTATGTCAGTATGGATACCGAAGGGGTGCAGGGTTTCATTGATGCACTGCAGGCGTGGGTTGACGATGCTGAGACCGAATGCTCTGAGTTGTACAATCTCAATAACAGTTGGGACACACCTCCGGTCGAGGGTATCGATGAGATGCTCAACGTCTCTACTCCGTTCTTGCCGGGATACGCATTGAGCCCGACGATGGGCATGGCTGCTGGATTGGCGGGCACCACTACCGCATCCGTGGCGGACGCGACCAGCGCTCTCCAGGCGATCATTGATGACCTGCAGACCCGGCTCGATGAGGCGATCATCATGAACGACTCCGGCATCACCTTCGGCTCCACCGAGGGCGCTGTCTGCTATTACCTTCCCGACGGGGTTGATGATACCGCCGAGAATGTCAAGACATATAACAGCCAGTCCATAGCTGATGCCAAGGCCGACGCAACTGCCCTGAAACAGGCTCTGGGCAGCAGCGACGGAACCGCGGAGGACGGCCGCTCCGTGGAGGAGATCGCTGCGGACATGGCCGAGAAGCAGGACATCGATGTCTACGGTGCTGCGTTTGTGAACACTGTAGGTGTGGACACCTACTTGGATCTGGTCCAGAAGGTCCAGGCGCACTACACATACTCGGCGGCGAGCAGTGGCACTTCGCAGTACTCTCACCCTACAACCGAAGACGAGGCTGCTACGGATTCGATCGTGGATACGATGGGACACATCCTCGCCGCCGCATCTCACCAGAACGTAACCGGCCCTCGACTTGCTGCTGCGTTGGAGACGGCGGTGACCGAGGACGGTCACAAGGGCCGCACCGCGGCGATGAATGCGTTGTTGTCGGTGGAAGGGCTGTATTTCGACGCGGGTTTCCTGGTTGATTTGGCGGATCGGATGGAGGAGTTGCCGTATGACGGGACACGTCCGACGTTCCCGATGCCCGCCAATAAGGTGGACGAGTATGGTCCGGTGTTCACCCGTAACAGCCTCGACCCGCTGCAAGGCGTGCTGACGGCGATGGGGACCAACACCGAGGCGGCGCTGGAGTATCTGGCGCCGGAGGAAGATGGCTCGGTCGGCGATGCCGGTAACTGGGTTCCGGGTCAGGCTTCCGTGGACCGTTGGAAGCTGCTCACCAATCGCACCTGGGATCCCGACCAGGGTGATGACGCGCTGACAACCGCAATGGCCGGCGCATCGGCGCAACGTGTGCCCTCCGACGGTGACACTGACGAGCGTGCCGCATGGGCGACCGGGAAGGCCATGTCTTACCTCAGTAGCATTGATGAAGAGGCCTTCTCCCAGACGGGCCGGAACAATGTCGCCATCATACTGGGAAACTCTATGGCCGACATCGAGGACGTCATTGGCGGCAATGCGGACTCCTCGGGGGCGGTGTTTGTAGGGGATGTGACGCGTCCTGCGGTGCTGCCCGGGAATCACGAGTCAGACATCCGCGCGCTGGCTCGCGTGGTCGGTATGGAAGAGAGCTCGCTGTTGATCTTGTCCAACACGGTTGGAAGGTACTCGACAGCGCGTAACCAGGCCATCCTCGACGAGTACCCCGAAGCTACTTTGGGTGACGGATCGGGGATGGACGAGGCGTTCAAGACCGCCAGCAGGAATGATGGGGCACTCCTGGGGTTCATTGAGCGCTCCGCTGTCAACGCGCTAACCGCCCACGGTTATGATGAAGCGCGCGCCAATGAGCTTACTGCTTCTACGGTGCTTGGTGCTTTTGGTGCAGAATTGTCGGTTGCGCCTCATCCGGGCGCCCAGGCCGCGTCGGTCGTGGTTACTGCCGCGACCCCGGGCTTGACCGAGCAGATAAGCCAGTTCGACCTGACACAGGTAGAGGATGCCGAGGACCTGTCTGATGCTGCACAGCAGGAGGCATTCCAGGCGGCAATGGCGCAGATATCGAACGCGGGGCGGCTGCCTGATGCCGCCTACATCGACTATAACCAGAAGGATCTCGGCGATCTCTACGACTGGATGGACGAGGACCATCAAATCGATCTGACCATGCTACTTTCCGATTCCACGTATAGGAAGCAGTTCAACCACTGGATGGAGAGCCCCGATGTGCCTGCGGCAGACCTGGAGATCCAGTTCAGCGATGGTGTTCGCGCTGGTTTTGGAAACGATGATGATTGAGGTGGATTGCTGTCTTGTCTGCGGATTCTAATCGCCGGTGGGGCTTGGTTAATCGTTTGGGGGCGCCGTTTGTGGTGTCGTTGACGATTGTGGTGCTGGTGTTTGCGGGTCGTTTGGCGTGGTGGGGGTATCAGCAGCTCCCTCCTCCTCGTCCTGACGAACCATATTGCTTGGTGTTGAACGACGAGGATATTGCCCCGATCTTAGCTGACGTCACAGAAGTCTTCGGGGGTGACTACAGCACCAGTGGCCGCTACTGGGGATGTGTCGTCAACGGGAGCGAACAAAGTGTTCACCTTCAGGCGGCTCGGGATGCGGATGACGTGTTTCTTGAGTACAAGGATATTGGTGTTCCGGTGTTGGATACGGTGTCTGCTAGGCCTGGGGCGCGTGTTCGGGCTGTTGGTGATGCGACTGTGGTGTCGTGGGTTGGGCGTCGGGATGCCCATGCCGCCTGGTTCGAGGGTAAGTCGGCGGTGATCTTCTCGGCCAGATCGGTGAGTGATGAGGTTGGCGCGGCGGCTCAGGTCTCGTTTCTTGAGGGGATTGCGATAAGGCGTGGTGCGCAGCTTCTGGATGAGATCGGGTTCGTGTCTACGCCTTCGCCGACGCCGGATCCGCACTGGACGCCTTGAGGCGGCCGGGTGTCGTGGTCGCGGAGACTTCCACTGTCCTGTCTACTGTTTAGGAGATCATGCATATGAGATATCTAGTCGGCACATTCTTGGATCGTCTGCGTCGTCCGTTGACGGGCCTGCTCGTGCTGCTGCTGGCGTGTGCGCCGGTGGTGGCGTGCTCCTCCGAGTCGGGTGACAATCCGCTGGGTATCGGCACCTACGATCCGGAGGCAGCGGCGTCGACCAAGGCGTCGGAGTCCGCTGCGGCCGCGGTAGCGTCCGCGTCTGCTGCGGCCTCGGCGGAGGCCGCGGGAGTGGTGACCGTGGAGTCCTTGTCCACTGAGCGGCACGTGATCACCTCTATCCCCGAGGATCTGGATGAGCTCCAGACCGAGGTGCTCAAGGCCTTCGTCCACTACGACGAGGTGACTTGGAACGTCTGGTTCACCCGCACCGGCATCGAAAACGCCGCCCCCCTCATGACCGCGGAGGAGTACCAAGCCTTTACGGAGGACTTTGAAGGGCAGGATACTGGGCGCACGGATGGGACCGTGAGAGTTTCGGTGCTTTCAGTGGACCAGAGTTCGGCATACGACACTACGCGAGCTGAGGTTATTTATTGCGATGACCAGACGGACCTCGTTGACTACGATGCTGACGGCAACAACGTTAGTGGAACTGTTACATCGCAGGCACGCTACAAGATGAGTGTCGTTATGGTTTATGAGGATGGCATCTGGAAGGAAGCCGCCGAGGAGTACCTGTCGACCAACGAGTGCACGGTGTGAACCATGGCGCGGGCAACTCGAAAACTCGTCACAGCGCTGAGCGTCGCACTCCTTCTGGTGATGCCGCTAGTCATCGCAACTCCTGCTTGGGCAAATAGGCAAGGTAAGGAGGCTCTTCCGGTTTGAGGGTGTGGTGGTTGGGGTCGGGGCTGCGGTGGGGGTGGTTGTTTGAACTGCACCGGGTTTGATGGAGGCAGTGAATACACGGAAGGATCACTGCTGGGAGTGCTCAGAGGAAGTATCCCGAGGAGCTGCGGGAGCGGGCCACCAGGTTGGCTGTGGTGGCCCGCCGGGACCCCGAGCGGTCTAAGGGGGCGATCAGAAGGATCGCCGATGAGCTGGGTGCCCATCCCGAGGCTCTGCGTACCTGGGTGAAGAAGGCCGAGATCGATGCGGGCGCCCGGCCGGGAACCACCAGTCAGGATGCCCAGCGGATCCGGGAGCTGGAGAAGGAAGTACGCGAGCTGCGCAGGGCTAACGGTGATCCTGCGCAAGACGGTGCGCGCATGTTTGCGCCCCGGGCGGAGTGTGAGGCGCCGGTAGAGGTCACCGGTCTCCTTCATCGACGGGCAACAAGGCGGACCTTGGGGCCTGTGCCGATCTGCCAGGCGCTTACTAGCACCGGTGTCAAGATCGCCCCTACCCGTCCTGCCGGGCCCGCAAGTCCCGTCCCCCCAGTGCCAGGGGGGTGCGCGATGAGGTTCTGAAGGCCGAAATCAGCAGAGTGCATGAGAAGAACTACTGCGTTCTGGGCGCCAGGAAGATGCATGCGATGCTGAACCGGCCTGAGGCCTGTGAGCGGCATGGTCTGGGGCATGCGACGCCTGCTGCACCGTGGAGAGGTTGATGCGGGCCATGGGCCTGCACGGCCACCGGCCGCGCCAAGTCACCGCGTACCACGCGCAGCGCGCCCAGGGAGCAGTGCCCCGCAGACCTCGTCAACAGGCACTTCAGCGCGTTCAGGCCGAACGAGTTGTGGGTGGCGGACATAACGTATGTACGCACCCTGTCCGGCTGGGTGTACGTCGCCTTCGCCCGCTGACGTGTACTCCCGGCGGATCGTCGGCTGGCAGACGTCCACGAGCTTGTACACCGACCTGGCATTGGACGCCCTGAAGATGGGTATCTGGCAGCACCCGGCGCGAAGGAGCCGACCTTACCGGCCTGATCCATCACACGCGGCCGGGGGGTCCAGTACCGGGCCATCCGAGTGCGGGCAGGCCCTGCCCGACTGTGATGCGGTCGCCTCGGTGGGCTCCAAGGGCGACTTCCTTTCGGCTTCGCGCTGGCCGAGGCCCTCAACTCTCTCTATAAGGCAGAGCTCATACGCAACCACAAGTACCTAGATTCCCACGGGCCCTGGGAGGGTATCGATGATGTCGAGTTCGCTACCGCCGAGTGGGTGCAACTGGTCGGGCACTGTCCGGCCTCACTCCGCCATAGGCATGCACGCCCCGATCGAGTACGAGCAGGCATACACCCCACCACCACAAGAAGACACCAACACCATCGCCGACGGCACCGACATCATCGCCGACGGCACCGACATCATCGACACCGCCGACGCCCAGGACGTCGGCGAGCAGACCACCATCAACCAACCCCAGCCGGCAACCACCGGCGCCAGATAAAACACCCTCCACGAAACCCGGGGCTTGACAGTTGCTGGGTTCGTGAGGTTGTTGTCGGTGGGTGGTGCTGGCTTGCGCTGACTCGTCGGGGCCGCTGGGATCATCTGGGCGCTGGACCGGGGCTGCCGCCATTGACGGCGCGCGGCGGCGGTCTTGGTGCCCCACTTGACAGGCCCCCGGGCGCAGGCGTGAGCGCTCGGGGTGCGGGCCTGGCGTGTTCGCCCGCGCGCCCCGGGTGACGGTTCGGCACTTCGCGTGACGGTTCGGCACTTGGCACCAACGATTCGGCACTTCCGGCGACGCTACGTACCCCTACCGTACGAACCGTCGCAAGAAAGTACGAATCGCCGACCAGAACATACGAACCCTCACGCGAAGGTACGAACCGTCGCGTCAACACACAAGCCCCCAGCCCAACACACCCTCAAACCGGAAGAGCCGCATTAGCCTGGTCGCTGCTACCCGCGGCGCTCGGGTTGAACCCGGGGATGTCCAGGCGGTTCTGATCCGCCCCCAGCGAGCAACCCACCAAAGGAGCGCATGCCAGTAGTAGCGTCAGCAGGGCCGCCGGCAGACTGTGCAGGGGCGGGGCGTGCTGGCTCCGGATCGCATCATAAGAAAGCTCCTCATCAAGCCGACACCCCTACTGCGTGCCCCTATCATTTGATAATCTTTGCGCCCTGACCCTGCCTGTATCCCATGTTGTAGCCTTTGTTGATCTTGACGTCAAGGTTGTCCATGGTGGGGTCGGTGAGTAGTTCTTGCCAGGTCATGTAGTCCTGGGCTGCTTGTGGGGTCATGGGGTCGGGGGCGGTGATGGTGGGTTGTCCGTTGACTTCGGTGTAGAAGGAGAAGGACCGTCCGTTGTTGCCGGTGGCGGCCGCCTCCAGCGCCTCCTCGCTCAGCAAGCCGTAGTTCGCGGCAGCAACATAGGCCTGGGCTCGCAGTACCGTGTCGATGTCGGCCTCATCGACAGTGTCCGTAGTGTTGTCGCCCGCCCGCCGCTCGGCGATGCCGTTAAGGTAGCCCATGGTTGCGCCGGCTTTCCGATAGTTCCCGAGCAGGGTGGCTTCGGGGTCTGTTGCTGTGGGCATGTCGGAATCGACCTGGTTGTGATGGTGCTGGAGCATGGTGGAGGTCAGGGTTCCGGCGGCATGCTTGTCGTCGATGACGCGGTACAGGGCGGTCTCGAACTGCGCGTCGGTAACCAGACCGGACAGGCCGTAGACGTTATTGATTTCCAGGGATCCGCCGTTGGCCAGGCTGGCGAGTTCCTTCGGGCTGTTGGCGAGCAGGAGGGCGAGGTTCTGCTTGATGGTTCCGGTGTAGTCCTTGAGGGGTATCTGGTCGACGGCAAACTCCATTGACTTGGCGACGATCCACGTGGTCTTTGCGGCGGTTTGCTCGTCTTGGCCGGTGCGCATGGCCGAGACGGCGGCCATGGCAGCGGTGAGTTCTTCCAGACCGCCGGAGTTCCAGTGGCCTTCTTCGAGCGTCTTCCACCGCTCCCGAGTCCGCTCTCCCGGCACCCACCGCCCGTCGCTGATCTCTCCATCTGGGCTGAGGTAGTCCAAAGCGGCCCGGGCGTTGGCCTGGTCGCTGCTTGCGGTATCTGGGTCAAAATCGGGAATGTCCAGTTCGCTTCCGAAATACTGTGCGCACGCCACCAAAGGAGCGCATGCCAGTAGTAGCGTCAGCAGGGCCGTCGACAGACTGTGCCTGGGGCGGGGCGTGCTGGCTCCGGATCGCATCATAAGAAAGCTCCTCATCAAGCCGACACCCCTACTGCGTGCCCCTATCATTTGATGATCTCTGCGCCCTGGCCCTGTTTGCGGCCTGTGTGATCGCCCGCTTCGATATTGACATCAAGGTTGTCCATGGTGGGGTCGGTGAGTAGTTCTTGCCAGGTCATGTAGTCCTGGGCTGCTTGTGGGGTCATGGGGTCGGGGGCGGTGATGGTGGGTTGTCCGTTGACTTCGGTGTAGAAGGAGAAGGACCGTCCGTTGTTGCCGGTGGCGGCCGCTTCCATGGCGGCGTCGCTGAGCAGGCCGTACTGTGCGGCAGCAACATAGGCTTGGGCTCGCAGTACCGTGTCGATGTCGGCCTCATCGACAGTGTCCGGAGTGTTCCAGTCTTTGGTTAGCTGGTTGACGATGATGGGTCTGGTTACGGTGGAGCCGGTGCTGTACAGCAGCGGTCCGGCGACCGCCAGGCCGGTGCCCCCGGTCACGGCGCTGACTCCGGTACCCAGGACGGTGGAGAACACGCTCAGTGCGGTTCCCATATTGGACTTGGCGTTGGCCTGTGCGGCGCTGTTGTCGCCTGCGCGCAACTCGGCAATGCCATCAAGGTAGCCCATGGTTGCGGCGGCCTTCTTGTACTGTCCGGTCAGCGTCTCTTCGGGGTCTGTGACCGTGGGCATGTCGGAGTCGATTTGACCGCGGTGGTACTGACCCATGGCAGCGGCCAGAGTGCCGGCGGCGTTCGCATCATCAATGACGCGGTACAGCAGGGTCTCGAACTGTGCGTCGGTCACCATACCGGACAGACCATAGTGCTGATTGATTTCCAGGGATCCGCCGTTGGCCAGGCCGGCGAGCTCCTTGGGGCTATTGCCGAGCAGGACGGCGAGGTTCTGCTTCATGGTGGCGGTGAAATCGGCTTCCTCGACATGATCGACGAAGAAGGGGATGGCCTGCGCGGTCATCCAGGTGGCGCGCCCGGCCGCATCGGCTGGCGCGTTCGGGTCGCCGTCGGCTCCCCGGTAGGCGGACGCCGCGGCCGTGGCCGCACTCAACCCGTCGAGCCCTGAACCGCCGTGGTAGTCCCAGTCACGTTGCCTGAGCATCTCCCAGCGCTTCTTGATCTCGGCGTCATTAGCGCCATCAATGGTGAGATAGTTCAAGGAGGCCTCAGAATTGGAACCCATGGCGGTCAGCACGCCGGCCAACGGGTCCGCCGTATAGAACTCTCCATTCACGAACGGCGGCGCACCGGCGAAGGGGACCGAGGACGGCTCGATGTCTTCAAGGTTGTCTGCGAGCGTAGCGAGGAACCCGGTACCGTACGCCGTCCTGGACACCGACAACAGCGCATTGAGTGCCGTCATCGGGTTCTCAAGCTGCGGCTGAATGACCGCCGGATCGACTGCGTTTGCGAAGTCGGCAGCGAGGTCCGCCCCACCGACCTGATCCTGGCTGGCGGCGGCCAGGATGTGCGCGAGAGTCTCCAACGACTTGGTGAGGCGCTCACCACCGTCATCCCCCTCGTAGTCGACCTGATAATGACCGTCTAGCGTGTAGACGAGCTGCAAGTACTCTTCAGCGGAGAACTCACCGACGAACGCCGCCCCGTAGGTGGGGATGTCGCGGTGCTTGTCGATCTGGTTGAGGATTTCCTCGGGGGTGCGGCCTTGGGTGGAGATGCCGTTCTCCAGGGCCTCCTGCAGCTCGGCCGCCTCTGCCTTGGCGGTCTCGACTGAGCCGGTGTTGTAGGCGGACTGTGCCAGGGGTCCTGGGCGTGGTCCTGCGTCGGTTGCGTCGACGACGGATGGCACCGGGTCGTGGTAGTAGTTGCTGGTGTGGTTGATGGCGTTGCGCTCGTAGTCGATCGCTGCGGCGCGGTCCTCGAGGTTCTCGACGACCGTTTGCATCTTGTCGGTGTCGATCTTGATGAAGGCCATGGGGGCCGGCTCCGTGCTTTGCGGTTGGTTCAGGGGGGGGGCAGGGGGTCAGGTGTTGGGCCACCTGGCCAGGGCGGAGCCCTCGGGCACCCTCTCCTGCCCGGCGTCGAAGGTGTCGCTGTACTGGGTGGTGGTGCCCGTGGTGGGGGTGGGCTCCCAGCTGTCCAGGCGGAGTCGCGAGCCCTGCGCGTACTCCATGACTGCCTGGATCGCCTCCAGCTTGCGGTTGGGCACCATGGGGATGTCCTCGCCGACGGCGGCATCGGCATCGTCGTCGGCGTCGTAGGTGGGGGAGGGCGGCATCAGGGCCTCGGTTCTCGCTGGTGGTGGTCTGGGAAGGTGTGTGGGCGCCCGGGCGCCCCGGTAACGATGGAGTCAGCTTACCCTAAACATAACGTTCCCGTCACAAGAAGACTGGTCGGTAGTCGTCCGCCAGCGCCAGGGTGGCCCCAGCGGAAGGTGGGCGCTGGTGGACGACTGCGGGGCGAGGGCGTTGGGTGCGGCTGTCACGCGTGGCTGACGTTGGCACCGCTTCTCGTATGTCCGGCAGTCCTGGCAGTTGCTGTTGCTTGCGTGTGACCTGGTGTCGTGTGAGACTATGTAACGTCCTGATAGCGGGCTCTTACCCCGAGGAGTTGCTTATGGCTCGTTTCCCGACTGGTTCACCCGGGCTGCGCCGTGCTACCGCAGGTGCGGTGGCGCTGCTGCTGGCCTGTGCGCCGCTGGTGGCGTGCTCGTCTGGCTCCGACGACAACCCCCTGGGCATCGGCACTTTTGACCCGGAGGCGATGGCCTCGGCCAAGGCCTCGGAGTCGGCCGCAGCGGCTGAGGCGTCCGCATCTGCTGCGGCCTCGGCGGAAGCGGCTGGTGTGGTGACCGTGGAGTCGCTGTCCACCGACCGGTACGTGGTTACCTCTATCCCCGAGGATCTGGATGAGCTGCAGACAGAGGTACTCAAGGCCTTCATCAACTACGACCAGGTCACCTGGAACATCTGGTTCACCCGCACCGGCGCAGAGAACGCCGAACCACTCATGACCGCTGAGGCATACCGGAGACTCAAGAACGGCTTGGAGGAACTCGGCGATGGACATACCGATGGGACAGTCAGAGTTTCAGTCAAGGCGGTTACCGCTGTTGCCTATGCGCGGGCACAGATCGCGATCTGCGGCGATCAATCGGATCTCGTCTCCTATGATGCGAACGGAAACGATATCAGTAATCCGGAGACCCTCCAAGGCCGTTATGAGACGGTTATTACCATGGTTTACGAGGATGGGGCTTGGAAGGAATCGGATGAGACGACTCTGACTGTAAACGAATGTGTGGTGTGAAAATGATGGGCTTCAGGATTCGATTGCTGGCAATTGCTTACGTCGCGCTGTTATTCCTTGTCGTGTTGGCCGGTATTGTCCCGGATGCTTGGGCAAAAGAGATGCAAGACGTCCATGCCGGTTCGGGTTCGTCTTCTGGCTCAGTTTCGTCGGGTGGGGATGGTTCGGTGCAGATTTCGGTGTCTGCGGAGTATGTGTCGGCTGCGGCGGACGGCTCCAGCTCTGGCGGTGGTGTGGTGTCGTCGCAGGCGGTGACGGCGAGTGTGCATCCGGTGTGCTGGTATGAGCAGGACAGGACGGGTGCGGAGGTCGCTGAGTGGCTTGATTCGGGTCAGGCCACGAAGGAGGCCTCGGTTCACGGCGGTCGGCCGGAGAATGACGGAATCATCAAGGGCATGTACCCCGACTATGGCTCGTACGCTGAGGACACCGAGGGCTACTGGTACAGGCCGTGGTGTGACTGGGAGTACTACAACGGTGATGACCCGATGGAGTTCCAGAAGCTGTTCGGACAGTTCACATCGAACGGCCCGGTGTATGTGCCCGCGGGCCAGGCGGCCCCGGCCCCGGTGATCGACGGGGCCACCCTGGCGCAGGCGGCGTGGGATGCGGTGACGATCCCGACCGCCACGATCGGCTACAACCCGAGTTACGGCAGCATGCGGGCCACGATTGTGGGTATGGATACCTGGGTGTGGGCCACCGGCGACACCCCGAAGGAAGTGACCGTGACCGCCACGGCGGGGGCCACCACTGCCACAGTCACCGCCACCGCGAAGTGGTTGACGCTCCAGCCCAAGGACGGCACCGCCAAGTGCACTGGCTTCGGCATCCCCTGGACTGAGGAGAACGACGCCAAGGGCACCGACTGCAAGATCATCTTCAACCGGTCCAGCGCGCACTTCAAGGACAGTGTGACCCCGGTGGATGTGAAGGTGAACTACGCGATCACCTACTCCGCTACCGACGGCGCCACCGGAACCATGGACACCCACACCACCTCCACAACCACCACCATCCCGGTGGCTGAGATCCAGGCCCTGAACACCTTGCCCACCAAGCGGCCATGACACTCAGGGCCGCGGTCCGCGCGTTCCGGCCATGTGGGGGAGCGGCCGCGTCGTCGAGACGCCGGGGGTGTCGCCGGGAACGCGGCGTCCCGGAATAATCCCCGCACCACGCCGGTTGCGGCCGGTATGAGCAGTCATGACACCGCCGTTTCCGACGACGCGCTCGCAGTCCTCTTCACCAACGCCCGCACGGCCCGCTCCTTCCACGACGAGCCCGCACCGATCGAGCAGGTGCGGCGCGCCTACGACAATGCCCGCTGGGCGCCCACCGCGCTCAACTCCCAGCCCATGCGTCTGGATCTGCTCTCCTCGCCGGAGTCCCGCCAACGCCTCGCACCGCTTATGGCCGGAATGAATCAGGCGCCGGTGCTCGGCGCGCCCCTGGTGCTGATCGTCTCCGCCGACCTCGCCCTGGACAAGTCAATGCGGGAGCTCGGCACCTCGGAGGAGATGCTTCGACGCCTGGCCGGATCCCTGGAGATGCGTCAGGGAATCGCCCGGGACTCCGCGCTGATCCAGCTCGGCTACCTGGTGCTCGCCCTGCGTGCCGAAGGGCTCGACGTCGGCGTCATGACCGGTGCCGACCTGGCCGGAATCGACGCCGAGTTCCACGCCGACCGCCCCTGGCAGACGGTCGCCGTCGTCTGCGTGGGGCATGGTGACGCCGATGCCTTCCACCCGCGCGCGGCCCGCCACGACTTCGACGCCGTCTCCCGGGTGCTCTGACCGTCACCGACTGCCGTGAGCCGGCCGCCCCTGCTAACGTTCGGGGTGGCCCGGACCCAACAGGGCCTGGCCGCGACAACGGGTCGAGGAGGACTCATGGGACTGGGATGGTTCGGTGCTCCCGAGCACAACCGCTGGCTCGCCGAGGAGACGCACGCCCTGCTGCGCTATGCGCGCTCCGCCAAGGTGCCTGCCGGCTTCGGCTGGATTGGGGCCGACGGCGTCGTCGACACCACCCGTCCCGTGGAGCTGTGGATCACCGGCCGCATGACCTTCGCCTTCTCCCTGGGGGCCCTACTGGGCATCCCCGGCTGCCGCCGCTATGCCGACCACGGCGTGCGCGCCCTGAGCAGAGTCCTGCGTGATCACGAGCACGGCGGCTGGCACTGCGCCGTCCGCCACGAGCTCGACGCCGACGGGCACGGCATACCCGTGGACGCCGCCGCACGCAAGGACTGCTACCAGCACGCCTTCGTGCTGCTGGCCGCCACCGCCGCCACCGCCGCCAACCGGCCCGGCGCACACGAGCTGCTGCGTGACGCCATGGACGTCCAGAACCGCTACTGGTGGGATGACACCTACGGGCTGCCGGTGGAGTCCTACGCCGCGGACTTCACCGGGCCGGAGGACTACCGCGGCATGAACGCCGCCATGCACACGGCCGAGGCCTACCTCGCCACCGCCGACGTCACCGGGGACATCACCTGGCTCACCCGCGCCGTCCAGATCATTGACTACTTCGTCAACGTCCAGGCCCGTGCCCACGGCTGGCGCGTGCCCGAGCACTACGACACCAGGTGGAAGCCGCGGCTCGACTACAACCGCGACGCCCCGGCGCACCCATTCCGCCCCTACGGCGTCACCCCCGGCCACGGCCTGGAGTGGTCGCGGCTGACCGTCCAGGCCCGCGCCGCCCTCGTGGCGCGCTCCCTGCCCACACCCGGCTGGATGCTGGACGCCGCCGAGCAGCTGTTCGACCAGGCCCGTGCCGACGGCTGGCGGGTGGACGGCGGTCCCGGCTTCGTCTACACCACCGATTTCGACGGCCGCCCGATCGTCCACGAGCGCATGCACTGGGTGGTCTGCGAGGGCGTCTCAGCCGCCGCCGCCATCCGGCAGGCGCTGCTCGACGACGGCCGCGGAGAGATCGACGTCGAGCACTATGAGCACTGCTACCGCTCCTGGATCGACTACGCGGAGGAGTACCTCATTGAGTCCCCGGGCGCCTGGACCCACGAGCTGAGCCGGAGCAATGAGGCGTCCACGCGCACCTGGGAGGGCCACCCGGACATCTACCACGCGCTGCAGATGACACTGGCCGCCCGCGTGCCCGTGTGGCCCACGCTCGGGCAGGCGCTGAGCGAGGGCCTGCTGGATGATCCCTCCCGGCCCGCGCCCGAGCCGCCGCGCGCCCAGCCCCGCCGTCGTGGCCTGTTCGGCCGCGGCTGAGCGGCGACGTGAGGTGCGGCACTGGTTGGACGGTGGCATCGGCCGCGGCGTCGGGTGCTAGCATGTGTGGCCTGCCGGAGGCGCTTGCGCCTTCGCGCCCGGAGAGGTGACAGAGTGGCCGAATGTGGCGGTCTTGAAAACCGCTGTGCGCCTGGCGCACCGGGGGTTCGAATCCCTCCCTCTCCGCCACGGGCGGTGACGGGCCGTCGACGGCGCCCCGAGCGGGGGCCGACGGCGGTCGTTGCCTCGCCTCGTGAGCTGGGGTAGGCTCGTCGCGCCGATCCGGCAACTGGAGATGTCGCATAGTGGCCTAGTGCGCCTTCCTGCTAAGAAGGTTGGGGATAAAACCCCTCGGGAGTTCGAATCTCCCCATCTCCGCCACACGTTGGAATTCCAACGAAAAGGCCGTGAGTCCCCCGGCTTGGGCGCAGGGGTGGGGTGACATGATCCACATGGTCCTTCTTCGCTGAGGGCTTCACCCACGGAGTCTCGGTTGGATAACGTGGCGTGTGGAGCCTACTGCTCTGGTTCCGAAACGCGTTCGCGCTCCCGACCTCAGGAAGAAGAACAGTGCGCCACCAGCGATCCGTACAACCCGTACGACACCCTGACCAACGCCCTGCGCGCCTGGCGCGCCGCCCGCTCACCCTGGCTGCGACGGTGCTCGCGGCCGTGACCCTCCTCGCCCCGGCCGCCGCCGCCCCCGCGGGCAGCGGCTCCCTCGCCGCGAATCCCGCAATACCGGCCGTCCCCGACACGGACGCCGTAAGCGCCAAGATCACCCGTGACATCACCCTGCCCGACGGCAGTGGTGCCGAGGCCATCGAGAACCGCTGGTTCGTCGAGCTCGCCTCACCCGCCGTCGCCGCCGGGGGTGACGCGACCGCCGTCGCCGCCGAGCAGGACCAGCTTGCGGCAGCCATCCGCGCCGCCGGCATCGACGCCGAGGTCACCACCGCATACGGGGACCTGTGGAACGGCGTCGCCCTGTCCATCGACGACGACGCCATCGAATCCCTGGCCGAGCTGGACGAGGTCGTCTCCATCCAGCCCGTCGTCCGCATCCCCGAGCCCGCCGAGGAGTCCACCGGCGACTCCCGCAGCGAGGAGGAGCAGTCCGAGGGGCTGCTCACTCCGCAGATGACCACGGCACTGGACCTGACCGGAGCGGACCTGGCTCACTCCGAGCTCGGCTACACCGGGGAGGGCATCAAGATCGGCGTCATCGACTCCGGCGTCGACTACGACCACACCGAACTCGGCGGCACCGGGAACGCCGGCGCCGAGACCACCGAGGGCGACGGCTCCACCGACTTCCCCAATACCAAGGTCACCACCGGATACGACTTCGTCGGAGACGCATACGGCGACCCGACCGTGGCCGCACAGGACGTGCAGGCCGCCTACAAGCCCGTACCCGACGCCTACCCCGACGACTGCGCCGGCCACGGCACGCACGTCGCCGGCATCGCCGCCGCATCCGGCGAGGCCGGCACCGAGGAGGTCACCGGCGTCGCCCCCGACGCCGAGATCGGCGCCTACCGGGTCTTCGGCTGCCAGGGCAGCTCCGACGCCGAGGTCATGGCCGCCGCCATGCAGCGCGCCGCCGCCGACGGCATGGACGTCATCAACCTGTCCATCAGTGCCGACTACATGCTGGTCACCGACTACCCCATCACCGCCTCCGCCGAGGCCCTCGCGGCCCGCGGAGTCATCATCACCGCATCCCAGGGCAACGCCGGCGAGTCCGGAGTATGGACCATGGGCGCCCCGGCAGCCGCCACGCACGTGCTCGCGGCCGGCAGCCTCGACAACACCATCGCGCTCGGCCACTACCTGACCGTTTCCTCCGCAGGCACCAGTGAGCAGTTCCTCTACGCCAACGCCGAGGGCTCAACGGCCTCCGTCCAGCGCGACGACGACACCCACTACCCCCTGGTCGCCTCCGGAGACCTCGAGGCGGACGGTGGAGACGAGGCCACCGACCCCTCGCTGCTGTGCCAGCCCGCGGCCGCGGACGCGTTCTCCGGGAAGATCGTGCTGGTGCGCCGCGGCGGCTGCGACTTCTACACCAAGGCCGCCAACGCCCAGGCGGCCGGCGCGGTCGGCGCCGTCTTCGACAACTCCGCCCCCGGGCAGCTCGGCGTCAGCCTGGTCGGCAGCGACGGCAGCGTCGTCTCCATCCCCGCCGTCGCCATCGACCAGGCCTCTGGGGACGCCATCCGTGCCGCCCTCGCCGAGGACTCCGAGCTGACCTTCGCGGAGGAGCCCGCAGAGTTCAACATCGCCACCGGCGGCAAGGTCTCCGCGTTCTCCGCCTGGGGACTGAACACCGACCTCGGACTCAAGCCCGACGTCGTCGCCCCCGGCGGCTACATCTGGTCCACCTGGCCGCTGGAGGAGGGCGGCTACCGCTCCGCCTCCGGCACCTCCATGTCCTCCCCCTACCTGGCCGGCGCGGTGGCCCTCATCCTGCAGGCGCACCCGGAGATCCAGCAGGCCTCCGGCACCGGACCGGTCGACGAGGTCGCCTGGCGGCTGCGGTCCACCGCCATCCCGGTGGCATGGTCCGGGGCCGACGACGCCGCCCTGCTTGAGCCCGTCGCCCACCAGGGTGCCGGACTGATCGACGTCGACGCCGCCATCGGCGCCACCACCTCGGTCAGCGCCTCCGTCCTCAACCTCGGCGAGTCCGAGCACCACCCCGACGGAAACACCCAGGAGGTCACCCTGACCAACCGTGCCGACGCGGACGTGACCTACTCCCTGTCGCACACCGATGCCGTCACCGTCACGGGCCCGTCCTCCGCGCCCGAGCAGGGCACCTCCACGCCGGCCACCGTCTCCACCGACGGCACCACCGTCACTGTGCCCGCCGGCGGGTCGGCGACCCTCACGGTCACCATCACGGCGCCCGCCGACGCCGCCGACGGCGACCTCTACGGCGGCTGGCTGGAGCTCACCCCCGACGGCGACGCAGAGGCCGACACCATTCGCATCCCCTACTCCGGGGTGGCCGGAAACCTCGCCGCCGGGCAGGTCTTCGGCGATGCCACCGCAATCGTCGACATGGACGTCAAGCCGGTGAACACCGGCCGGTACGTGTTCGGCGACTCCACCCGCACCAGTGAGGGCGCCTACGAGGACCTGCCGGCCGTGCTCATCGAGCCGCTGATCCCCTTCCGCGGCGCCGTGCTCGAGGTGTCCCGGGTCTACAACGACGGCACCGTCTCCTACCTCGGCCCGGCCGCCTATGACGCGCAGTGGCGTGTGCGCGGGCAGAACCCCGCCTTCCTCTGGTCCGGCGGCTACTACGACGCCGACGGCAACATCCAGCAGGCCCCCACCGGCGACTACCAGCTGACCGTGCGCGTGTGCCCGATCGGCGGTGACGGCTCCGCGGCCACCGACTGGGCCACCTGGGCCTCTCCGGAGATCTCCATCGACTGGAAGACCGACGGCTACCTGCCCCAGTCCTCCATGACGGTCACCTCGCCCGACGGGGCCGCGGCCATCGCGGATGACAACATCTTCACCACTGCCGCCGCCGGCACCGCCGAGGCCGGCTATGTGCTCGACCTCGGTGACGTCCACGACGTGACCAAGGTCCACTACACGCCCGACCAGGCCACCACCGACGCCCACGCCACGGGCCTGACCGTCTCCGTGTCCGCAGACGGGGACAACTGGGAGTCGGTCGGCACGGTGGAGGTCGACCCGTCCCGGTGGGCCCCCACCGTCCTGGAACTCAACCAGGCGGTGCGCGCGCGGTACGTGCGCGTGGACGCGGTCAACACCCGGTCCGGGCAGACCGACGGCGTCAGCGTCGCCGAGCTGCGCGTAGCCGGGGAGAAGGCCGCTGCGGACCCCGCCGCGCAGCCCACCACCGACCCGACCGGCTCCGCGGACCCGACCGCCGGCCCGAGCGGCACGCACCCCGGTGCGGTCGCCCCGACGGGCTCCGCCGCCGCGCCGTCGTCGGGGTCCGGAGCGCAGGCCTCCCCGGGCGCCCAGGCGGGCTCAGCCGCGGCGGGCGCCGTCACCGAGCAGTCGCTGGCGCGCACCGGCGCGTACACGGCCCTCGGGCTGGTGGCGCTGGCCCTCGTGGTCGTCGGGGCCGCCATGCTCTGGCTGCGCCGCCACCACCGCATCTAGGGGCGGACGACGCGCGGCTGCGGCCGGGGCGGGAGGACCGGCCCGGCCGCAGCCGGCCCGGCCGTGAGACCCCCGCAGGCCGCAGCTGTGCGAAGCCTCACGGCCTCTCGATTTGTGGGGTGGCGGTTCGCCGAGTAATGTTCCGGATTGTCCGAACCGGATTGCGCCAGTAGCTCAATGGATAGAGCATCTGACTACGGATCAGAAGGTTGGGGGTTCGAGTCCCTTCTGGCGCACCGACGCCCCGCCATCGGCTGAATAGTCGGTGATGCGGGGCGTTTTCCATGCCCTCACGGGCATGCGGCGTCGACCGCAGCGGACCGCTTGGCGGCACCGCGACCGGAGACGCCGTCGGGAAGCCGCATCAACCAGGCCCATGCCCGGCTCCCGTCCCAGTTACACGGATACCTGTACAACTACGAAAGGCCCTCATGGCTCCCCTGTCCAAGCGCCTCGGCGCCGAGTTCCTCGGCACCTTCTGGCTCGTCTGCGCCGGCTGCGGCTCCGCCGTCCTCGCCGCCACCGCCATCACCGACTCCGACTTCCCCGTCGGCATCGGCTACCTCGGCGTGGCCCTCGCCTTCGGCCTGGCTGTGACCACCATGGCCTACGCCGTCGGCGCCATCTCCGGCGGCCACTTCAACCCCGCCGTCACCCTCGGCCTGGCCGTCGCCGGCCGCTTCTCCTGGAAGGACGTCCTGCCCTACTGGTGCATCCAGGTGGTGGCCGGCCTCGTGGGCGGCGGCGTCCTGTACGCCATCGCCTCCGGCTCCGACAGCTTCGACGTGGCCGCCAACGGCTTCGCCGCCAACGGTTACGGCGAGCACTCCCCGCACGGCTACGGCCTGGCCGCCGGCTTCATCTGCGAGCTGGTCATGACCGCCATCTTCCTGATCGTCATCCTCGGCTCCACCGACTCCCGCGCCCCCAAGGGCTTCGCCCCGCTGGCCATCGGCTCCACCCTGACGCTCATCCTGCTGGTCTCCATCCCGGTGACCAACGCCTCCGTCAACCCGGCCCGCTCCATCGCCGTCGCCTTCGAGGCCGGCAACGGTGCTCCCGGCCAGCTGTGGCTGTTCATCGTCGCTCCGCTCCTGGGCGCTGCGATCGCCGGCTTCAGCTACGCCTTCCTGCTCGGCAAGGACCCCGAGCAGAACGCCTGAGCCCACGCCCCGCGGCCGGCACCCCGGCACGCGCGGCTGACGCCCCGGCCGGACCGGCCGACGCAGTGAACGGCTCCTCACCCCTCGTCGCTACTGATGCGGCGGCGGTGAGGGGCCGTTCGCCATCCTGCAAGCCCGCACCCGGGCCGACTGCGCCGTACGCTTACTCGGTGAAGTTCCTCAACGGCATGGCGCCCACCTTCGACCTCACGTACGACGACGTATTCATGGTCCCCTCCCGCTCCGCCGTGGGATCGCGCACCGGCGTGGACCTGACCACCGACGACGCCAGCGGCACCACCATCCCGCTGGTGGTGTCCAACATGACCGCCGTCGCCGGCAAGCGCATGGCGGAAACCGTCGCCCGACGCGGAGGCATCGCCATCATCCCGCAGGACATTCCCGCCGACGTCGTCATCGACACGGTCGCCCAGGTCAAGGCCTCCCACCCGGTCTACGACACCCCGGTGACGGTCAAGCCGCACCACACCTGCGGCTACGCCCTCGGCCTGATCCCCAAGCGCGCCCACGGCGCCGCCGTCGTCATCGATCCGGACACCAGCGCCCCCATCGGCATGGTGGACATGCGCGACGTGAGCGGCGTCGACCGCTTCACCCAGGTGCGGCGGGTGATGAGCACCGAACTGGTCACCCTGCCGGAGGGGATCGACCCGCGCGAGGCCTTCGACCGGCTCAAGGCCGCCCGCCGCAACCTGGCGCCGGTGGTGGGGGTCGACGGCGGCCTGGTGGGCCTGCTCACCCGCTCCGGGGCCGTGCGCTCCACCATCTACCGGCCCGCCGTCGACGCCGCCGGCCGGTTGCGTGTGGGTGCCGCCATCGGCATGAACGGGGACCCGGCCCGCCGCGCGGCCGAACTCGCAGGCGCCGGGGTGGACGTGATCGTCGTCGACACCGCTCACGGGCACCAGGACCGCATGGTGGAGGTGGTCCGGGCCGTGCGCGCCGCCCTGCCCGACGCCTTCCCGATCGTCGCTGGCAACGTGGTCACCGCCGCCGGCGTGCGCGACCTGGTCGACGCCGGCGCCTCCATCGTCAAGGTGGGGGTCGGCCCGGGCGCCATGTGCACCACCCGCATGCAGACCGGCGTCGGCCGCCCCCAGTTCTCCGCCGTCCTGGAGTGCAGCCGGGAGGCGGCGAGGCTGGGCGCGCACGTGTGGGCCGACGGCGGGGTGCGCCACCCGCGCGACGTCGCCCTGGCGCTCGCGGCGGGAGCCGCCAACGTGATGATCGGCTCCTGGTTCGCCGGCACCCACGAGTCCCCGGGCGACATTCAGTACGACGCCGACGGGCGCGCCTACAAGGAGAGCTTCGGCATGGCCTCGGCCCGCGCGGTGGCGGACCGCACTGAGGGGGAGGACGCCTTCGATCGCGCCCGCAAGGGGCTGTTCGAGGAGGGCATCAGCGCCGGCCGCATGTACCTCAGCCCCGAGCGCCCCGGTGTGGAGGACCTGATCGACTCCATCGTGGCGGGCGTGCGCAGCTCCTTCACCTACGCCGGCGCCGGCTCCATCCCGGAGTTCCGCGAGCGGGCGATCGTGGGCATCCAGTCCGCCTCCGGCTACCGCGAAGGCGCCCCGGTACCGGTCAGCTGGTAACCGCCCCCTCCCCTCGCCGAGATCGGTAGATCTTACGTACCGAGGTCGGTAGATCTTACGTGCCGAGGTCGGTAGTTGTTACGTGCCGAGGTCGGTAGTTGTTACGTGCCGAGGTCGGTAGATCTTACGTGCCGAGGTCGGTAGTTATGCCGGTGGGCCCGGGCAGCGCGGCGGCGGAAACTAGCGCCGTCGGTCCGGGGACGTGCCTAGGTCGTGTTGTGTGAGTGGTTTGTGGTGGTGCTGGCTATGTGGGTGGTGGTCTGGTAGCGGATGGCGAGCCGGTCGCATCTGGTGGCTACGGGGCCCCAGCTTGAGTGGCATGCGTGCGCCCGTCGAGGACGCAGAGTCGCCTTCGTGAGCACGCTCGCGCTGTTGGGGGGGTGTCTTCCCGGAGCCGGCTTGCCGACGCGGGTGCCTCCGGGCGTGCGGGCCTGTGTGCTCAGCGAGGGTCGTTGTGCGCAGTCAGGCGCCCACGGCGCTTCCGCGGTGTTGGGGGCCCGGATGTCGGCAGTGGGAGGGGAGAGTGGGTCTTGTGCCGCCCTGGTTGGACCGCTCACTTCCCGTTGGACCGCTGTAAACGGTGGCTAGGGCGGTCCAACGGGGGGACAGGGGTCCAACTGGCATGCTTTACGGCCACGCACACAGACGCCCGGCCGCGCAGCGCCACCCGAGCACTCACACAACCGGACCTAATGTGCCTGAAGACGGCCTCCGTCGTCGTGCCGAGCGACCGCGCTTTCGGGCGATTCGTAACCCACAGCGTCGACTACGCGGCCCGCTTGCCGCGCTGCCTGCGCCGCACGGCATTGGATGCCAGCCCCATCTCGTCGCATCGACGGCCCGTGGACCAGCGGTGAGGGGCTGTAGACGAGCTGGTGGCTTCCGGCGCCTGCGGGCCGCGGCCGCCCGAAGCAGGGCCTGCTGATAACACGCGTCAAGTAGAGCAACCGGAATAGCCGAGTGTTGCTGTGTCAGTTGCGCAGGCAGGCCAGGGGGATGACGAAGACGCCGTCATCGCGGCGGTAGGCGGTGGCACCAGCGGTGATCACCGCAAGGAATGAGGGCTCGCCCATTCGGTCCGGGTCCACGCGATCCCGCAAGCGACGCAGGTGGGCAGCCGCGTCGTCAAGCTGCGCGGAACCGAGCTTTACCTCTACCGGCGCCCACCGTCCGTCGGCGAGGACGATGACGGCGTCCGCCTCCAGGCCGGTCTTGTCGCGGTAGTGGAAGAGTGCCCCGTCATTGGCCTCGGCGTAGACCCTTAGATCGCGCACACACAGCGATTCGAACTGCAGCCCGAAGGCTTCGAAGTCACGCAACAGGTCCGCCGGCGTCCAGCGCATGACGGCAGCACCGATCGAAGGGTCCACGAAGTGACGTGTCGGGCTGGTTCTTATCGCGGTCTTCGACCGTAGCGCGGGGTTCCATGCGGGCAGATCCTCAATCACGTACGCGCGCGACAACGCATCGAGATAGTCGCTTACCGTGTTGGGCGCCATGGAGGCTTCATCAACTGCGAGATCGGCGGCGATTGTGGCCTGCGAGGCCTGGGTGGAGATATGACGCGCATAGGCGCGCATGAGTGCACGCATGCGGGTGGCGTTCCGGGCAACACCATCCATGCGCGCTACATCGGAGTCGACCAATCCCTCAACGTAGTTCCTAGCCAGGCGCCCGGACGGCGTCGCTGTTCCTGCGGTGACGGCGGCCGGCCAGCCGCCGCGGCAGAGCACCCGCGCCATGTCTTCCACATCAAGCGCGGCGACGCCGGCGATCTCGCTTTCGCCGTCGAAAAGCGCTTTCAAGGATACCTGCCCAGTTGACTCCTCCGACTCGAAGAGCGTCATGGTCCGCATGACTAGGGAGGTGATCCTCCCAACGCCGGAGTGCATCCCCCGTACAGTCGGAGTGGATGAGCCGGTGAGTATGAACTGCCCCGGCTCGCCACGACGGTCGACGGCGAAGCGGATCGCATCCCACAGCTGCGGCGCCATCTGCCACTCGTCAATGAGTCGCGGTGTATCCCCTTCCAGCAGTGCGGAGGGCTTTGCATCCGCGAGCGCGAGGTAGGAGCGACTGCGGTCAGGATCCTGAAGGTAGACGACGCTGCGGGCCTGTTGTAATGAGGTCGCGGTTTTGCCGCACCACTTCGGCCCCCTGACCTGCACCGCGCCGCTGATCGTTAGCGCTTCGCCGAGCAGATTGTCCGCGAGTCGTGGCAGGTAGCGCATGCCTTGTTCCTCCAGCTTCCGAAACCCGCATGTTTCTGCCGCTAGCCTACGTGACTGCGCGACTTGGACGGGATCTGTTGCGTCAGTTGGACGGAATCTGTTGCGTCAGTCGGCGGCCACAGGCAGAGCGCGCGACATTAGTTCCGTACCGAGGTCGGTAGATCTTACGTGCCGAGGTCGGTAGATCTTACGTGCCGAGGTCGGTAGTTATGCCGGCGTCGCGCCCGCCCGATCCAGGGCGCGGCGCAGATCGGCGAGTAGGTCCTCGGCGTCCTCAATGCCAACGCTCAGCCGCAGCAGGCGGTCGGTCAGCCCGTAAGCGGCTCGCGTGGCCGGCGGCACGTCCGCATGCGTCTGCACGCTCGGACAGGTCACCAGAGACTCCACACCACCCAGTGACTCGGCGAAGGTGAACACGTCCACCGCGTCCAGGAATGCGGCCACGTCGACGCCGTCGGCCAGCTCGAATGACACCATGCCGGAACGTCCCGGATACAGCACCCGCGTCACTCTCGCGTCGACGCGCAGGAACTCGGCCACCTTCCGGGCATTGGCCTCATGCCGCTCCATGCGCAGGGACAGCGTCTTCAGCCCGCGCAGCAGCAGGAACGCGTCGAAGGGGCTCAGCGTCGCCCCAGTCGTGTTCAAATGATACTGGAGGCGCTCGCCCAGGGATGGGTCGGAGACGACGACGGCGCCCGCCATGACGTCGTTGTGCCCGGCCAGGTACTTCGTGGCCGAGTACACGGCCACGTCCGCCCCCAACTCCAGCGGGCGGCAGATCACCGGCGTGTAGAAGGTGTTGTCCACCGCCAGCAGTGCCCCCGCCGCATGCGCCCAGTCGGCCACCCGCGCAATGTCCAGCTCGGTCATCATCGGGTTGGTGGGGGTCTCAATCAGCACCAGCGCGGCCGGTCGTTGCAGCGCCTCCCGCAGCCCGGTCTCCCCGACGACGAAGTCCACCTCGTAGGCGCCGTCGTCGGCCAGGCACTTCAGGTACCGGTAGCTGCCTCCATACAGGTCCTCCAAGGCTACGATCCGGGAAGCGAACGGTGCCAACGTGGTCACGGTCAGCTGCACGGCCGCCATCCCGGAGGCGAGCGCGAAGGCCGCCGTCCCGCCGTCGAGTCGGGCCAGGGCGTCCTGCAGGACGTCGCGGGTGGGGGAGGCCGTGCGCGTGTAGTCGTAGCCGGTGGATGCCCCCAGGCCCGGGTGCCCGAACGCCGTCGACAGGTGAATCGGCGTCGTGATGGCGCCGGTGGCCGGGTCGGTGGCGGTGCCCACGTGCGCCAGCACGGTGTCGAGTCGCCAGGGGCTGGGCGTCTCCGACCACGTGGGGTGGTGCTGGATCGGTGCGGTGCGACACCCGGAGTGGTCGACGGCGGGGGCGGCGACGGCGACGGCAGATTCGCTAATGCTCATGAGTGCTTTCTGGCTGTGTGTGTGGGGGGATGACCGGTTTGGATGCGGTGCTCGTGCCGGTCTCAGCGAGCCTTATCGACCGACCTCGGCACGTAACAACTACCGACCTCGGCACGTAACTTCTACCCGATCTCGGTGAGGGGCGGGCGCGGGTCAGGCCGCACGTCGGGCGAGCAGGACGTGCACGGCGATCTCCAGGCGATCCAGCGCCTCGTCCAGGGTCGCCCGCGGGCAGGCGACGTTCAGCCTGGTGAAGCCGGCGCCGCCGGTGCCGAACAGGGCGCCGTCGTCGAGCCAAAGCCCGGCCTGATCGGTGATGAAGCCGTCCAGCTCCTCCGCCGCCAGGCCCGTGGCCTCCAGCAATCCGGTGCAGTCCAGCCACAGCAGGTAGGTGCCCTCGCCCGGGGAGACCTCAATGCCGGGCACCCGCTCCAGGCGCCGGATCACGTGCCGGCGCGCATCATCAATGTGCTCGCGCAGGGCGTCGAGCCAGGCGTCGCCGGACTTGTACGCCGCCTGGCAGGCCGTCAGCCCCAGTACATTGGGCTGGGAATAGCCGACGGCGCCGAGAGACGCTCGGAAGCGGTCGCGCAGGTCGGCGTCGGAAATGAAGATATTGGCCACCTGCAGTCCGGCCAGGTTGAAGGACTTCGACGGCGAGGTGCAGGTGATGGTGCGGGCCACGGCGTCGGCGGTGACCGTGGCGAAGGGGGTGGTGCGGTGCCCGGGCAGGGCGAGGTCGGCGTGCACCTCGTCGGAGACCACGAGCACGTTGTGGCGCTCGACGACCTTGGCCAGCCCGGTCAACTCGGCGCGCGACCACACCCGGCCCACCGGGTTGTGCGGGTTGCACAGGAGCAGCAGGTGGGCGCCGGTGCGCGCGAGCACGGCCTCCAGTGCGTCCAGGTCGCGCCGGTAGACGCCGTCGGCTCCCCGCACCAGCGGGGCCGGGGCCACCACGCGCCCCTGCTGCTCGACCACCTCCCGGAACGGGTAGTAGACGGGCTCCTCAATGACGACGGCGTCGCCCGGCTCGGTGAAGGCGCGCACCGCCGTCGCCAGTGCGGGCACGACCCCGGGGGTCACCACATTCCAGGCCGGGTCGATGCGCCAGTCGTAGCGGCGGGCGAACCAGGCGGCCAGGGTGGCGTCGTACGCGGCGTCGGGCTCGCTGTAGCCGAAGATGCCGTGCCGCACCCGCCACAGCAGGGCGTTGGTGACGCAGGGGGCGGTGGTGTGGTCCATGTCGGCCACCCACAGCGGCAGGGCGGTCTCGGGGCGGCCCCGCTGCGCGGCGAAGTCCCACTTGAGGCTGGCGGTGCCGTTGCGGTCGTGGACCACGTCGAAGGGGGAGGTGGGGGCGTGCGGCGCGAGGTCTGCGGCAACGGGCGCAGGCGAGCCGTTGGTGGTTTCCGGCAATGCGGCAATGCCTGCGGCAGGGTCGGCCGCCGGTGCCGGGGGGCCGGCCGGGGACGGGTGTCGGCGGTCTTGAGTGGGTGGGTGATTCGGATCGTATGCGGTGCCGGCGTCTGTGACGACGGCGGGGGCGAGGGTGGTCATGGTGCTTCCTGGAAGACTTGGGGCCGCCATATCAACCGATCTCGGTACGTAAGTTCTACCGATCTCGGTGGTTATTACTACCGATCTCGGCGAGGGGTGGGCGTGGCGGCAGCGAACTGAGGACTACTGGGGGTTTGAACGCGGGCCGACGTAACCGACGGCTGCGGAGTGCGACGAGCGCCCGTGGGCGGCTCGGACTCTGACCGTTACTCGTGTGAACAGCGACGGCTGGCGCTGTCAGCGCATCTGCATTCGACGCACGCTTCCGGCGCGCACCAGCGGGGTACGAGTCGTGAGCGTCGAAGCGATCATGGGCTGAGGTTAATGCCGCAGGCGCCGGGTGTGTCAAGAGCGGCCGGTATGCGATCTCCCGTGTGGGGGCGTGGGTGGGTCTTGTGGGGTGGGGGGCGGCTCACGGCGCCATGCGTCTAGGCGTCACCGGAGTGGACGACCGGCGTCGACAGGCGGGCCAGCAGCGTGGGGAGAGTCCGCCCCAGGAAGGCGGTCAGGTCCGGGATCTCCGCATGTGCTCCGGCGTCGTCGAGCCCGTCGGACAGCGCCATGCGCATGGAGCGCACCGCGGCGGCCATGATGAGCTCGGTGGTGTCCTCGGGGCTGAGCAGGCACTCGCGGCCGATCGACGCCAGCCCCTCCACGAGTACCCCGACCAGGTGCCGTCTGAAGACGGCGTAGCTCTCGCGCAGGGGTGCGGCTCCGGCGTCGTCCCGCGTGCGTGCGATATAGGCGGCGAACTCGTGCTGAAGGAGGAAGACCTCCCGGGAGATCGGCATCGCCCCGAGCAGCCTGGAGGCGAGCTCCGCCAGCCCGGCGGCGAGTTCGGCGTCGGTCTCCGGGGCGGATCCGTCGGGAGTGCTCGGTACCGCCCCGGCGACCGAGGCGTCCACGAACTCGATGATGGAGGCCCATTGCTCCTCGGCCAGGCGCTGCACGAAGTGGTCCATGTCGGTGAAGTTGGAGTAGAAGGCGCCGCGGGTGAAGCCGGCCCGGGAGCAGATGTCGCCCACGGAGGTTCCGCCGATGCCCTTGTTGGCAATCAGCTCCCGGCCCGCGGCCAGCAACAGCGCCTGCGTCTGGGCGCGGCGCTCGGACGGGGCGACGCCGATCAGCCGCCGCACTGCGGCCCGGCGGGCGGACAGGCGTGCGCCGGCCGCCTCGATCAGCTCCTCCGCCTGTTCCCTGTTCGTGCTCATGTCCGGCTCATCATGTCACCTCCCGGCGCGCTGTGTCATTCACGACATTCGTGGTGGTGGCGTCCGGGCTGTTCTCGGCGTCCGCCCGGGAGTTGTTGGGGTGTCGTGCGGATTGCTGCCAGACCCGCATGATACAGATGTGTATTGAAGACTTCGATACAGGTATGTATCGTCGGTTGGCGGAACTCAGGGGAGGCAACTGAAAATGAAGAGGCTCAGCGGTTCGCGCATCGCCAACCTGGTCGTGGTACTGGCAGTATCCATAGTCCCGCTGCTGTACGCCGGCCTGCTGACGCTGGCGTACCAGAACCCCACCAACAGGCTCGGCGACATCAAGGCCGCCGTCGTCAACGAGGACACCGCCTACACGGCCACCCTCGCCGACGGGCAGACCGAGACCTTCAACCTCGGCGCCGACCTCACCGACGCCCTCACCCACCCCGACGGCAATGAGAAGGTCGGCTTCACCTGGGAGCAGATGGACGCCGCCACCGCCGAGGCGGACATGAACACGCAGAAGGTCCGCGCCATCCTCTACATACCGGCCGACTTCTCCCAGATCGCCTCCCGCGTCGGCTCCGCCGACCCCTCCGACGCCGTCACCCAGGAGCTCAGGCTCGTCACCGACGACGGCATCAACTACCTGGCCGGCACCATGGCCGCCACCGTCGCCTCCGAGCTGTCCAACCGCCTGGAGCAGCAGGGCGCCGAACGCGTCCTGTCCACCCTGCTGCTGAGCGTCTCCACCATCCGCGAGGGACTCGTAGAGGCCTCCGACGGCGCCACCGCCCTGGCCTCCGGCGCCGCCACCCTCGAATCGGGCACCACCGAGGCCGCCGACGGCGCCGACCGGCTGGCCGACGGGGCCACCACCCTCACCGTCGGCATGAGTGAGCTGGCCTCCGGCGCCGTCACCCTCACCGACGGGCTGACCGCCCTCGCCTCCTCCACTTCCACCGCCGCATCCGGCTCCCAGCAACTGGCCGACGGCGTGGCCCGACTGTCCGCCGGCGCAGCCTCCGCGGCCTCCGGAGCCGGCACGCTGTCCGCCGGCGCGGACACCCTGGCCGACGGCACCTCAACGCTTGCAACGGGCGCCGCCACGGTCGACTCCGGCGCCCGGCGGGTGTCTACCGGTGCGGCGTCGGCCGCCTCCGGTGCGAGCACCCTCGCGGCGGGAGCGTCAAACCTGTCCACGGGCGCCTCCACGCTCTCCTCCGGCGTGACCGACTACGTCGACGGCGTCGAGCAGGCCTACACGACCCTCAAGGACCGGATCGACCCCGGCGCTGAGCAGGTCTCGCAGGGGGCCGGCCAGATGTCCACGAGTGTCGGCACCGCGACCGACTCCTACAGCGCCGGGCAGGAGACGCTCTACGGCGCCGCGAACGACCTGGCTGCGGGCGCCCAGGCCGCCGTCAGCGGGATCGGCACGGCGACCGACTCGGCAACGGCCGGGCAGCAGACCCTGTACGGCGCCGTCAACGACTACACCGGCGGTGTGTCCACCGCCCAGGCCGGCGCCGGCCGGGTCGCCGACGCCCTCGCCGGCGCCTACCAGCAGTGCGTGAGCGACCATGGTGAAACGGACGCGACCTGCCAGGCTATCGCCCAGGCCGCCGGCGGGCTCGGAACCAGAGAGGACACCGCCGAGTCCGGCACCGTGCTCGGAGGCCTCAACGCCCTGGCCGCATCCAGTGCGAGTGTGAGCGGCGCCGTCGGCCAGGTCGCCACAGGGGCCGCGCAGCTCTCGAGCGGCGCCAGCAGCCTGAAGAGCTCGGTCGGAGACGTCGCCTCCGGGGCGCAGCAGCTGGCCTCCGGCGCGGCCGCGCTGGCCGGGGGCCTGGGGGAGGCCGGCGATGTGTACAACGCCTCCACCGGCGCCGACGCCACCCTCACCGGGGTGCTGGCGGCCCTGTCCGCCCAGGGCGACGCACTTTCCGCCGGCGCGGACACCGTCAGCGGAGGCGCCGGCCAGGTCGCCACCGGCTCCGACGACCTGTCTACCGGCCTGAATACCCTGACCGCCGGCGCGTCGAGCCTGTCCGCAGGCGCCGCGCAGCTTGCCGCCGGGGCCGACTCCGTGAACTCCGGCGCCCAGAGCTTGCGCTCCGGCGCCGCCGCCCTGTCCGGCGGCCTCGACACACTATCCGCCGGCGCCTCCACCGCCGCCACATCCTCCCAGACCCTGGCCGACGGCGTGGCCCGCCTGTCCGCCGGCGCCAACGCCGCCTCCGTAGGTGCCGACAACCTGTCCGGCGGCCTGGGCACGGCCTACTCGGGGTCCTCGACGCTGGCCGACGGCGCCACCACCCTCAGCGAGGGCCTGGGACAGCTGAAGGACGGCTCCTCCAACCTGGCCGACGGCGCCACCACCCTCAGCGAGGGCCTGGAGGACGGCGTCGACCGGATTCCCGACTACACCGCGGCCCAGCGCCAGACGATGACCGACGTGGCCGCGGATGCCGCCAACGTGGATGCGGTGCGCGAGAATCCCGTCGCCAACAACGGCGCCGGCTTCACTCCCATGTTCATGAGCCTGGCACTGTGGGTCGGCGCCATTGCCCTGTTCCTGGTGCTGCCCGCCCTGGACAAGCGTGACCACGGTGAGCGCTGGTACGCCGCGGCGATCCGGCCCGCCACGACGGCGGCCCTGCTGGCCGTCACCCAGGCCGTGGTCATGATGGTTGCGGTGAACGCCGCGGGGGAGATCCGCGCCGCCAACCTGCTGGGCCTGTGCGCCATGGCCATCGCAGCCTCGCTGACATTCGTCGCCATCAATCAGGCCTGCGTCGCCACGCTCGCCTTCCGGGGCCGGTTCGTCTCGATCATCCTGCTGAGTTTGCAGATCACCTCCATGGGCGCGAGCTTCCCGATCGAGACCACGCCGCGGTTCTTCCAGTGGATCCACCCCTATCTGCCGATGAGCTACACCCAACTGGCGTTCCGGCGGCTGATCGCCGGTGGCGGGGTGGATGGGATCTACCTGCGGACGCTGGTGGTGCTGGCGGTGTGGGCGCTGGCGGCCTGGGCATTCATCCTGCTGGGTGCCCGGCTGCGCCGCGGCCCGAGGCCGCTGCCGGCCGACAACGCCCTGGCGCCCACTGCGGCGTAAGAGCGGCGCCCGGCGGGGTGCGCAGCGTCGACGCCGGGGTGGGACTCGTTGGGGTGGGGTCGGAGTGGGTGGGCCGCGTAGCGAGTGGGTGGGCCGGCAGGCTCATCGGGTCCTTCGCCCGGCGAGACGCCGGCTGCCAAGCCCGCGGGCACGTAGAGGAGGTCCGGGGCCGGGCGGTGGAGTTGTTCGAGGACGTCGCCTGCCCGAGGGCAACCTGCGCCGGTCGAGAACGACCCCACCGACCCGAACGCCATGTTCTTACGGCACCCAGCTCGAACCGGAACCGCCACGCCCTCAAACCGGAAGAGCCGGATTGGGTTTTCGGTGATTTACCCGTGTTTGAGGCTGGGCGCGTGTGCCGGGTAGGTGGGCAGCAGGCGGTGCATACCGATCTCGGTGCGTAACAACTACCGACCTCGGTGCGTAGCGTTGACCGACCTCGGCGGTAATAAGGCTCTTCCGGTTTGTGGGTGTGGTGGTTGGGGTCGGGGCTGCGGTGGGGGTGGTCGTTGCCGGGTTGGTGAGGCCGTTGTCGGTGGGCGGTGCTGGCTTGCGCTGATTCGTCGAGGCCGTTGAGATCATCTGGGCGCTGGACCGGGACTGCCGCCATTGACGGCGCACGGTGGCGGTCTTGGTGCCCTACTCGACAGGCCCCGGGCGCAGGCGTGAGCGCTCGGGGTGCGGGCCTGGCGCGTTCGCCCGCGCGCCCCGGATGACGGTTCGGCACTTCGCCTGACGGTTCGGCACTTTGCACCAACGATTCGGCACTTCTGACGACGCTACGTACCCCTACCGTACGAACCGTCGCAAGAAAGTACGAATCGCCGACCAGAACATACGAACCCTCACGCGAAAGTACGAACCGCCGCGTCAACACACAAACCCCCAGCCCCACACACCCACAAACCGGAAGAGCCGGATTGGGTTTTCGGTGATTTACCCGTGTTTGAGGCTGGGCGCGTGTGCCGGGTAGGTGGGCCGCAGGCGGTGCATACCGATCTCGGTACGTAACAACTACCGACCTCGGTGCGTAACAACTACCGACCTCGGTGCGTAACAACTACCGATCTCGGTACGTAAGATCTACCGATCTCGGCGTGAGGGGTGGGGCGCGAGGGTGGCGGGGAGGGCGGGTGCAATGCTTGTAATGCTTGCAGAGGTTGCAGGGTGCGGTTTCATGTCGTAGTCTCGGCGTGCCCCCATGCGGTTCCGCCGGAACCGCGCGGTTCCCGCCCTGTCCGCTGTGATTCGGGCAGGGGTCGCCCAGACGAAGGAGTCCTCGTGCGCTTGCAAACCTTGCATGTCAAGCGGCATCGGCGTTCTCGCGCCCTCGGCGTGGTTGCCGCCGCCGCTGTCACCCTGTCCACCGGCGCCATCGGCCTGGCCGCTCAGCCCACCATCGCCGCCGCCGACGAGGCGGTCCCCGCATCCGTAGCCCTGGTCGGCTCGCTGCAGGACGAGCTCGGCTGCGGCGCCGACTGGGACCCCGCCTGCGCGGTCACCGAGCTGACCGATGCCGACGGCGACGGCACCTGGGAACTCACCGCCACCGTGCCCGCAGGCGCCTACGAGATCAAGGTCGCCCTTAACGACACCTGGGACACCTCCTACGGCAAGGACGGCGGCGCCGACAACATCCCCCTCACGCTCGCCGGCGACGCCGAGCTCACCTTCACCTGGAACCAGGACAGCCACCGCATCGGGCTCGCCTCCGCGGACCTGAGCGGCGACTACACCGACGCCGACGCCGCCCTCGCCGCCGCCCCGGTACGCCAGGGCACCGCTGAGCAGTTCTACTTCGTGCTCACCGACCGCTTCGCCAACGGCGACACCTCCAACGACGCCGGCGGGCTCACCGGCGGCAGCGACATCACCGGCCTTGACCCCACCGACAAGGGCTACTACCACGGCGGTGACATCCAGGGGCTGATCGACCACCTGGACTACATCCAGGACCTGGGCACCACCGCCATCTGGCTGACCCCCTCCTTCACCAACCAGCCCGTCCAGGGCAGCGGCGCGGACGCCTCCGCCGGCTACCACGGCTACTGGATCACCGACTTCACCTCCATCGACCCGCACCTGGGCGGCAACGAGGCGCTGGCACAGCTGCGCGACGCCCTCCACGCGCGCGGCATGAAGCTGTACCTGGACATCATCACCAACCACACCGCCGACCTCATCAGCTATGAGGAGGGCACCTACTCCTACGTCGAGACCGCCGACGTGCCCTACACCGACGCCGCCGGCAACGTCATCGACATCTCCGCCCTGGCCGGCCGGGAGGACTTCCCCGCCCTCGACGCCGCCACCTCATTCCCCTACACGCCCGTGCGCAACGGCGACGTCATCCCCGAGGCCCTGAACGACGTCACCCTGTACCACAACCGCGGCGACTCCACCTGGACGGGGGAGTCCACCACCATGGGCGACTTCCAGGGCCTGGACGACCTGATGACGGAGAACCCGATCGTCGAGCAGACCTTCGAGGACGTCTACACTGCCTGGATGGACTTCGGCGTGGACGGCTTCCGCATCGACACCGTCAAACACGTCAACTACGAGTTCTGGCAGGCCTGGACCGCCGCCATCGACGCCCACGCCGCGGCCACCAACCCGGACTTCTTCACCTTCGGCGAGGTCTATGACGCCGACGCCACCAAGACCAGCCCCTACGTGCGCGGCACCGGCATGGACGCCACCCTCGACTTCGGCTTCCAGGCCGCCGCCCTGGCCTTCGCCCGGGGCCGGCCAACGACGAACCTGGGCACCTTCTTCGCCACCGATGACTACTACACGACCGACCACTCCAGCATCTACGCCGAGCCCACCTTCCTGGGCAACCACGACATGGGCCGCATCGGCTACCTGCTGGGCGGCGGGACCGGCAGCGCGGAGCTGCTCACCCGATCCGAACTGGCCCACTCCCTGATGCTGCTGACCCGCGGCCAGCCGGTCATCTACTACGGCGATGAGCAGGGCCTGGTCGGCTCCGGCGGGGACAAGGACGCCCGCCAGGACATGTTCGCCACCCAGGTGGACCAGTACGCGAACGAGCAGCTCATCGACGGAACCGTTGCCGGTTCCACCGACCGCTACGACACCGACTCCGCGCTGTACAAGCACATCGCCGAGCTGGCCGAGCTGCGGGCCGCCTACCCGGCCCTGTCCACCGGCTCCCAGATCGAGCTGTACTCCCAGGACTCCGCCGGCGTATACGCCTTCGCCCGCGTGGACCGCGACGAGAAGGTCGAGCACCTGGTCGCCCTGAACAACGCCGGGGAGGAGCAGACCGTCACCTTCAAAACCCTCACCCCCGGCGCCGCCTACACCCCCCTGTACGGCACCGACAAGGCGGTCACCGCCGACGCCGACGGCACTGTCACGCTGACCGTGCCCGCGATGAGCGCCGTCGTCCTGCGCGCCGACGCCACCGTCGCCGCCGCCGCGGACCAGACCGTCGCCTTCACCACCCCCAATGGCGCGAACCTGTCCGGCACCACCGCGGAGCTCGTCGCCGCCACCGCCGCCGACCGCTGGGCGGAGACCACCTTCTCCTACCGGAGGCTCGGCACCGAGGACTGGACCACCGTCGGCACCGCCGAGGACGACACCCCGCGTGTATACGCGGACGTCTCCGCCCTGCCCGCCGGCACCGTCCTGGAGGTGCGGGCGGTAACCACCGACGCCGCCGGCAGCCGGGCCGCCGCCTCGACCCTCGCCGTCGTCGGCGCGGACCTGTCCGGCGTGCAGCCGCAGGCCGACCCGGCCGCCCCCATCGACGGCCTGGAGGTCACCATCCCCGGCGACCACAACACCGAGATGGGCTGCATCTCCGACTGGCAGCCCGACTGCGAGCAGGCGCTGCTGGCCCAGGACCCGGCCTCCGGCCTGTACACCGGCACCTTCGACATCCCCGCCGGCACCTGGCAGTACAAGATCGCCATCGGCGGCACCTGGGACGAGAACTACGGCGCCGACGGCGTGCCCGGCGGCGACAACATCACCTACACCGCCGCCGGCGGGCCGGTCACCTTCTACTACGACGCCCGCACCCACCAGGTGTGGAACGACGCCGAGGCCCCGGCGGTGACCCTGCCCGGCTCCTTCCAGGACGAGCTCGGCTGCGAATCCGACTGGGACCCCGCCTGCCTGGCCTCGATCATGCGGCCGAACGGCGACGGGACGTGGACCTTCTCCACCGAGGCGCTGCCCACCGGCTCCTATGAGGTGAAGGTCGCCGTCGGCCTGTCCTGGGCGGAGAACTACGGGGTGGACGGTGCCGCGGACGGCGCCAACTACTCCTTCTCCGCAACCGCGGGCAAGAGTGTCGTCTTCACCTACGACGGCGCCACCCACCTGCTGACCATTGAGGTCGCGGACCCGCCCGTCGCCGGCACCGGCGAGGAGCGCGCCTACTGGGTCGACTCCACCACGCTGGCCTGGCCGGTGAGCCTGCTGCCCGACGGCGTGACCCGTGGCGACGTGGTCGGCGACGACGGCGCCCCGGCCGCCGACGCCCCCATCAGCCTGGGCCTGGTGCTCGCCCCCGAAGGCGGCGCCGCCCTGGCCGACGGGAAGGTGACGGGCGGCACCGAGACGCCGCTGCGCATCACCGGCAACCTGCCCGACGACGTCCTGGCCGCACACCCCAACCTCGCCGACTACATCGCCGTCTCACCGACCGACGCCGACGGCAAGGCCCTGCTGTCCGAGGCGGAGGTCGCCGAGGCCCTCAAGGGCCAGGTGGCCGTGGTCCAGCGCGGCGCCGACGGCACCGGCGCGACCGCCTTCACCGGCGTGCAGACCGCCGTCGTCATCGACTCCCTGTACGCCGACGCCGTCGCCGACGCGCCGCTGGGCGTCACCTTCGCGGGCGGCGTCCCCGACTTCGCGCTGTGGGCGCCCACCGCCCAGGCGGTCACCCTGCTGACCTGGGACACGGGCACGGCCACCGGCTCGGCCGCCCTCGTGGACGGCGAGGCCGTGCGCACCGCCGCCGTGCGCGGGGCCGACGGCCGCTGGACGGTGAACGGCGCCGACGCCGGCATCACCGCCGGCTCCCAGTACCTGTGGGAGGTCAAGGTGTATGCGCCGTCCACCGGGAAGGTGGAGACCAACCTGGTCACCGACCCCTACTCGGTGGGCTTGACCCTGGGCTCGGCGCGGTCGGTCGCCGTCGACCTGTCCGACCCGGACCTGGCCCCCGAGCAGTGGGCGGGGACCGCCTCCCCACTGGTCTCCTCCGACGCGGCCCGCACCATCTACGAGCTGCACGTGCGCGACTTCTCCGCCGCGGACGCCACCGTCCCGGAGGCCTACCGCGGCACCTACAAGGCCTTCACCGTCACCGACTCCGACGGTATGCGGCACCTGGCCGAGCTCGCGGACGCCGGCATCGACACCGTCCACCTGCTGCCGACCTTCGACATCGCCACCATTGAGGAGGACCGCTCCGCCCAGCAGGTGCCGGACATCCCGGCCGACGCCGGCCCGGACTCCACCGAGCAGCAGGCGGCCGTGTCGGCCGTGAAGGACGCCGACGCCTACAACTGGGGCTACGACCCCTACCACTACACGACCCCCGAGGGCTCCTACGCCACCGCGGGCAACCAGGACGGCGGCGCCCGCACCTACGAGTTCCGTGAGATGGTCGGCGCCCTGCACGCCACCGGCCTGCAGGTGGTGCTGGATCAGGTCTTCAACCACACGGCCGGCGCCTGCCAGGACGCCACCTCGGTGCTGGATCGGGTGGTGCCCGGCTACTACCAGCGGCTGGACGCCAAGGGTGACGTGCTCACCTCCACCTGCTGCCCCAACACCGCCACCGAGAACGCCCTGGCGGAGCGGCTCATGATCGACTCGGTGGTCACCTGGGCGCGCGACTACCACGTGGACGGCTTCCGCTTCGACCTGATGGGCTACCACTCGGTGGACACCATGAAGAAGCTGCGCGCCGCACTGGATGAGCTCACGGTTGAGCGGGACGGGGTGGACGGCTCGGCCATCTACCTGTACGGAGAGGGCTGGAACATGGGGGAGATCGCGGACAACGCCCTGTTCACCACCGCCACCCAGGGCCAGTTGGACGGTACCGGGATCGGCACCTTCAACGACCGGCTGCGCGACGCCGTCCACGGCGGCGGCCCCTTCGACGACGACCCGCGCACCTACCAGGGCTTCGGCACCGGGCTTTACACCGCGCCCAACGGCCGGTCCGACCGGACCGCGGAGGAGCAGCTGGCCGACCTCGGTCACGCCGTCGACCTGGTCAAGCTGGGGCTGGCCGGCAACCTGAAGGACTACTCCTTCACCCAGTCCGACGGGACGGTCAAACGCGGGGCGGAGATCGACTACAACGGGCAGGCGGCCGGTTACGCCTCCAGCCCGGAGGAGACGATCAACTACGTGGACGCCCACGACAATGAGACCCTGTTCGACCTGGGTGTCTACAAGCTGGCCGCGGACACGTCCATGGCCGACCGGGTGCGTATGAACAGCCTGTCGCTGGCCACCGTGACGCTCGGCCAGTCGCCGTCCTTCTGGGCGGCGGGCACCGAGCTGCTGCGCAGCAAGTCGCTGGACCGCGACTCCTACAACTCCGGCGACTACTTCAACGCGATCGACTGGACCGGGCAGGACAACGGCTTCGGCGCCGGGCTGCCCATGGAGTCCTCCAACGGCTCCAAGTGGGACATCCAGCGCCCGCTGCTGGCCGACGCCGCGCTCAAGCCCACGGCGGAGGATATTGCCGCCTCCAAGGCGCAGATGCTGGACTTCCTGCGGATCCGCACCTCGACGCCGCTGTTCCACCTGGGCTCGGCCGACGCCATCCAGGCCAAGCTCTCCTTCCCGAACTCCGGGACGGACGCGACGGCCGGCGTGATCGCCATGCTCATCGACGACACCGTGGGCGACGACGTGGACGCCTCGCTGGCGGGCGTGCTGGTGGTGTTCAACGCCTCCGACGCCGAGGTCAGTGAGACGATCACGGACCTGGCCGGCCGGGAGTTCGTGCTGCACCAGGTGCAGGCCGATGGCGCCGACGAGGTGGTCAAGGCCGCGGCCTTCGACGCGGCCACCGGAACCGCCACCGTCCCGGCACGCACCGTGGCGGTCTATGTGGAGAAGCAGGCGGGCGGCTCCGCCGAGCCCACTGCCGAGCCCACCGCCGAGCCCACTGCGGTGCCGACCGCAACGGCGGAGCCCTCCGCAGAGCCCACTGCGGCGCCTACGGCTGATCCCGCCGCCCCCACCGCTGCTGAGCCCACGGGCGCGCCGACCGCAGCACCCGGTGGGGAGGCGACGGCGTCGGCGCAATCGGTCGCCTCGGCGGCGGGGGCCTCGCCGTCGGCCGCCGCGACGGGTGCAGCCACCGGTCCGCTGGCCCGCACCGGCGCCACCGGGCTGATGCCGCTGACCGCAGCCGCCTTGGCGCTCATCGCTGCGGGAGTACTCCTGCGGCGGCGTCGGCGGGCCTGAACCGCGGCGCACCGACTGGGGAGGCGCCCGGAGCCGAGTGACTGGTTCCGGGCGCCTCCCCTCATTTGTGCCCGCCGCCGGGGCCGTCTACTACGCGGGTTGGGCGTTAACAACGCTACTTAACGCTCTGCTGTATACCTCGGAGCCCTTCAGCAGACGGTTAACCGGCGTTGTTAACCCCGAAGGGGCGTTGCAGACGCCGGCCGACCCCGCCGGCGCCGCAACACCCGCCGGGACGGCCCCGAAGGCGCGCTCGCCTCCGTACCGTCCCGGCGGGTCTGCGTGATGGTCTGCGCGGTCGAGGAGTCAGCTCACGCGATCGCCGCGACCGCGGCGCGCGTTGAGGTACGCGCCGACGGCGAGCAGGGCGAGGCCGCAGGCGATCCAGGCGGTCAGTACCCACGGGCCGGCTCCCATGCCCGCGCCGTCGAAGTAGGCGGCGGAGCGCAGCCAGGTGCCGGCCGCACCCACCGGCAGCAGCTGCCCGAAGGTTCCCCATCCACTGGGGAGCCACTGCCAGCCGGTGGCGAGACCGGAGAGCGGGTTGGCCACGAACAGCATGAGTACGGCTCCGAGCCCGAAGCCCGCGTAGCCCAGGGTCTCCTGCAGGCCGATCAGAGTCAGGGAGATCGCCGCGATGCCTAGGCTCAGCCCCGCCCACAGCAACAGGAAGGAGCCGTCGACGGCGCCGAACCAGGTCTGCAGTACGGCGGCGACGCACAGGCCGCCGAGTGCCGCGATTGCAACGGCGCCCAGGGCGCGCCTCCACGGGGAGGTGCGCAGTACCAGGCTCAGGATCACGCCCGAGGCCATGCCGCCGAACACGAGCGGCAGCGCGATGGCGGACAGTCCAACACCGGAGGGGTCGGACTCCGTCAGCGGGGCGACGTCGGTGACGATGACCGTCTGCGAGGCGCTCGCCTCCTGCTGCACCTTAAGGAGCGTGGCGGCGTCGGCGCCCTGCGCCTGGGCGGCGGCCACGGCCTGGGAGTCGGCCTGCGCCTCCAGGGTGGTGGCGAGGTTCGTCAGCAGGGCGGCGTAGGGACTGCCCGCGCCGGAGGCGGTGACGACCTCGATCTGTTGGCCGGACTCGTCGGCGGTGATGGTGATCCCCCCGATGGCCTCACGGTTCTCAACCGCACCGGCCACAGCCTCGCCGTCCGCGACGACGGTTACGTCGAAGACCCCGGGTGCGGCGGTGTCCAGCTGCGTCAGCAGTTGGTCCTGCACGGCCTGCGGCGCCGAGAGGGCCAGCGGCAGGTCCTGTGCCCCGGAGTTGATGGACGGGGCCAGGAACGCCAGGAGCATGAGGATGATGACGACGGGGATGCCGAGCGTGGCGAGCAGGAGCCCGCGGGTGGAACGTCGCGGGTCCGAGGGTGTGTTGGAAGCCGACGCGGCGGTAGGGGTTAGGGCGGTCATCGGTTGCTCGATTCTGTAAGTGGAGCGATTTGCTCCGGAAGTAATCCGGAGCGTATCGCTCCGGATGTAGTCTGGGCAAGTCCGCGGGACCGACTCGCGGGGGAGAGGAGCATCACCATGCGGGTGGACGCCGTCGCCAACCGGGACTCGATCATCAAGGCGGCCCGGGAACTGTTCGCCGACGTCGGCGTCGACGTCCCCGTCAGAAGGATCGCCACGGAGGCGGGAGTCGGGATTGGCACCCTGTACCGGCATTTTCCAGACCGGCTGAGCCTGGTGGCCGGGGTCGCCGACGAGGTCTACGAGCAGCTCGACGCGGCCGCGGGGCGCTGCGAGCAGGCATGGAGCCGTGACCCCGAGGCCGCCTGGGCCGGTTTCGTGCATGAGGTGGCGTCGTTGCGACTGGGGCGCCTGCTGACTCAGGTCGGCACCCGCTCCGAGCTGTTCGAGGCGGGGGGGCTGGGACCTGCGCTGCGCGAGCGCGCCGTCGAGCGCATCTCCGGTTTGCTTCAGGCGGCCCGCGCCGCCGGGCTGGTACGTGAGGGGGTGGACCCGGTCCGCTTTCAGATCGGCGTGGTGGAGGTATCGCGGCCGCTGGGGGCGATCGTCGATGAAATGGCTCCCGGCTGGCAGGACTGGCTGGTAGGGGTCTATCTGCGCGGCCTGCGGCCATAACCCCGGACGCGCCCCGCGGCACGCCGCCACCGCAGTGTCTTGACAGGTGATGGTCGTTACTGGAAGCGTCGCGCTAGACTCGCGCCAACAGTCAGGAAGGTGTTCCTATGGCCAACGTCGTCCCGGTACATCACGACGCCCCGGTCCGCCACGAGCTCCCCGGCGTCGGTGAGGCGCGCGCCTACTGGGTGGATGAGACCACCCTCGCCTGGCCCGCCGACCTGCTACCGGCAATGGTTGACGTCGAGGCGCTGCGCGTACGCCCCCCGGAGGGATTCCCGGCCCAGTGCCCAGTCACCTTCGGGCTGATCGCCGCACCCAGCGGCGGCGCTCGGCTCGTAGACGGCATCCTCCAGGCAGGCCCAGACGCCCAGGAGATCCCCCTGTGCGTTCACGGCCTGCTGGAGGATCTGCTCGGTCAGGAGGCGATGACCGCTCACCCCGCCCTGCGCGGCTACCTGGCCCTGTCCCTGGAGGACGAGTTCGGCAGCCGCCGCGTCGAGCGTGAGGACATCACACTGCTGCTGACCGGACAGCTGGCGGTGGTGCAGCGCACCGCAGCCTCCACCGGTGGCTGGGTCACCGCCTTCACCGAAGTCCAGACGTGGCCGGTGCTCGACCGGCTGTACGCCGACGCCGCCGCCCGGGACGGCTCCGCGCCCCTCGGTGCCGCCATCGGCCCCGACGGCGTCCCCTCCTTCGCCCTGTGGGCGCCGACCGCCGTCGACGTCGCCCTGCTCGCCTGGCCCACCGGCGACCCCGCCGGCTCGGTGCCGCTGGCGGAGGGAGACCCCATCCGGGTCCCCGCCGACAGGGCCGACGCCGACTCCTGGGACGGCCGCTGGGAGGTGGGCGTGGAGGCGGCCCGCGCCGCCGGCGTCAACGCCGGCTCCCAATACCTGTGGGAGGTGCGCGTCTACGTACCCGCCACCGGACGGGTGGAGACGAACCTGGTCACCGACCCCTACTCGCGGGCGCTTACCGTCGACTCCCGCCGGAGCGTCGTCGTCGACCTGAACCGGCGGGACCTGAAGCCGTCATCCTGGCGAGAGAACCTCAGCCCCGTCGTCATCTCCGACGCGGCCCGCTCCATCTACGAGCTGCACGTACGCGACTTCTCCGCCGCCGACCCCACCGTCCCCGAGGAGCTGCGCGGCACCTACACCGCCTTCTCCCTCGCCTCCGACGGGACCCGCCACCTGCGACGACTGGCCGCCGCCGGCATCGACACCCTCCACCTGCTGCCCACCTTCGACTTCTGCTCCGTGCCCGAGGCGCGCGCCGCCCAGCGCACGCCCCAGATCCCCGCCGACGCCTCCCCGGCCTCGCGCCGCCCGCAGGCGGCCATCACCGCCGTCGCCGACGACGACGCCTACAACTGGGGCTACGACCCCTGGCACTGGCTGGTCCCGGAGGGCTCCTACGCGCGCGAGGACCATCAGGACGGCGGGGCCCGCGTATACGAGTTCCGGGAGATGGTCGGCGCCATCCACGGCATGGGCCTGCAGGTGGTGCTGGACCAGGTCTTCAACCACACGGGCGCCTCCGGGCAGGACCCCCACAGTGTGCTCGACCGCATCGTCCCCGGCTACTACCACCGCCTGGACGCCGCCGGGAACGTGGAGATGTCCACCTGCCGCAACAACATCGCCACCGAGCACCGCATGGCCGAGCGGCTCCTGATCGACGCCTGCGTGTCCTGGGTGGTGGACTACCGGGTCGACGGGTTCCGCTTCGACCTGATGGGCTACCACTCGCTGGCGACCATGGCGCAGCTCCAGGCCGCGCTGGCGGAGGTCGCCGAGGACGCCGTCGGGCACCCCGTCTACCTGTACGGCGAGGGCTGGAACATGGGGGAGGTGGCGAACAACGCCCTGTTCACCCAGGCCACCCAGGGGCAGGCGGGCCTGCTGGGCATCGGCACCTTCAACGACCGCGTGCGCGACGCCGTCCACGGGCACAGCAACGACACCGACCCACGGGTGCCGCAGGGGCTGGGCAACGGCGAGCTGACCGACCCCAATGGCTATGACGACCGCTCGGAGGAGGCCAAGCGCGACGACCTGGCCTGGCGCACCGACCTGGTGCGACTGGCCCTGGCCGGCAACCTGCGCGACTTCGAGCTCCCCGGCTCCGACGGGCGCTGGGTCCGGGGCGAGGAGATCCGCTACGGCGAGCAGCCCGCCGCCTACGGGCTCACCCCCGCGGACTCCGTCAACTACGTGGACGCCCACGACGACGAGACCCTGTTCGACCGCCTCGCCTACAAGCTGCCGCCCGGCACCCCCATGTCGGAGCGCATCCGCATGAACACGCTGTGCCTGGCCACGGTCACGCTCGGTCAGTCGCCGTGCTTCTGGGCGGCGGGTACCGAGCTGCTGCGCAGCAAGTCGCTGGACCGCGACTCCTACAACTCCGGCGACCACTTCAACGCCATCGACTGGGCCGGGCGCGACAACGGCTGGGGGCGCGGCCTGCCGCCGGCCGCCCGCAACTTCGACGCCTGGGTGGTGCAGGCCGGCATCCTCATGCGTGAGGACCTGCGCCCCGCCGCCGCCGACATCGCCGCCGCCCGGGAGCAGGCCCTCGACCTGCTGCGTCTGCGGCGCTCCAGCCACCTGTTCTCCCTCGGCTCGGCCGCGCTCATCCGCGAGCGGGTGTCCTTCCCGACCGGTGACTTCGATACTCCCGGGCTGGTGATCATGCTGATCGACGATGGCGCCGGGGCCAGCGACGTCGACCCCGACCTGGATGGGCTGCTGGTGGTGATCAACCCCGCGCCCGGTGCCGTGGAGCAGCGTGTGGATGCGCTGGTGGACCGGTACTTCGAGCTGAGCGACATACAGATGGAGGGGGCTGACCCGATCGTCAAGGACACCCGCTTCGACGCGACTACCGGCACCATCACGGTGCCCGGCCGCACCGTAGCCGTCCTCTGCGAGCGCTGACAGCGCCCCGCCCGCCCCTCGTCCTACCCGCCCCTCGTCCTACCCGCCCCTCGCCGAGGTCGGTCGTTATAACCACCGAGGTCGGTAGAAGTTACGTGCTGAGATCGGTAGATATAACCACCGAGGTCGGTTGATGTTACGTGCCGAGGTCGGTAGATATGGCGTCGGCTCATTGTTTGGAGCGCAGTTTGGCGCGCAGGTCGTCCCAGTAGGCCAGGCGCTCGCGGATGCGCCGCTCGTGGCCGTGGGCGGTGGGCTCGTACAGGCGCTCGCGCTGCTCGCGGGGCGGGAGACCCTCGGGCATGTAGTCGGCGCCGGAGAAGCCCTCCGGGGTGTCCGGGTCGTACTGATAGCCCTCGCCGTACCCGAGTTCCTTCATCAGCCGGGTCGGTGCGTTCAGGATGTGCGCCGGCGGCATGAGCGAGCCGGTTTGCCGCGCCAGCTTCATCGCCCGACCCAGGGCCCGGTAGACGCTGATCGACTTCGGCGCCGTCGCCAGGTAGACGACCGCCTGGGCGATGGCCAGTTCCCCCTCCGGGGAGCCCAGCCGTTCGTAGGTGTCCCACGCGGCCAGGGTCATCTGCAGTGCGCCGGGATCGGCCATGCCGACGTCCTCGGAGGCGAAGCGCACCAGCCGCCGCGCAATGTATAGCGGGTCCTCTCCACCGGCGAGCATGCGCGCCAGCCAGTACAGGGCGGCGTCCGGGTCGGAGCCGCGCATGGACTTGTGGAGTGCGGAGATGAGGTTGTAGTGCTCCTCGGAGGACTTGTCATACAGGGGCGCCCGGGAGGCGACGACGGCGGTCAGCGCCGCTTCGTCCAACTCGACCGGACCGGTGGAGGCGGCAGTCGTGGGCGCCGCGGGTCCCGCGGAGGCCTTGCCGGATTGTGTGCCCGCTCGGCCCTGGGAGTCGGCATAACCGACGACCTGCTCAACCATGCCCAGCAGGTAGCGGCCGTCGCCGTCGGCCATGGCCAGCAGCGCGCGACGGGCGCCGTCGGTCAGCGGCAGTCGCCGACCGAGCAGCGCCTCGGCGCGGGCAAGGAGTTCG